>CAYXQY010000012.1:0-41570 GCA_964466525.1 uncultured Planctomycetia bacterium
GTGCCTGTAAGGGAACGCTCTCCCTCAGGAGCGTCGTTCCATGTCGAGGACCCGGAAGGCTTCCATAAATTCACTGCCGGATTGTATCGCTGCCTCACGGGAACGTTCATGCACCATTTCCCGAATCTGTTCCCGTTTCAGTTCCTGGCTTTCATGGCAGAAAAGTGCGTCGATTTTATCCTCGATGGTGGCTTCAATGTCAACGAACTTGTCGGGCTTATGGGTGCCGTAGAACCACATTTCTCCCACGAGGTGAGGTTCGAGGTCGTCCTCGTCCAGCAGGTCCGGGAAATAGGCCGGGTTTTTAGCCGCGGGTGATAGGGCGTCAAATACGGCTTTTCCCACTTTTCGATGGTCTCTGTGGGCGACGAAGCGACTTTCAAAGATTCGGTTCGAGGGATCAAAGCTGAAGACGACGTCCGGGCGGAACCGACGAACCACGCGCACAATTTTTTTTCGAAGGTCCTGGGTGTTTTGCACTTCGCCATCCGTTTCCCCGAGAAAATGGACCGTGTCAATGCCCAGTTTTTTCGCCGACGCCCGCTGTTCTTCTTTGCGGACCTGAACGAGTTCCTGGGTGGGCAATCCGGGTTTGTTTCCTTTTGACCCGTCGGTAATGATCAGTTCCCGCACATCGTGTCCTTCGTTTGTCAATTTGGACAGGGTTCCGGCGCAGCCGAAGTCGATATCGTCCGGATGTGCGGAAATGGCAAGGTATTTCATCGTGTTCTATTTCTGAATTCAGACGGAATAAAATGCGGTGAAGTAATTCGTACGTTCCATCATACGGAATCAGTTTGCAGGATCAACATGCACTTTCCCGTTCACGATACGGACACGGTCTTCGGCAAACAACTGAATGGTCCGGGGATAGAGTTCACGTTCCATTTCTTTCACTCGTTTTTCGAGCGTTTCAGGGGTGTCGTTCGGACGAACGGGAACTGTTTCCTGCTGGATCACAGGGCCCTCGTCGTATCCTTCATTCGTTACAAAATGTACGGAACAGCCGGTCTGTTCACGATCCGCTTCCAGCACGGCTTCATGCACGTGGTGTCCGTAAAATCCTTCGCCGCCGAACTCCGGAAGCAACGACGGGTGAATATTGATGACCCGGTACCGATACCGGTTCGGAACGACGTAGAAATGCATGAAACCCCCCATGCAGATCAGATCCGGGTCGACCCGATCAAGTTCCGCAGAGATGGCTTCGCTGAATTTCTCCCGATCGTCGAACTCATCCGGTGCGACGACCGCCGTCGGAATATCATGCTTCCGGGCCCGAACGAGTCCGTATGCGTCCGGGTCACTGGACAGAACAAGTTGTATCCGTGCGTCGAGATTCCCCTGATCGATCTTTTCCAGAAGGTTTTCAAGAGTGGTTCCGCTTCCGGAGAGAAGGAAGGCGAGCTGGAGTTTGTTCATCATTCGTTGTTTTTTACGTAGTCCCGAACGATGTCCGCACAGCGAGCGCAGAGGTCATCGTATTCCGAATCGTTTCCAACAGTGGGTCGGTGGTTCCAGCAACGATCACATTTTTTGTTATCCGTGGGCGTGACCCGTCCCCCCGCTCCAGAGAGCTCGTCGAACGACGTCATGTTCTCGGAAACGTGTTCGTCGACAATGGAGATTTCCGAAACCAGAAAATATTCGGTTAATTCGGGCTGGAATGAATGTAGAAGTTCCCGAAGGTCCGTGTTTGTCACGTGCAGGACCACATCCGCTTCGGCACTTTCATTCATTTTGTCCGCCTCGCGTAGTTGTTCGATCTGTGTATAAACCGCTTCGCGCACCTTTAGCAGCCGGTCCCAGTTCCATGCCAGGTCCTCGTTTTGCCATTGGTCAGGCACGTCCGGCCAATCCGAGAGCTGCGGGCTTTCACGGCGGGTCCCCGGAAGGTGTTCCCACAGTTCCTCGGTTGTGTGGGGAAGGATGGGGGTCAGCATCTTCGTAATAACGGTCAGGACGTCATGAGCGACGGTCTGTGCGGACCGTCGACGATTCGATGCTTCGGGGGAACAATAAAAACGGTCCTTCGACACGTCCAGGAAAAAATTACTCATCTGAACGGTGCAGAAATTATGGATCTCACGTATCACCCGGTGAAACCGGTATTTGTTGTACTGTTCGTACACGGTCCGGGTTAGCTCCTGAATTTCATGGCGAACCCATTGATCAATCTCCTCGAGGTTCCCGTGACTCACGCGGTGCCGGTCGGGTTCGAAGTCGTGCAGGTTTCCGTGCAGGTATCGAAGCGTGCGGCGAATTTTCATGTACGGGTCCGATTTTTCCTGGAGAATGTCCCGGGAAACCGGAATGTCATCCGTGAAGTCCACTGACGTGATCCACAGGCGGAGAAGATCCGCCCCGAAATCGCCCACGAGTTCATCCACGTTCATGGACAACCCGTCCGTGTCTGATTTCGAAATCTTTGACCCACTTTCATCCACGACGAATCCATGGGTGACACATTCCTTGAACGGGCTTTGATCGTTGCGGATCATCGAGGGGATCAGGGAAACCTGAAACCATCCGCGATGCTGGTCCGTGCCCTCCAGATACATGTCGGCGGGAAATTCAAGGTCCGGATGCTGCTCGACCACGGCACAATGACTGGAACCGGATTCGAACCAGACGTCGAAAATATCCGTTTCCTGTTTGAACGATTCGTGACCACATTTTTCACAGGCGGACTCGTCCGGCAGGAACCGTGAGGGGTCTTCCGTAAACCAGATACCGGCCCCGTGTTCCCGGAACACGTTCATTGTTTTTTCAATCACCTCGTTCTCCAGCAGGGGATGCTCACAGTTCTCGCAGTATAAAACCGGTATCGGAACCCCCCAGTGACGCTGGCGTGAAATGCACCAGTCCGGCCGTTCCTCAAGCATTGAACGCATCCGTGTTTCGCCCCAGTCCGGCACCCAGTTCACGCGTGACGTTTCCTGTATCGAACGATTTCGAACGTCCCGGTGTTCGACGTCCAGAAACCACTGACGGGTGGCCCGGAAAATGACCGGCGTTTCACAACGCCAGCAATGCGGGTATTCATGGGTAATGGTTATTTTGTTCAGCAGTGAATAATCTTCACTGAGGTCCGCACAGATCCGGTCATTTGCTTCGTATACGTTGAGCCCTTCGTACGGCCCGGCCTCAGCGGTGAAGTTTCCCGCTTCATCGACCGGACAGACCGGATCAATATCGTATTCCTGTCCGATGTAATAGTCTTCTTCCCCGTGACCGGGAGCGATATGAACGCAGCCCGTTCCTTCATCGAGCGATACGAAATCGGCCAGAATCACCTCGCCGTGGCGGTCCATCTGCGGATGCTGATAGGAGAGCCCCTCAAGTTTTTCTCCTTTGACTGTGCCTAAGACGGTTGGATCGGAAAGGTTGGTCATTTCGGAGAGACGGTCGACGAGATCAGCGGCAAATACCAGTTGAAGTTTCTCTCCCGAATTTGGATCCGTGGCCTCGACCAGCGCGTAATCGTACGAGGGATGTACCGCCGTAGCCATGTTCGCGGGAAGGGTCCACGGGGTGGTCGTCCAGATGACGAAATACGTGGGTAGGTTCTGGTCCCCTTCCCCGTCGAACGATTCGCTTAATTGGTCGGAGTGAAATTTGACGAAGATGGATGGGGACTCCTTTTCGTGGTATTCAAGCTCCGCGGAAGCAAGGGCCGTTTCACAGTTCAGACACCAGTGAATCGTTTTGTTCTTCCTGTATATATGTCCGGCGTCAACGAGATCACGGAACACTTCGATCACGGACGCCTCGTATTCGGGGGTCATCGTGACGTATGGGTTGTCCCAGTCACCGGTACAACCGAGTTTTTTGAACTGTTTCCGCTGGACGTTTAACCATTTTTCGGCGGAACCGGCACATTTCTTACGGATGTCTTCCGGTGCCATTTGTTTCGCTTCGTCGCCGAGTTCCTGCAGGACGTTCCATTCGATCGGAAGGCCGTGACAATCCCAGCCCGGAACGAATGGCGTGTCGTACCCATCCATTGTCCGAAAGCGAACCACTACGTCTTTCAGGATCTTATTGAGTCCGGTTCCAATGTGAACGTCGCCGTTGGCGTACGGGGGACCGTCGTGTAGAACGTACTTCGGGTCTCCTTCCCTCAACTCACGCATGGATTCATAAAGGTCCATTTCACGCCATTTCTCCTGGATGCGAGGTTCCAGTTCGTCCAGGTTTGCCCGCATAGAAAAGTCGGTATCCGGAAGCTGAATTGTTTTCTTATAGTTTACGTCCTGAGCCATTTGAACGATCTCCAGCAAGAAGAAGGGTATCGTAGTCCGTTGGGTAAAAGCTGTTTCAGAGAGGTGGCCGGACTGCAGTGGAAGCGTGTTTCAGCAAACGATAATAAGGCCACCTGAATCCTGATTGCATAAAATCGTGCAATCAATGTAAGTGAAATGCTGGATTTCTTTCAACCAGCTGAAAGGGGAATCGCCGTCACCGCTGAGAAAGATGCCCGGCTACTTTTACATGATGTGGAACCCCGAGAAAACGTATCGATCCATCCCGGTTATCGGATTGTCTTCAAGCGATGGTCGTAACGCGCCGGCCGTCGAATGTCGGGTGGATCGAAGTTCCTTTCGGTAACGGTCGAATGCATAGATGAAACCAAAAGACGCTTAGAAGGTTCCCTAAAGTGTTTTGGTAACTCTCGCCGACACCCGATCCATCGGATGTGGGCAAGATCCGTTACCTGAAAAACACAGTTATTCCTTGTTCGACTTTTATCTTGCATTCGACCCCTTACCTGTTTCAGATCGGCCTCTCCGAACCGCAGTCCTCCCCTGAACAAGTAGATGAAGCCGTTCGTCACCGCCCAGGGTCGAGCGAGACTTCAGGGAGATCAAGAATTTTATCCGGATCCGGCCAGTTTCTCACTGGAAAGCGAACGGATCCGAGTTCAAGTACTGCTCTCGTTTATGACGTATTTGCCTGTAAACTGGATCGAAGAACGGTTCCGTGTAAACGGAATTAATAAGGGGTTTGTACCGGAGCTCCGATAAATGGACAAACTGAACCTATCGAAACACAACTGTCAACGCCCAATCGGGACGGACAGGATATAGCCGGTCGCTGGAGATTGGTACCGAGATGAACAGGGCACTGAAACAGGAGGCTCCGGTGAACAGAAGTACCTGTTTTGCCGGTTTCCCCGGCACCTCGTCATACACCGGCTGGTTAATTTGTGACACTACCCGTAAGTTCGTCGGTCCTGCAGGGACGGGGCAAAAAATCCCCGGCTCATATCTGCTCGGATTGTTTTCCGGCCAATGTGAATATAATAAACTTCGTTGAGATCAGGAAAAATACAGGAAACAGGTTTACATTTCCCAACGAAACTCCGGGAGGTTGCCATGAAACGTCTGTTCCTGCTCGCCCCCGTTATCGTCTTGCTCGCCCTCAGTTCCACCGCCCACGCCGGACCGTACGATCGCCACCTGGAAGACGACTCAGTTCGCTTCGAACTGCACTTCAAATCCTATCGCGGACATCACCCGGATTTTTCCTATCAAAAACACCGTCACCGGAAGTTCCACAGACGCCAGCACAGGCGTCATTTTCGGTTTCACCACCGGCTACACCAACGCCACAGGGATTTCCATCACAGCTGGAAATACCGACGTGGCCGTTACCACCCGAAGGTATACCTTGGCCCGCGTCGACGGCACCATTACCGCGGCCGGTATTCCTATCGTTCGCACAGGTACGGGTTCAGGTTCTACTACTGCGATTAAAAACAGTTCACACAGATCGTAGGACAATCAAACGGGTGTCAAACGGACGGATGCGTCCTTTTACCGGCAACTCTCCGGTTTGATGGAAACGGCGTTTCTCCAGCGTACCCGTCCATGTTCCGGAATTCGTCCTGGAATTCCGCAAGCCGCTCAGCTCTTGTTCCCACATTCCTCGTCACCCCTTCCATCCCCCCCTCAACCTGATTTTGATCTTCCCTCCGTCTCCTTCGTTTGATATCGAAAATTTGAGTGTCTACAGTACGACTCGATTGAATAGCAGGTGAACAAATGCGAAGTGATGAACAGGCACGGCATGAGGCAGAGCCGATATCGGGAAACGAGAGACCCGCATACAGATGAGCTGGACGGCGGACGTGGTAAAAAACGGCTCCCGAAATTGATCAAAGAGAGAACCTTGAGATGGTTGGTCGGTAGCCAGGGGATGCCCTGAATGATTTAAAATAAGAAATCCCCCTCAGTTACCCCCGATATAAGAGAGAATAGAAAGAAATTCCTCAATATTTGATTATCAGGAAGAAACGGACGCGACCACGTAAACGAAAAATCTTGAATAAAGAGAAAGGGCGGGTAACCGTCCATGTAGTAGGGAGGGGCACGCCTTAGACTCGAAGAATGTAGGTGTTCTCAGGTGAGGTTTTTCAGCAGTCTTTTAGAAATGTGTAATAAATGGAGGTTTTTATCGTGATAGATGACCGGAGGAACGGTGTGAACCGTTTAGGGTTCCTTCTTATCCTATCGGGATTTTTGATCGGGTTCTTGCATGGCTACATACATGCCGAAGACACGGATCGTTTATACAATATATCCACGCTTGGCCGTGCGCATAGCCCCGACGGCCTCGCCCCCGACAAGAAGGGCAACCGGCGCACGCGGCCATTGACGGGGATATGTCCACGTACTGGGATGAAGAAAACGGAAAGGATACATACCGGCTTGTGATCCACCTGGACCGTCGGCGTACAATTGAGGCGTTGAGCATTACGGGATATGAACATCAAAATTTTGCACCGAAAGATTTCGAAATACGGTTTGGCAACCAGGTGGTAAAGAAAGTGACAGATGCAACGTACAATAAAAACGTGTTACGTGTAGACCTGTCTCCGGTGAAGGTTCGCAAGGTAGAGTTACGTATCAAAGGTTACTACGGTGACAGCCCGGCCATTCGTGAGCTGAAACTGCTGTCCCCGAACAAACCACTCGCTGCTATGGAAATGGATCCCTCCCTGGCCGAGCCGGTTGATCCGGAGGATTTGACGTGGGAACGATCGTCCGGGGCCTCGATCAAGCTGACCGGACCGGAGGGAACGATCTGGCAATATCACTACGGCGATCAGTTTGGGAAACCCCATTTTGATCCGATGGGTCCGTACAATAAACCCTCGTTAACCTGGTCCATGCCCCCGGACCACGTCTGGCATTACGGGATGTGGTTCAGCTGGAAAACCCTGAACGGTGTGAATTACTGGGAGGAAGACGAAGAGACGCATAAAGGAAAGGGTCGGACCTCCTGGTCGGATGTCCGGGTGACCAGGCATGAGGACGGTTCCGCACGCATCACGATGAAGTTAGCGTACCACCGGCCCAGTCAGGATCCCGTTTTAACGGAACGGCGAACGTTGCGTATCGGGCCTCCCCGAACGGATGGTTCGTATATGATTGACTGGCAATCGGAGTTTGCAACACAGGAGGAGGCGGTGAAACTTGATCGCACCCCGCTTCCGGGGGAGCAGGGAGGGAAGCCGTGGGGGGGGTATGCCGGACTGTCGATTCGCTACGCAAAAGAACTAAAGCAGCACCGTGTGACGACAACGAGTGCAGGGGCTCTGACGCTGAAAAACGGCAAAGCCCGTCCCCGGGCCCGTGCAGCGGATCTGAGTGGAAAGATAAACGGGCAACCGATGGGCATATCAATAATCGACCATCCCTCGAACCCCCGGTCTCCCTCCCCCTGGTATGCAATCAGCAAGGGGGACATGGGATTTTTGAACGCCGCGCTGATTCAGCATCAGCCTATGACCCTCGAATCCAACCAAACCATGCAGCTGCGATACCGAGTCTTCGTGCATACTGAGCGCTGGGATGCAAAGCGATTGCGTATGGAAGCCGAACGGTATCGGCGTCACCGTGCTTCACGGGAGGAAAAGATCGCGAAGCGGCCCATACAGGTCAGGGATCAAGCGCTGGTTTACCGTGTGCTATTGCCGGATGCCTCGACCCGTTCGATGGCAGTCGGATTGCCGAACGGTCCGAGCATTTGTTTTGATGCCGAACGATGCGTGATGCAATATGGCTGGAGGGGGGGGTTTATTGATCATGGTCCCCAGATCGATGAGAGGGGAGGGGATATCGTCAAACTTCTGGGAAATCGATTTTCCGTCGGGAATCCCCGGGTCCCGTTCAAGTTAGCCGAAGGTGGAGAAGGAAGCCCGGAAGTAACCTACGGGCAACACCGGATCAAAAATGACCGAGTGGTTTTCCGTTATGACGTGGAAGGAATGTCGGTTCATCAAACAGTTACCCCGACGCCGGACGGACTTGGGCTTATTAGTCGTTATCGTCTCGGGGAGGTCCCGGAATCCGATCTCCTGCTCCGACGTGATCGGGACACCGTTCACATACGACCCTCGGAACGTTCATGGAACAAGCTCTCCCAGTCAGGTTGGTCTGCCTGGTTTCCTCAACCTTCCCCCGTTTACATGAGAGTCTCGGAGGGGTCCTGGAACGAAAATACGCTTCGAATTGCGTCAGAAGATGCAAGGTCCTTTTCGCTTACAATACGACCAAGATGGTAAGTAGTAACTTAACCGTCGTTCGTCTCAAAGTTCATTTTGACGTATCCCTCCAGGAATTATGGCCACGTATAAGTTAGCCCTTAACATTGAATACTGTCGGAGTGGGGAGATGAGTTTTAAAGAAAGGATGTCAAAGGCCGCGGAGCTCGGATATACATGCGTTGAACCGATGGTCCATACCGGGTGGGATCTGCTCAGTGAGGTGGGATGATTTATAACCGACAAACCTGGAAACGATCTCGTCGATGAAAAGCCATATTTTCTGTGAGAGGGACTTCAATGTCCGGTGTAATAAAATCTGATTCAGCTCGTGCAACCTACTACCGGCCCAGAGGCGATCGACAGGCGGTGAAGTGCTTCCGGGTAGGTTTCTTTTTTCTCCTCTTTACTTCCCTGGGACTTTTTGCCTCTCCGCCTGAAACGATACCGGACGGGTATCACGTCGAGGACGTGCCCCTTCCGGAGGGGGTGACATTAGAGCCGAGCGGCATGGATTTTCATCCGGAAACGGGGGTCCTCTACGTGGCGACCCGGTATGGAGAAGTCTGGACGTATGATGGTGGAAACTGGAATAAATTTGCCGAGGGCCTGCACGATCCCACCGGTTTGTTAATTACAAAAGAAGGTCATATTCTGGTGGGACAAAAGCCGGAAGTCACCCGTTTGATCGACACCGATCAGGATGGCCGATCGGACGTGTTTCGATCCATCAATCACAGCTGGGGGTTGAGTCGAAATTACTGCGAATATACACATGGGCCGGTGCGGGACGGGAACGGAAATTTGTTCGTCACCCTCAACCTGAGTGACCTGTGGCCACAACCTAACCACCCGGGACGTGTGAGAGCGGATGGAATGGCCGGGGTGATGGGGCGAAATGCGAAATACCGTGGATGGTGTGTCCGGATTACCCCTGACGGAAAAATGGATCCGTACGCGTACGGCCTTCGTTCGCCGTCCGGGATCGGCCGGTCTCCGAAGGGGGAGGTATTTGTCGCCATCAACCAGGGGGATTGGATGCCCTATTCGGGGCTGGTACGGATTCAGCGCAATAACTTTTACGGGCATCCGTCGTCGTTAATGGATCACAAAAAATTTCGTGACCGGAATCTCGACAAGGTACCGATTGAGAAACTTAACGAGATGCGAACCCGGCCGGCGGTATGGTTCCCATACGGTGAAATCTCCCACTCCCCGGGCAATCCGGTGTGGGGTACCTCCGAAGGGAAGTTCGGGCCGTTTCAGGGACAGATTTTTATCGGCGATCAGACAAGGGCAAACGTCTTCCGGGTGGCACTGGAAAAGGTGAACGGTAGATACCAGGGGGCTGTCTTTAATTTTGTGGATCACCTGAAATCCGGGGCACTTCGAGTTCAGTTTGGTCCAGAGCAGAAGGCCCTATGGGTGGGCCAGACGGATCGAGGCTGGCCGTCGGTCGGCGATAAATCGTATGCACTGCAGCGAATTGTCCACGACGGAGAAACGGTTCCGTTTGCCATGCGTAACATACGATTAACGACCAATGGATTTACCATCAACTTTACGCGCCCGGTTGAGCGGTCGTCGGCGAACGATTCCGATCAGTACAAGGTCGAACACTGGGGATACAAATACAGGCCAGACTACGGGACGCCGCAAGTGGGAAGGACGGAGGCGCCGGTGAAATCCGTTTCCATCGAAGAAGAAGGGGAACGAGTGCGTCTGACCCTGCAGCGGGAGCTGAAAACGGATCGAATCTACAGAATTCAGCTCAATGATGTGGTTGCCCGAAACGGTGATGCGCCAACCGTGGACGCCGGATTTTACACGGTGAACCAGCTGCGGAAAAAATGATTCCAAATACATATGAAGAACGGGAAGGAAGTTAGAGCGGACAAAACATGTTGCGTCGGGAATATCCTGTCGATCCCGCAGATTGGATTACAGGTTCTCCTGGTTCCGTGCACTGGTTTAAAAACGGATAACGCATTACCGAGGTTGGTGTAACAGCATCGGAGTGATATGGCTGGAGCGGGACTTCTGTTTCTGTAGAAGTACTTACGTTTCGGCTGAACAATTATTTCGTTGAATACCCAAACTTGAGTATAATTTTTGCGGGTGTTAAGGTCATGGAGAATACATGAACCAGCATAGATCCTCCGATCGTTCTTACCTTTTTCAATTCATTTCCATTTTGAAACTGGTTTATCCGGATATTCAGGCCAATCCTGACCATCCATCGACCATTTCGTCGATCCGGTAATCACACTTGCAAAGTCTTTGGGTTTCCTCTTGTATTCGAGCATTAGGCGATGATGCAAGAGAGTGGAACGTTCGAGGAGGAAGTGCTTGATCTATTTTTATCCCGGATCCGTGCGTGGGTCGGTGTAACATATTCCAGAAACCGGGGTGGAGAAAGACAGATAATCTTGATTTCCGTGATCAACTTCTGTACGGTTATCAAACCATGGATTTCTTTGAATTTCGTAAAAATGTGCCGGATCCGACGGAGGACGGTGCAGTATTCGTCACCGGGGAGGAATCCTACCTGCGCGGTACGGTGGTGGACCTACTTTCGAAGGAGTACGGTTTTGAGGTGCACCGTCGTACGGCTTCCGATTGTTCCCCTTCACAACTGGACGAGGAACTGCAGGGGCACTCGTTTCAGGAAAAAACCCGGCTCGTCTGTATCTCGGATCCCGGTGGTTCGTTTATCAGGGAACACGACGACTGGGTTCGTGATCGAGTTTCTTCCGACACCCGGCAAAATATTTTGTTAATTGAAGCACCCGGTGTCAGGAAAAACCTGAACATTCGATCCTGGCTGGATACGGAAGCGATACACGTGACGTGTGAAACGCCGGAGGAAAAGCGAGTTGAGGACTGGGTACAGGCGTTTTTTCGTTCCGAGAACCTTCGGATCGCTTCGGAAACGGTCACGAAATTGATCGACCGAGCGGGACATGATCTCACAATTTTGCGGGAGGAAATGGAAAAACTCGCGCTGTACTGCAGGGATGAAGGAACGGTACGCTCCGATCATCTGGAGGAGGTGGTCATCGATCGAAGTGAAATGGACTTTTTTGAATTTACCGACGCATGGCTTGCTTCGGAGTATGAACCGGTTCTGCAGGAGATACGTCGACAGTTGCTCCGAGGGGAGTCCGACACAAAAATCACCGGTAGTTTACTGTGGGCCTTCCGGCGGTTGAGATCGATCATTGAAATGAGCAAAATGGGACATTCCCCGAACCAGATTTCTTCTGAACTTGGCGTCCAGAAATGGATTGTGGAAAAGACCTGTCGTCAGTTTCGGTCCGTTGATTCTTCGGATTTAAAGGAGATGGCCCTTCAGTTTTTGAAAAAAGACCTCGCTTCAAGAACCGGGGCAATGGAGCCGGAGATCGCTCTGGAGTTCATGGTCATGGGGGGACTTTCCGAATTATCCGTTCTGTGAGACTACTGAAAAACCCGCGCAGCGTCAGCGAAACGAGTTGCGTCGAAGGGTACGGAGTCCGCCGCAGTCGATGCCGTCAGTGTATCCGAGGGGATTACGTAGTAATTGTTCATTTTAAATAGCAACTAAATGTTGCGATTTGAATATGTTTGACAAAGGGAATCGGCGTAACTCGTTTCGTCTCAAAGAGATAGAATGCAATTGGAATCTCCGGGCGATTGCGGATTCTCGCCGATGCGCTTTCGGCATCGCCTGCGAAGCCGCGCACTACGGAGAACCGCATTGCGTTCTACTGACGAAGCGGGGGTTTTTCAGCAGCCTTCAAGAGGAAACGTAAGGAGGTTGCTTTTATTTAAATGCGAGTACAACCTGTCGTTCATCCACATGCATGCCGTCGATGGGGAGAAGACGTGGGAAGTTGTTTACAACTGTTCTCACTGTGGTGAACCAGCGGGAGAACGCGGGCTCATATCGCACGGGAAATTGACGAGGAAGCCAGTGTCATTCAGAATGGTTAAATAATTTTATACGAGGAGAATTCATGATGGAACACAATCAGGCCTCAGGCATGGATGAGAAAGCGAGTTCTGACGGTCCGTCCGAACAGGAGGGGGCAGCAGACGACGCCGCGGACGCAGAGGAGCCGAAACCTGATGGGGATCGGGACGAAGCGGATCAACGAGAATCTCATTCCTCCACTACGGAGGAGAGCAACGAATCTACCTCGGTTACCACCCGACGGAGACACAGTGACCGGAACAAAGAACGAATCGAGGAGGAGGCCGGTTCGGGCGTAACCCTGCAGGGGTTGATCAAATTTTTTTCCTACGGGAGTGTCGTTCTGGCCCTGGCAATTATCGGGTTTCTGGGGTATCGGAACGTCGATGATTTGAGCTCCTGGTTTGATGGGCGTTCCACGGCCGGAAATAACGCGACGGCCTCAGGTGAAGGTGTAAATATCAAGGTCGATCCGGATGTGAACATCCAATCTATCGACACGGGGGACAAACCGGATCTGACAACCGAATCGGGACGGAAAAAAATGCTGGAGAAACTGGATGAAACGGTCCGGGATATTCGAACGGATCAATCGTTCAGGAAAGAACACGGGGAGAAATTGCAAGACATCAGAAACAACATAGAGCGCCTGATCAAGTACATTGCCACGGTTACAGGGTCGTCCGGAGCGAATGAATCCACCAATACGAATCCGGATCAGGTGTACCGGAGGGCGTTGAAGCAGATTCAACAACTATCCAGTACGTACACGGGGGAGCAGGTCCTTGTTTCCCGGATCGAAGATTTAAATTATAAAATTCTCTGGGAAGTGGATGACCAGAAAGACAGGATCATGGATGCACAGAAACGTTAGATGAATCAATTTGCCATGAGACACATAACATTCCTGTCCGGGATGTTCGGTTTGTTACTTTTTGTAGGGTGTGCGACCTCGTCCGTGGATCAGGGGAGCGCGGACGAACTTCCCTCCCTTCTTGAGCGTGCTCAGAAGTCATACCTACAGGGGGTCGGAGAAAAAAATAAAGATGAAGAAAAATTGAAGCAGGCCCGGCGTTACGCGGAGAAATACCTCGATGGAACCCCGGATGGTGCGCATGCTGATAGAGCCTGGTATCGAATTGCTCAGGTTGAGTTTCATCGAACAAATTACCGGAATGTTTTGCAGGCGGTGGAAAACGGCCTTCGCCGGACGGAACAGCCGGAGGTGCGGGCGGCCCTGCAGTTCATGAAAGGGAAAGCGTATGGTGCGCTTGACCGGGAGAACAGGGCATTGACAGCATATCGGAAGGCCCGGGAGCTGATTGAATCCAGTCCATCCGCAATTGGGTTGATCAACCGTGTGGAACTGGATTATCTCATATCGGGGATGCTGGCTCGATCCGGTGAGTTCGACCGGGCGAGGGACAGGTACCGTTCCGTAATCGAAACGTATCCCGATACGGTCTACGCAAAGAATGCACGTGACCGACTTCGTTTTATGAAGGATTACTTTTCCGTTCAGCTCGGTGTGTTTGAAAACCAGAAGAACGCGGTGTCACTTCAACAGGATCTTCAGAAGGAAGGGTTCGATGCATATATTCTTTCTGACAGCGAGGGTGGAAGCACCATATACAGCGTTCGCCTGGGGCGTTACGATACCCTGAAACAGGCCCGGAATTTGAAACAACGGCTCGGTCGGAACGGCTGGAATGCCATTGTCAAACCCTGACCTGCTTCTCGCACTTCCTTCAGGTCATTACCGCCTCTACGGGATCTAATTGTATCCATCTAATCAGAAATGAGTACGCCGTTAATGGAACAATACTGGAACATGAAGGAGCAGTATTCGGAGGAAATACTGTTCTTTCACCTCGGGGATTTCTACGAGGTATTTGAAGAGGATGCCGAAATTGTTTCGAGAGAACTCGAAATCACACTTACCAGCCGGTTTCAGGGGGAGGATGAAATCGCCATGGCGGGTGTTCCCATCAAGCGAGCTGATACGTATATCCAGCGGTTGATCAAGAAAGGATACCGGGTGGCCATCTGTGATCAGGTGGAGGATTCGGACGAGTCGAGTGGGCTGGTTGATCGCGATGTGGTGCGGGTCATCACCCCCGGGACCGTCACGGAGGAAGAATACCTCTCCGAAAAACAGAACAATTATCTCATGAGCGTTTTTATGGAGCGGGACAGCTGTGCACTTGCATGGACCGATCTTTCAACGGGGGCGTTTCGGATGGAGGAACTCCCCGCCGACGAGATGATCGATGAAATATCCCGTCTTGATCCGGTCGAAATTGTTGTACCGGAATCGTTCCGACACCGGGAGGACAATTTGTATTCATCAATTGACAATGTGAACAACGCCGCGTTAACGCCTCTGCCGGACTGGCACTTCGAGGAGGATTCGGCAATGAACACGCTCAAAGAACATTTCGGTACGTCTCTGCTTGACGGGTTCGGTATTCGAGATCAGAACATGGGCATTCGAGCAGCGGGGGCGCTGCTTGAATACCTGCAGGAAACCCAGAAGGGTCAGCTGGATCATATCCGCAGCATCGAGCCGTATCACCGGGATGAAACAATGATACTGGATCAGGTGTCCCAGCGTTCACTCGAACTAACGAAAACAATCCGAACCGGTGAAGAACGAGGTTCGTTGGTCCATGTGCTTGATTATACGTCGACAGCGATGGGCGGACGGCTTTTGCGAAACTGGCTCCGGTCGCCGCTTACGAACCGGGATCAAATTGAACAACGGCAGCTGGCCGTTGAAACGCTGGTTGAGAAGTATGAGCTGCGTAATGATCTGAAGGATCTGCTGGCTGATGTGTACGATATTGAACGTATTACCTCGAAACTCGGCAGTGGACGAGCGAATCCCAGGGATCTGGTTTCACTGCGTCAATCACTGAAGTCACTGCCCGACATCCTGGAGGTTCTGGACAGTACGGAGGGGTATCTGGACGTGATAAGAACTGCCATCGATCCATTGCCGGAGTTACGGGAGGAACTGGACGACGCCCTGAAGGACAGTCCGCCTTCCGTGCTGTCGGACGGGGGCATTTTCCGGGAAGGATACGACGAGGAACTGGATGAACTGAAAGAGATGATGCAGTCGGGAAAACAGTGGATGGCATCCTTCGAAGAACGGGAAAAGAAGGAAACCGGTATTGAGACACTTGAGGTCGGATTTAACAAGGTCCACGGATATTATATCGAAGTTACAAATTCACAGACGGATAACGTACCGGAGCGGTACAATCGGAAACAAACCCTAAAAAACTCCGAACGATATATCACGCAGGACCTGAAAGAAAAAGAAAGTCAGCTTCTGAACGCGGAAGAACGTTCGAAAGAACTCGAGTACGAGCTGTTTCTCGAGCTTCGCACGCACACGGCCGAACACATTGATCAACTACAGGAGACCGCGGATGCCCTTGCACGCACGGATGTCCTATGCTGTCTGGCGGAAGCGGCGGAAAAAAAGGATTGGTGTAAGCCGGAAGTGACGGGGGAACCGGTTACCCGTATCCGGCAGGGACGACATCCGGTTGTGGAGGAGCTTCAGGAGCAGCAATTCGTTCCGAATAACACGGACCTCTCCGTTGAAGATGATCGTTTGTTGATTATCACGGGTCCAAACATGGCGGGAAAATCCACGTATATTCGACAGGTGGGTCTCATCTGCGTACTCGCTCAGATGGGAAGTTTCGTTCCCGCTCGTGACGCTCGGATCGGTATCGTTGATCGCGTGTTTACCAGAGTGGGAGCGTCGGATGAACTGACCCGCGGGGCGAGCACGTTCATGGTCGAAATGACGGAAACGGCAAACATCCTTAACAACGCCACGGAACGGAGTCTTGTCATTCTGGACGAGGTGGGTCGTGGAACGAGCACCTCCGACGGCATAAGCATAGCGCAGGCGGTATGTGAGCACATTCATGATCGTATCGGTGCACGCACACTGTTTGCTACCCATTACCATGAACTGTCCGTACTGGAAGACGAGCTTCCGGGTGTTCAGAATTACCATTTCGGCATCAAGGAAAAGAAAGGGCGTATGGTCTTTGACCGGAAGCTGATCCGGGGTGCGAGTGATCGGTCCTACGGTATCCACGTGGCCGAACTGGCAGGTGTTCCGGAGGAGGTGGTCAATCGAGCGAGGCGGATTCTCGAACAGCTGGAGGAGAATACGGTCAGCACGGATGAGCGGCGGGAGGAACTTGCGGATGCCTCAGAGCAGGCCCAACTTTCCTTGTTCAACTCCCCGGAGATAAAGAAAAAAGCAGAGCAGGCCGATCTCATACGGAACCGGCTGAACGACGTCGACGTTAATAACATAACACCTCTGGATGCATTGAACCTTCTAAAAAACCTGAAGGACGAGGTGCTGTCGGAAGAAGGGTAAAAGATGAAATCCGGTCTTTCGGCTCATCCGGGGCTTGAGCCGTCCATCACACTCAGATCCTCCTCACGGGAGATCAGGATATGCACCAGCGAGTCCTTGATATGGGGAAACTCAAAGTTAAAACCATGTTCGCGTAGCCTTTCCGGCTGGACACGCGAGCTTGCCAGCAGGAGTTCATCCGCCATCTCCCCGAAAAGCAGTCGTGCCGCGAACGCGGGCATGGGAAATGGGGTTGGTCGACCCAGTACGTCGCCGAGCGAAACGGTAAACTGTCTGTTCCGCACCGGGTTCGGGGCAACGATGTTCACCGGTCCATCGAGTTCCTCGGTATGAATAATAAATTCGAGCGCTCGAACGACGTCTTCAAGGTCCACCCAGCTCATCCACTGTTCACCGTCTCCGATACGCCCGCCGAGGCAAAACTTGAACGGAGTGAGCATTTGCGCCAGGGCACCGCCTCGATCACTCAGTACGACCCCGAAACGTGAATGGGCGACCCGTATCCCGGCTTCCCGGGCCGGATCGGCCGCTTCTTCCCATTGTTCACAGACCCCGGAAAGAAACAGTTCACCCGACGAGGAGGATTCATTAAGTCGTTCGTCCCCGCGATCCCCATAGTAGCCGATTGCAGACGCACAAATCATAACGTCCGGGGGCTCCTCCGTCTGGGCCAGGGCTTCTGAAAGCAGATTTGTTCCGGTGACCCGGCTTTCACGTATACGCTGCTTCTTTTCCTCGTTCCAGCGTCCGACGATCGGTTCCCCCGCCAGGTGTATGACCGCGTCGAAACCGGACAGGGCCTCGTCGTCAATTCGTTCCTCGGTTGGTTTCCAGAAAATTTCGTCCTTCGCTTCGGGTTCCTTCCGTACAAGACGCATCACCTCGTGATCCTGTAGTTGCTCCACAAGTGATGAACCGATCAGTCCGGTGGATCCCGTGATGAGTATCCTCATAAATTCAGGTCTGGAATTCGAGTAAAAAAATCAGTGAGACGGTTGACATCCTACGTGATACGAAGTCCGGTTTCAGGTGAAATCAGTCACCACGCCGGTCTTCGGCGTGACCCTCGTTACTCAAGAGGTTTTTCATACACGTTGTAGCGTCTTACTTCACGCGATTTCATGCGTTTTAAAACGTTGATCATGTTCTGGTTTGTTTCAAGTATCCAGGAAAGTTCGGCGGTGGAGTACCCGCGGGAGGTGCTGTTCTTAATAAAGTGATGGATAAGAACCAGTTCCAGGCCACGTCCCCGGTAACGGTCTTTGACGCCCATCAGCAAAACGCGAACACGATCGAGTCCGGTCACGTAATATTTCCAGAGGAACGGAATCAGGCGCCAGGAGGCGAACTGTCCGTTCAGTTTGACGAGTGCTTCGTTCATGTCCGGAATGCCGGTGATAAAGCCCACTTCTTCGTCGCTGTTTCCGATAAACAGAACAAAACCCGGGTAATTTTTGACCAGCGGCTTCAGTTTATCACAGGTGTGTCTGAATTCTTCGTCCGTGGGAGGAACGAACCCCCAGTTGTTCGACCAGCACTCCGTGTAGATTGAGCGGAGACGCTTTGCTTCCTCTTCAAACCGGGAGAAATCCATCGGACGTATCCGGAGGGAGGTCCGCTCCTGAATTCGATCCGCGAGACGCTCCATCAGATCGAGCCGGGCAAGATCCGTGTCCGTTTCGAAGGCAAGCAACTGTTTGATGGGGTTAAAACCGATCTCCTCCAGGATCTCCGGGACGTAGGGCGGGTTGTAAGGCATCAGGATCGAGCGAGGATGATCAAAGCCGCCCACCTGTGCACCCCACATCTCATTGGACGAGTAACTGGCCGGTCCACGCAGTGCGTTGAGATTCCGGTTCTTTACCCAGTTTTCGGCAGCGGAAACCAGCTTTTCGACAACCGTATGGTCGTTGCTGACGTCCAGGAAACCGAAAAACCCAATCTCCTGATCGTGGTACTCGTTGTGTCGGGTATTTTCGATGGCGGAGATACGACCTACGGGTTCACCGTTACGCCGTGCGAGAAAAAAGGAAGCATCGGAATGAGAAAAAAACGGATAATCGTCCGGGTTCAGCCGTTCCTGTTCCTCGGAAACCAGCGGAGGAACCCAACCGTCGTGTCCGCTATACAACTGGTAGGGCAGATAAAGAAAATCCGTGTCACGGTGAGGATCCGTTATCCGCTCTATGGTCACGCTCATGTATGATTCAGTTACTGATTTGTTGAGGAAGGAGTGCCGGTCCGGGACGTGGATGCTCGGCCGGAAAACGTAACAGTGTATCCGTTAACATAGCCCATGTTTTTCACCGACTTTTTCGAAGACGGAAAGCACGGTGTCAAGTTCGTCCCGGGAATGCGTGGCCATATAACTGGTGCGTATCAACGAGCGGCCCTCCTCCACGGCTGGACTTACACAGGGATTTGTATAGACTCCGTTTGTAAGAAGATCCTGCCAGACTTTAAATGTTTTCGAATCCCCCCCCACAATAATCGGGATGACCGGTGTTTCGCTGTTTCCGATATCAAGCCCGAGCGCGTCGAGTTCGTCCTGCATATAAGCGACATTGTCCCATAATTTTTCCCGGCGTTCCGGTTCATTCCGGATGATTTCCAGGGAGGTACGGACGGATTGTACATTTGCCGGGGGCATGCTGGCACTGAAGATAAGGGAACGGGCGTTGTGTTTTATGTAATTGATCACCTCCTCTTCACCGGAGACGAAACCTCCCAACGAAGCAAAGGATTTAGAGAATGTCCCCATGATCAGGTCGACTTCATCTTCGAGACCAAAATGTTCGGCCGTTCCGCGACCGTGTTCACCCAGAACCCCGATGGAATGGGCGTCGTCCACGAGAAGCCGTGCATTGTACTTATTCTTCAGTTCAACCAACTCCGGCAGCGGGGTGAGGTCCCCTTCCATGGAGTACACCCCGTCCACGGCAATTAACACTCCCTTGTCGTCGTCCACGTTTTGCAGCTTCTGCTCCAGATCCTCCATGTTGTTGTGCTCGTATTTCAGTGTACGACCGAAGGACAACCGGCTTCCATCGTAGATACAGGCATGGTCCTGACGGTCGATAATGACCGTATCGTCTTTTCCGACAATCGTGGGAATGATTCCGAGGTTGGTCTGGTAACCGGTCGTGAATGTGATGGCGGCGTCCTCCTGCATGAAGTCGGCCAGCTCGCGTTCAAGTTTTTCATGCAGATCCAGTGTTCCGTTGAGAAACCGGGAGCCGGTACAGGACGTCCCGTATTTCCGCGTCGCTTTCTGGGCGGATTCCACCGTGCGATCGTCGTTTGTCAGGCCGAGGTAGTTGTTGGAGCCGACCATAATGATTTCCTGTCCGTCCACGATGACTTTCGAACCCGGCCCGGATTCGATCGGGCGGAAGTACGGGTACAGTCCGGCTTCTTTTAACTTACGAGCCTCGGTAAACTCCCTGCATTTTTGAAAGATATCTGGATGTTTTCCCATCTCCGTACCCTGTAATTAATCAAGTTTACCGAGTGCCAGGCAGGAATTATGCCCACCGAACCCGAACGAATTGGAAATTGCTACGTCAATGTCCAAGGAACGGCTCGTTCCCGGCACGTAATCAAGGTCACAGTCCGGGTCCGGTTCCTCCTGATTGATTGTAGGATGAACGACCCCTTCGTCGATTGAAAGAGACGTTACAACCGCTTCCACACCGGCGGCTGCGCCGAGTGAATGACCGATCATGGATTTCGTACTGGACATGCAGAGCTCGTCTGCATGGGTCCCAAACACATCCCGAACCGCTTTCGTTTCCATTTTGTCGTTTAATTCGGTTGATGTACCGTGTGCGTTGACGTACGAGACACGTTCCCGGTCGATCTCCTGATCGGCCAGCGCCAGAGTAATGGATTTGCGAGCTCCTTTTCCCTCCGGTTCCGGCGCCGTGATATGGTGAGCGTCTGCCGTGGCTCCAAACCCGAGTATTTCGGCGTATATATCCGCGTCGCGCTCCCGTGCATGGTGGAGGGTTTCAAGGAGCAGAAGCCCCGCTCCTTCACTGAGAACAAATCCGTCTCGTTTCCCGTCGAACGGACGGCTTGCCTTCGCAGGTTGATCGTTCCGTTTGGACAGGGCCTTCAAAGCGGAGAAGCCGGCCAGGCAGGAGGGGGTCAACGCGGCTTCCACTCCACCGGTTAGCATAACGTCCGCTTCGCCCTGACGCAGGTGATGGAACGCGTTACCGATCGCATGGTTGGCGGACGAGCAAGCCGAAGACACGGAATAGTTCGGGCCTTCAAACCCAAATCTCATGCTGATTTGTCCGGGTGCGGCATTCATCATCAGTTTCGGGATGAAAAAAGGAGAGACCCGCGACGGCCCCCGTTCAAACATGCGCCAGTGCTGGGTCTCGATCTCTTTCAACCCCCCGATACCCGAACCGATGACGACCCCGGAGCGTTCAGGCTCAAGTTTATCGCCTGCACCCTCCGGAACTCCGGCATCCGCAAGGGCCTGATGTGCACCGGCAATGCCGAACTGCACGAATCGATCCAGCCGTTTAACTTTACGCTGGTCGATGTATTCTTCCGGGTCGAACGCGTTGACTTCGCCTCCGAAGGTAATGTCAAATTCGGACGTGTCAAAACCTTCGATGTGGTCAATCCCGCTCGACCCATTTTTAAGGTTGTGCCAGGCCTCTTCCGTACGGATACCTACCGGGCAAATCAGGCCAAGTCCAGTTACTACGACGCGCTGAGTCACCGTGAATCCTCTATCCTTCCGTGTTCTCTTCGACGTAATCGACGGCGGCACCCACAGTCTGTATGTCTTCTACGTCCTCGTCGGGAATGCTCAGTGAAAACGCATCTTCAATTTCCATGACAAGTTCCACGGTATCCAGCGAATCGGCACCGAGGTCATTGACGAACGACGTTTCGTCCGTAAGTTTATCCTCACTTACGCCCAGTTGCTGGCAAACGATATTCTTGATCTCGTTTTCAATCTCTTCTCTCGTCGGCATCGTATTCTCCGTTGCAATCGTTGAAGAAATCGGCTCGTCAGAACATACGATTTTCTATTGCCAAGCATTATAGAAGACGAGTTCAATCGATTTCAAAGATTTGATATGATAGCTCAGGTGGATTATATTATCTGGCTGATAAGCGTTGTTTTTGAATGTCATTCACATTCTGGTGAAGCCGTATGGAAAATTATTTCCAGCAACGATACGACGGGTATCAGGAGATTCCGGAGATCCTCCATTCCGATTTTCGAAAAGGTCTTTTCGAGAAATGTTTAAAATGTGAACGGCGGCTTCAGGAGATACCGGGTGTGTATGAAGTACAGAAGATTTACCGGCAGGGTCGTTCGATCTGGGAGCACGCCATCTGCAGCCCGTGCGGTCAGGAGATGATCGAGGAATACTCCGATGAATCCCTCTCACGCATCCATGATTTCATGGCTCGCCTCGATCTCGGCCGGGAGTCCATGTCGAACTGTCATCTCTGTGAGTCCCCCATTGAGACGGGGAACGAACACATGATCAGTTCCCTCTGCCAGCAGGATCGGATGGTGATGTCCCCGATGATCCTCTGTGTGGATTGTCTTGATCAGATGAATTCACTCCTTTCCGACGAGACCCGGGACAGCTGGGATGATTTCGTACGTGATCACGTGCCGGGCCTTCCCGCTCAGCAGGAACCCACTCCTTCCGACATGCCGATGCCCGGTATGTGATTGACCGTATACAGGTCAGTTTGAAGGCAGGATTCTGAAAGCAGCTTGCGAAGCAGAATAGGATTTGCCCGCGATTACGTGCCTTCTCATCTCCTGTAAGGCACGGTTGGGCCAATCCTGAAAACACCCTGAACCAGGTGCAGATGATTGTGGATTGACTCCATTTTGTCATTGTTTTATAATAATAAAACTATTTTTTAACAGTAGCTGCAGGAGTAACCCATGTCAGCAAATCCCTCCCCTGAATCAGAACCTTCCGGTCCTTCCGATCAAACGTCCGTTGAACAATCCGGTTCGGACGAGGTGAACACATCGAACTCCGTGGAAGAGGTCCCCTCCGAACAGAGTGATTTCAGCCAGGATGACCTGGACGACGTCGAGCGGCTCAATGACGCTCGTGAAAAGCTACTTTCCGAGCTTTCGAAAAACATCGTCGGTCAGGAGGAGGTGATTGAAAAGATTCTGATTACGATTTTCAGCGGTGGGCACGCCCTGCTTGTGGGGGTGCCGGGACTTGCGAAGACGCTCATGGTCCGAACCCTGGCTCAGTGTCTTTCCCTTGAGTTCAGTCGGATTCAGTTCACGCCGGATCTGATGCCGTCGGACGTGACCGGAACGGAGATTATCCAGCACGATCAGGCTTCTGGGGAGCGAAGAATGAAATTCCGGAAGGGACCGTTGTTTGCCAATATGGTGCTGGCGGACGAGATCAACCGAACGCCCCCGAAAACACAGGCGGCTCTCCTGGAGGCAATGCAGGAACAGCAGATTACGGCCGGCGGGGAGCAGTATAAACTGGATCAACCGTTTTTCGTGCTTGCCACACAGAACCCGATCGAGCAGGAAGGAACCTATCCCCTTCCCGAAGCGCAACTGGATCGGTTTATGCTGGAAATCCGTATCGATTATCCGTCGGAGGAGGAAGAAATGGATGTGATGCGCCTTACGACCACGAAATTCGACGAAACGGTGAACGAGGTCCTATCAAAGGACGAGATCGTTGATATCCAGCGCACGGTCCGTCGAGTTCCGATTGCCGACAGCGTGATGAAATACGCGATGAACATCGTTCGAAAAACACGGGTGGATACCCCCGATGCTCCGGATTTTGTGAAGGAATGGGTGTCATGGGGAGCGGGGCCACGAGCGACGAAATACCTGATTCTGGGAGGAAAAGCACGGGCGATGCTTCACGGACGTCCCTATGTAGCATCCGAGGACATTCAGGCTGTGGCACATTCCGTGCTTCGACACCGAGTCATCACCAACTTCAGTGCGGAGGCAGAAGACGTCACAACGGACGACATTACCAGCAGGCTTCTCGAATCCGTGTCTCCCGTTTCCAGGGAAAAAGCAAGGAATGAGCGAATATCAGAAGTACTTAGATCCGGCGGTTCTTAAGAAACTTTCCGGCCTGGAACTGAAGGCCAGGCGTGTGGTCGAAGGGTTTATCTCCGGCATGCACGAAAGTCCGTACCGCGGGGTCAGCGTGGAATTTGCCCAGCATCGGGAGTATGTTCCCGGGGACGATTTACGTCACCTCGACTGGAAAGTTTTTGCACGTAGCGATCGCCTGTACGTCAAGGAATACGAACAGGAAACCAACCTCCGGGTCATTCCCATCGTTGATCTGAGCAGATCCATGGACTACGCCAGCGGAGAGGTCTCCAAAATGGAATATGCACGGTATCTTGCCGCGTCCCTGGCGTACCTGGTGATCCAGCAGCAGGATGGAATTGGATTGGCCACATTTGATCAGGATCTGACGGACTACGTGGAACCGTCGAATTCGGAATCCCACTTTCACAACGTTCTGAAGCGGCTGGTGGGTCATGAGCCGCAGAAGAAAACGGACCTCGGTCGTATTCTCAACCATGCTGCGTCTCGTATCGGTCAGCGCGGGCTGATTATTGTGATTTCGGACCTGCTGGACGAGACGAGCCGTATTACCGACGGATTGAGTCATTTGCGCACAAGGGAGCATGACGTGATTGTATTTCAGGTTCTTGATCCGGCGGAGGTCGATTTTCCATTTGATCGGATGACGGAGTTCCGGGGAATGGAGGCCGATCAGGAACTGCTTGCTGATCCGAAAGCCCTGAGAGAGGCATACCTGGACGAGATGGAGACGCACAACGAGGAAATCAAACGGGCCTGCCTGGACAATGGAATGGATTATCAGCTTCTGCGCACGGATGAGCCGCTCAACGTCGCACTGAGCACCTTTCTCGCGAAACGGCTTGGAATACAGAGGCGGGCCGGTTAAATGCAGGCTCTTACCAGCTTTCTCACCAATCCCGTACTGGCGTTTGCCGGTCTTGTGCTCGGTACGGTGCCGGTGATTATTCATCTTCTGAACCGGACGTTTTACGAACAACACGAATGGGCGGCGATGGATTTTCTTCTGCGTGCCGAGCAGAAGACACGCCGGCGGGTCCGGCTGGAAAACTTGCTTCTCATGATTCTGCGCTACCTGCTGCTGGCGTTGCTGGGATTTGCACTGGCTCAGCCGTTTTTCAACGAACCCGCTCTTGCGTTCCTCGGGTCTCAACCCGGACACTTTATCATCGTTTTGGATGAATCGTACAGTATGCGTACGTCACTGCAGCCGGGTGGAGAGACCTCCCGACACGATGATGCCAGGGAGCAGGTAAAAGAGATCCTGAACAACCGGTTCCGTCCGGCCCGTGGCGATCGGGTTTCCGTCATTTCGTCATCCGCCGCGCCGAAAGCGTTGATTGAAACCCCGAGCCAGGATCGTGCTCGAGCTCTTCGCGTTATCGAGGAATCCACGCCCACATTTTACTCCGGAGGGCTTCTCGAAACACTTGATCTGGTGGACCAGACCATGGACGCGGCATCGGATGAGCTGAACCAGCAGGTGATCTGGGTAACGGATCTTCAGGCGAAAAGCTGGTTACCGGCGGATGAATCCACACGGAATCAATTGCGGAGGGAAATCAGTCAACTGACGGAACGCGTCCAAAAATTCTCAATCAAGGACACCGGCCGGGAAGAAACCGCGAACATCGGTATCGCGGAACTTGACACGGTCGATCAATTGCTCGTAGATGGTCGTCCCATCGATGTTCGGACCCGTATTCAGAACTTTTCCGACTCGAACCAATCGGCCACGGTCTCCCTGTTTCAAAATGAACGAAAAGTACAGACGCTTGACGTGAACCTCGACGCCGGAGAATCCCTGGAAAAGGAGTTTGATCCCGTACGTTTTGACACCGAGGGTGCGCATGCGGTCTACGCCGAGCTGTCCGGCGATCGTTTGCAGGTGGACAACCGACGCTATCGGGCACTGAACATCAAGAAGAAAATTGACGTACTGGTCGTGGATGGGGAGCCGGAGGAGGGAAACGAAGTCCGGGCTGAGTCGTATTTTCTCAAATCCGCCCTTCGTCCCGAGGAGGGGACCACACCGTTTCGCCTGACGGTTGTGACGGACTACATGTTCCAGGATGAGCGGCTGGCGGACTACGATGTGGTCATGCTGGCAAACGTCTCAACGGTCACCGCCGAACGCCGGGATGAATTACGGAATTTTCTTCAAAATGGAGGGGGGGTGATGATGTTTCTCGGTGACCGAACGACCCTCGATGCGTTTAACGAAACCCTCTACGATGTCCCGGACCCGCTTCTGCCGGGAAAATTGACGAAAATTGTCGAGCAATCACCGGATCAGGGAAATTACGTGACCCTTGACGAGTTGAACCTTGAACATCCGGCCCTGACCTTTTTTCAACCGTACCCGGAAAAACTGTCGTCGTTAATGACGTTTGGCCGGGTGCAGATGGACGTTCCGGAAGACGCACTGGACGTTCAGGTTCTCGCGCGTTTCGGGGACCCGTCTTCGTCCCCCGCTATAGCGGAACGCTCCATCGGCCGCGGGAAATTCATCACAGTTCTAACGTCTGCTGACATGGACTGGAATTACTGGCCCGAATTTCAGGGGTACGTTTTGCTGATCGATCAGCTGACTCAGTATCTTCTTCGACAGAAGGAGGGGTTTCGGAATGTGCGGGTCGGCCGTGACGTTCACCTTCCGGTTGAGGCATTCGAATCATCCAGCTCATTTCGCCTGACAAACCCCGATGAACAGGTGACCGTCAAGTCCCCTCGGCCGTTACGGGAAGGCGGTTACGTGGTACGCCTTGACGTAATGGATCGACCGGGTTTGTATCTTCTTGAACAGAAGCGAGAGGATCAATCCACCTGGCGTTCCAATCGAGTTCTGTCTGCGAACGTCAACCCGGACGAAGGTGATCTCAAGCGGGTGAGCAACGAAAAGTTAACCGATGAGTATCCCGGAATCTCGTTTGAGTCGCTACAGCGAGAGATTTCCACATCCGCTGAACGTCCCAGAACGAACCTGTGGATGTTTCTTGCCTCACTCGTACTGGTCTTCCTGGGGCTGGAAAGTTTGCTTGCACTGCGCATTGACCGACGTCGGCAGATATAGATGAAATACAGCACGGTTAGTTATTTTACGGATTTGCTGGAGTGGTTGTTCGGCATTGATAAGGGCGTTCTCCGCACCGGTCCGGAAGCCGACTGGAAACTGGGCTGGCAGAACCTTCCGTCCACATGGTTGCTGGTACTGGTGATCGTGCCCGCCGCGGTCGTGGGTTGTTACCTCGTTTACCGGTGGGAACCCGGGGAAGGGGCTTCCATCCGCAAATACGTGCTTGCCGGACTTCGTTTGCTTGCCGTGTCCATCATACTACTGCTGCTGTTTCAGCCCTATCTTTATAATGAGATCGAACTGCAGAAACAGAATCACCTGGCGGTGCTCGTGGACACGTCCGGCAGTATGTCCTTCAACGATCATTATGAGCGGGAAGGGGTTCGAAACCGTTTGAAGAACCTGGCCGAAATTAACGGGAACGGCTCCTCCGAACCGCTTAACGAACTCCCGCGTCTGGAGCTACTGAAACGTGTGTTCAACAATGAAGAGGTTCAGTTACTGGAGCGTATGTCACGCGATCAAATGCTGGACCTCTACCGCTTTTCGACGGAACTGCAGGCTCAGAATCCGGACGGGGAAATCGAACTTTCGGACCGAAAAGGAGGAACGGCCGTCGGAGGTGCGATAGAAAGTGTATATCGTGATCAGCGCGGTCGGAAAACCTCCGGAATTGTGCTGTTCACGGACGGTCAATCGAACATCGGTTCGGATCCACTGACGGTAGTTCGAAATCAAAGGAAGCAGGGAAATGATCTTCCGATATATACGGTGGCGGTGGGAGCCCGCGACGAACCGGAGGACCTTGTGCTTGAAGGCGTGGAGGCCCCGGATGCCGCACAGACGAATGCCCAGGACCCGGTGGAGTTCTCGGTTCGTGTGCGCTCGCAGGATTCGGACTGGACGGGATCGACGCAGTTACGGCTTCTGACGGAGGAAGGAAAGGAGCTGGCCGGCAGCCAGATTACCGGCAAGCCGGAAACCAGGGAGATCACCGGTACGATGAACTGGAAACCGGAGGAACCGGGCACGTATCGACTCCGGGTACGGGTTGAGCCGGTTGATGGTGAAATTCGCACGGAAAACAACGAGGTTGTACACCGGATTCGTGTGCTGGATCGCAAGTTGAGGGTCTTTTATTTCGAACGACTTCCCCGTTACGAATACCGATTTCTCAAAAACGCACTGATCCGGGACGATAGCCTTGAAGTGAAATGCCTGCTGTACAGTGCCGACGAACAGTATCCCCAGCCCACGAGTCCCGGTCTTTCCCCCGCGACACACTTTCCAAGAACAAGGGAGGAACTCGCACAGTACGACGTCATTTTGATCGGAGATGTGCGTCCGAGCATGTTTCGAGGGCTCGGTGTCGACGCGAGAACCGTCCTCGACCGCCTGCAGGTGTTCGTTGAAGAACTCGGGGGAGGGGTGCTGTTTATGGCGGGACCGAATTATAACCCCTCGTCGTACAGCGGCACGCCCCTCGAGAGGCTTCTACCGGTCATTCCCGGCTCAGGGCGTCGGTCCGTTGAAAGAACCGTTTCGTTTAACCCGAAACTGACCCCGATCGGAAAATCCCATCCCGTCACCCAGCTTGTAAACAACCACGAACAAAACGTTGAGCTCTGGGAGGACCGGCGGGAGGATACGTACAGTCTTGAACCGTTACGTTGGTTTTATCCGGTCCGAAAGGAAAAACTTGGCGCAAAAACCCTTGCAAGGGTCCCAGAACAGGACGGCGAAGAAAACGCCACTCCATTAATTACGGTGAACCGGTATGGCCGTGGCCGGACGATGTACGTGGGAACGGACGACACGTGGATCTGGCGAAGACTGATCGGAAACAAGTACTTTTACACCTTCTGGCGAAACTCCATTCGCTGGCTTAGGGGCGGACGTTTGAGCCGGAGCAAAAGATACGAACTTCGCGTGGACAAAAAGACCTACACTCCAGGCGACAAAGTAACGGTCTACGCACGGGTACTGGATCGGAACTTTCGACCGGAAACGAGTGAGACTGTACCCGTTCACCTACTTCATTCTTCAACGAACACCCGCCGAACGCTGACCATGAACAGGAAGGAGGAAGCGGGACAGTACAGAGCAACATTTAAACCGGGTGAGCTCGGGGGATACCGGCTGTGGATCGGAAGTTATCCGTTTTCCGCGGAGGAGAAAGAAGGGGAGACGGATTACGCGGAAACGCGTTTTGACGTGGAACCCCTCGACCTCGAAGCGAAGGATCCGTCCGTCAATCGGGAGCTGCTTAGAAAAATAGCCGGTATTTCAGGAGGAAAATTTCTGTATCTTGACCAGATCTTACGGGAAACGGATCAGGCCTCGTCCCTGCCCGACCTGGTCCACAAGAAACCCGAACGAATCTCCCTGAAACCCCAGAAAGAAGACCTATGGGACGCACCGATTTTCCTCCTCCTTTTCGTCGTTGTGCTCGGCGCCGAATGGATCCTCCGTAAACGAGCGAGACTGATTTAAATAAAGGTGCCCCGTGAAAAAAAGATGTAACCGAACAACTTGCAATACGATCACATCATGTGCAAGGGTTACGAGGACCTGAACTTCAGATCGGGACCTGTTTTTGACGTTCGGAGGAGGAAATCATGCAACTGTCCGTATCGTTTGCCGTCCAGGGTGATATCGAACGGCACGATCTGCACACCCGGTGAAACGTTGTCACGGTTTATGGACAGGTGGACCGTGTACGTTCGGTGGCTTTCGGGTTTGATCAATCCCTCGAGCACGGGCGGTTCGGCTTGCATACCCCTCGACAGCACCAATTTGATTCGGTGATGCTGAGGGATACGGCGAAAGTTTCTTATCGTGATCCGGACGTCCCGCTCCCCGGATTCGCTCAAATCGACGCGGTACGGGTACGCCGAAACCCAATAGGGACCAAAAATTATTCGTAATCCCTGTCCGGCAACAGGTTTCGAAATTCCACGGTTGACACATGATCCTCTCCGTATGCACCGGAGAAGATCATGAGGCAGGTCACCACAAGGATGAAGACCTTCTTGGGTTTCGTTCTGTTTGTGGTGGTTCTGGAATACCGGGTGGATAGATCAAAAGTGCAAATGATTATATTTTTGAGCTGGGACCTGTAAAAGTCAACGTTGGTGATAGACTGAATTCAAGAAAGTCTGGGGTTGTGACACACGGGATCTATTTTTTTTCTTGTTGCGTGAACTCTTCGATTCGTTCCGTGTCCGACTCATCGATCAAATTATATTTTGTTCAAGCTGTGGTAGGTTTCTGAGGGGGGGCATGGCGGTTTCATTCAGTTATACTGGTTTATTATTCAACCGAAGGAGGGTGTTCTGCCGTCATCAGCCAGCGAAACGCCCAGTGCCACTCGACGTCCGGATCGGGAAGATTTGCTCCCTTTGCTAATTTCAATAGTTCGTCCCGGGTAAATGATCGACGGACGGAGAGTGGAGCGTCGTGTCGTACGAGTTCACTGGAGGAAAACAGGGTGGTTAGGAACTGAATCGACTGCAGTGCAAGCGGATGCCGGTGAAGGTCGTTGATCACGAGCCCTCGCCTGCACGATCCGTACAGCTTTCGAAGGAGGTTCGGAATTTCGTCGTCGGACAGGTGGTGCAGGAACAGGGAAGCATGCGTGATGTCCCAGTTTTCGTCGGAGAGATCAAATACATCCTGGCAGCGAAACGTCAGAGCGCTTCGGCCCCCGTAGTTTGAGCGGGCGTACGAAACCGCATCCGGTGATCGATCAATGCCCGTTACGTCCGGTTTGTATCCGTGGTTCCTCAGTCCGCGCAGGAGCGCGTCCGCAACATCACCTCCACCTGATCCCACGTCCAGGATTCGTATGGGACCGGCTTCGTCCGGGCACAGTTTTTTGATGCCCTGTATTGACGTGCGCCAGCCGCCGAGATACCGGTTTATTGTTTCCAGTTCCTCCAGCGCGCATTCCATCTTCCGCGGGGTCACGGAAGGATCGTCCATCTTTTCCGGTTGATCGATCCGGGTGGAAAGGTCCATCAGCATTGATGGGTGTCCGGTGGAAACAGGAGAAGGCCTTCAAGAGCGAGTCCGGGACCGAATCCGAGGGCACACGTGTTTGCGGACAGCGATGGGAGTCCAAGGAGCCGGTTGAGTATGAACAGAATGGTGGGGCTCGACATGTTTCCAAATTCCTGCAGGATCGATCGGGAGGGTTCCAACCGTTGCGCCGATAACCCGAGCACCTCTGCGACGACGTTTAAGATTTTTGAACCACCGGGATGGATCGCCCATTGGTCGATGGTTGAATTGCCCTTCTTGCTTGATTCACGAAGGTTTTTGACAAACGGTTTCACGTGAGGTTTCAGTTGTTCCGGAATGTCCGGGTCAAGAAACATGTTGAAGCCGTGGTTTGCGATGCGCCAGGTCATTCTGTCCTGCTGGTCCGTGTCAATCCGGCAGTGGGACGGGCCAAGCAGGGCACGCGGAGGAGCGTCCGCAGGACAGGACGAACCCCCGACAACGGATGCGGCACAGCCATCCGAGAACAAACAATCCGATACAATTCCATTGCGTGAAAAATCTTTCTGGAAATGAAGTGTGCAAAGTTCCAGGCAAACAAGCAGGACGGTTGCCGCCGGTTGACCGCGCACGATTTCGGCTGCGGTGCGGAGCGTGTTGAACCCGGCGTAACATCCCATGAATCCGATCTGGATACGTCGTACGGAACGGGATAGGCCAAGTTTTTCAATAAGCTTCGTGTCCGGTCCCGGGGCGAAGTGTCCGGTGCAGGACGTGTAGACGAGGTGCGTCACATCCCGGGGATCAAGCTGTGCCGTTCGGAGGGCCCGACGGCTGGCTTTCTCCGCGAGCACGGGTGCCTCTTCCTCGTATTTCTCCATGCGATCCCCTGTTGTAGGAAGGGGTTCCAGATTTTCCGCCGGTGGAAAGAACGTATGTTCGTCGGGAGAAGAAGCACCAAAATCGGAGATGGTACTATGTCGTCGACGGATCTCACTGTTGTCGTAAATCGTGCGGATAAACGAAGTGACCGGTTCGGATTCCGACTCGGGGAGGTCCGAGCGCGCCGTCTGAATCATAAATCTCTTAATGTCGTCCTGGGGTAACTGATGGCCGGGAACGGCTGTTCCAATAGAGTAGAGATAGGCTTTGTTTTCCGGGGCAAGTGTGTTCATAATTTCCTATTTTAACGGAAACAGAAAACGCTTCGTACATGAACTTGGAAATATCCGGGATTGATCTTTCACACATAAGCGGCCCCCAGGAGGGCATGACGTTTTTACATTGGTGTGGGGGAGCGTCCACAGTTTCGACTTCATTGAAAACGATGATTCCATGTCGACAATGGTCATTGAACATCGTTGATGCTGTTAACGTTCATCTTGTAAGCGGCAGGAGGAGTGACATGAAAGGAAGTCAAATAACGGAACGGGATTACGAGTACATCACACGTCTGTTTGCCGGGGAGCAGGAGGAGTTGCTGCGGAAAATGAAGCAGCGTGCCGATCAACGGGACCTGCCGGAGATCATGATTTCCAGTGAAGAAGCGAAGGTGCTCCACCTGCTTATCAAAATACACGAGCCGAACACGTGTCTGGATGTTGGAACCCTTTTTGGATACAGCGCGGCCATCATGGCCCGTGCGATGGGGCCCGACGGACGGGTGCATTCGATTGAGAAAAGCGAGAAGCATTACAGCGTGGCCCGGGAAAACATGGATGAGCTCGGATTGAGCGATCGAGTACATCTCGTGCACGGGGACGCGTCGGAGGAACTGGATCAGTTCGATGAACGTTCCGCTGACCTGATCCTGATTGATGCCGATAAAGAGAGTTATACCACGTATTTTCAGAAGGCCATCCGGCTGATACGTGACGGAGGGCTCATTCTCGCAGACAACGCGCTTTACAAAGGAAACGTTTCCGGAGATCTTCCTGACAGCGATTCGCACGCATCTAACGTCCGGGCCATCCGCGAGTACAATGATCTGACCGCAGAGCACCCGAACGTTGAATCGGTCATTCTACCGACCGGTGACGGGTTAAACGTCGCTCGATACAGTGCGTGACGGATGACTCCGGACGGGAGGGGGATAGCCACGGCGGTATTTCTCGGTCGGGAATTGAGGAATCCGATGGGGCGGTTGTATCGAGGAGCTAACTGGCCCCAGAAACGAAGAAGGAGACGTCCGTTTCAGGTGTCCGTCGGTTTTGCGACCGACGGGTATCAGAGGAGGACATGCGCTGTTGGTGAAACACAGGATGGAGAGAAGGCAGAGGGTCACGTTCTATTTTTCAGTTTGTCGATGGCCTGATCCGTGCGGCTGCGGGCGGACTCGATTGTTTCCCGCTGACGCCGGATCCAGTCTTCGAGTTTCCGGTGGTTTTGATTCAGTCGTTGAACCTGCTGTTCGAGTTCCTCCGGAGCAGTTCCACCGGTATGGGTCCGGTTGGAAAGGGCGGAGGCGGGATCGATGAATTCATCTAGGTTGACGTCGTCGAGAGAAAGGGTCAGTCCTTCTTCCTGTGCCTGTTGCTCAATCTCGCCAGGGGTCAGGTCCGATAGGTTGCGCTCCTCCGAGATGGCGTTATTGACGGCTTCCCCCACGATGTCGTACATCTGTCGATAAGGGACGCCGGTTTTACGTGCCAGTCCGTCCGCCAGGTCGGTGGTCAGTGAATAGTTTTCCCGTACCGCTTCCTCCATCCGGGCTTCGTTCACGTGCAGGGTGGTCAGTGTTTCCACCAGACTGTTCAGTCCCGTTTCAACTTTTGTGAAGGCGTTCGAAATGTATTCCTTCACTTCGCGGCTGTCCCGGTTGTATCCGGTCGGCAGTCCTGAAAGCAATCCGGATACGGTCTGGAGCATACCGGACAGTTGAGGTGCAGTTCCACGAACCAGTTCAAGGGCGTCCGGGTTCTTCTTCTGGGCCATCACGGAGCTGCCGGTGATGGGATGCAGGCGCTGGGCGACATTTTTTCCGAAATCGACGTAATCGCTCTCGTGCGTGGAGTAAAGAAGCAGGTCTGACGCCGTTTTCCCGGCGGTGATCATCAGTTCGTTCATCGCTGAGAGGAGGGCATACTGGTACTGGCCCCGGTTCGAGACGACGTCCTGCGCGATGTTCCAGACCCTGCTGAACCCGAGGAGGTCGGCGGTGCGTTCACGATCGATCGGCCATGAGGTACCGTACGATTCGACGGCTCCGAGCGGACAACGGTCAAAACGATCATACTGGTCGATAAGGTTACGGGCCGACCGGTGGATTGCACTTGCGTAAGCAAGGCTCCAGTTCGCAAAGGTGGTGGGTTTGGCCGGCTGCATGTGGGTGTAACCGGGCATGACGGTGGTTTTATGCTCTTCCGCGAGCGAGACAAACGCAGAGATCAGATCACAGATCCGGTCCATCAGGTTCAGCACGCGTTCTCGCAGAAAAAGGAACTCCGTTACCATGACCTGGTCGTTTCGGCTTCGTGCGGTATGCGTGGACAGACCGGCCTGTTCACCGGCGATCTCGATGATTTTTTTCTCCAGGGAAAGGTGGGCTCCCCGGTCCGGGTTGATCTGATAGCTTCCCTCCTGCACCCGTGTTTCAATTTCAGAGAGCGCGTCAAGAATTCGGGAAGCGTTTTCCGGGGTGATGATCCCGTTTTCCGCAAGCATGATCACATGTGCACGGGTCCCCCAGATATCATACGGGACCATCTGTAAATCCAGGTTCTGCTGTTTTCCCGAGACGATCGCGGATTTGATGTCTTCACTCAACTCGTCGCTCATGGCTGGACGGACTCCTGAAGGAAATGAGTTACTGGTTTGACGGCGCAAGCAGGTGTTCCAGCATGGCCATCTGCGCCCACTTGCGGTTCTCGGCCTGATCGTAGACGATTGAACGTGAACTGTCCAGCACCTCGTCCGTTACCACAACGTTGCGTCGGACGGGTAAACAGTGCATGAAGTACGCGTTGTCGGATTGACGCATCAGTTCCCGATCGACAATCCAGTCTTCGTACTGCTTTCGCCGTTGGTGTTCTTCGGACCAGTTCCCGAAATGTTCAAGTGCGGCCCAGCTTTTCGCACATACAACGTCCGCCTCCGCAACCGCTTCGGTTTGATCATGATGGAACGAGAGTTCGGCTCCAGTTTCTTCGGCCCGGTGGTGCATTTTTTCAATTACGCCCTGGTCAAGTTCCCAGCCCGGAGGATGAGTGACGGTCACTTCCATTCCCAGGTCACAGGCCGAAAGGGCCTGTGAGTGCGGTGTGGCCACGGGGAGGGCTTTAGGGTGATATGCCCAGGTCAAGACGTATTTTTGATCCGAAGGTTCTTCAAACCGCTCCTTCATTGTCAGGGCGTCGCCGAGTCCCTGGCAGGGATGATAAAGGTTGGATTCCATGTTGATGATAGGGACGTTCCCGTACTCCATGAACCTCTGAAACAGTTGATCCTGTTTTAGACGGGACCAGGACGTGCTGTTTTTCGATTCTACGTCGGCTGTAATTAATTCACTGGCACGAATTGCAATGGCGTTGCAGTAACGGGAAAGAACAGATGCGGCTTCCCTGACGTGTTCACTTTTCGCACCGTCCATCTTGACCCCTTCCTCGTATTCGAACGCGTACGCGGCATCCTTTTCCATGTCGAGTGTCGACACGTTCCCGTCGAGGGCTCGCATTCCGGTTTCAAACGAAACTCGGGTACGGAGGGAGGGATTGAGGAAGATCAGCATGAGTTCCCGGCGGGAAAGGACGTTCGGGGCCCCATGTTCCTTTATTTCAATGGCCCGGGTAAGTAACCGGTCAATTTCCGTCGGGGAGGCGTCCGCCGTGTTGTAAAAGTGCTCAAGCATGTTGATATGGGTAAAGTTGTGGTGTGATCAGCTCATCGGGAAGGCAATTCTTCTGCGGTTGTTCGGTTGTGCTGTCCCGAGTGAAGCATATTTATCAGAGATGCAGTTAAGAGGTAATTGTTGTTCCGTGGGTGCTGTTCTGTATGGTCTCCTCCCACTCAGATACCGTCTCAAGCGAACCGGTGATAAGTACTTCGTCGACGTCGCCCTCAAGTGCGCGTTCCGTGCTGTCCATTTTTGGGATCATTCCCTCAGTAATCGTCCCGTCCTTTATCATGGATTTTGCCTGAGACATGGTCAACCGAGAGAACGCCTCCTCCGCGTCCTTGTGTTCGAGGACGCCGGACACCGACGTGACGTATATCAACCGGTCCGCATCCAGCGTGCTGGCAATTGCTGCTGCAAGGGTATCCGCATTGACGTTGTAAACCTGTCCGTCATCGTCCACCGCCAGGCACCCGACGACGGGGGTGGTTCCCCGGTCGAGAAGGTTCTGAATCAGCTCCGGATTCACCGTGACAATATCGCCCACGAATCCGAAATCCACCGTTTCCGGAGGGTTCCCGGAGGAGGACTGATCAAAATGATCCATCTGAATGGGGGGGCGTTTTTCCACCATGACCGTATTTCCGTCGACACCGGTAATGCCCGCGGCACGGATATCATGCGCGAGACAGTCGGAGACGAGGTTCACATTGAGGGTGCCCCGGTAGACCATTTTTGAGATTTCCAGCGACTCGGCGTCCGTGATCCGACGTCCGTTGACCTTTTCGATGGGCACTTCCAGTTTTTCGTGGAGTTGATCGGCCTGTTTCCCCCCCCCTTGTACGATCACAAGTTGGTGATCATGCTCGGTAAACGTACGCAAAGCAACGAGCAGAGGGTGGAGCACGTTTTCCCGTTTCAGTACCTGTCCACCAAGTTTGATGATGCTCGTACTCATCGTATGATCTTCGTTAATTGAAGGTAAACAGATGAGAAGTTATGGATGCGTACCCGGAAATTCAAGGCCGGTTGTTTCCGGAAGGCCAAACATCAGGTTCAAGTTCTGCACCCCCTGTCCGCCGGCTCCTTTCAGAAGATTGTCGATGGCGCTCAGTGCAATGATGTTTCGTCCGTCCCGTCTTACGCCGACATCGGCCAGACAGGTGTTCTTAACCACGGTGGAACGGGGACGTTCCACCACTCGTACAAGCGGATCTCCGTCGTATGTCTCCCGGTAAAATGCCTGTACGTCCGTGTCGACGTCCTTATTGGGAAGGGTCAGGTACGCCGTGGTGTAGATTCCTCTGATGAATGGAGCAGAATGGGGTGTAAACGTGACGTTGAGCGAACGGTCTGACTGACGTTCCCCTTCCTGTTTGATCTCCGGTTCGTGGCGATGCTCAAAGACGCTGTAGGCACGGAAATCCATGGCTCGCTCCGGGTGATGGGTCGTGCTGGAGGCGGAACGGCCGGAGCCCGATGAACCCGTTTTTGAATCAATGATCACCCGGTCGGTTACCAAATCCTTTTTTAACAGCGGAAGAATGGCAAGTAACGCTCCGGTTGGAAAGCAACCCGGGCAGGCAACGAGAGAGGCGGTTTTGATTCGTTCACGGTTGAATTCCGTCAGTCCATATACCGCTTCCTCGAACAGTTCGGGTGCCGAGTGGGATTCACCGTACACGGATTTGTATGATTTCGCGTCGTTAAGCCGGAAATCAGCACCAAGGTCGATGACCCGGGTCTCGTTCAGGTCAACCCGGGCGATTTTATCCATGCTGACGCCATGAGGAAGCCCGAAAAAAATGACGTCCGCTTTCTCGGTCAATCGGGGAAGGTACTCCTCCTGAAACGCGAGATCGGTCTGATCCGTCAGGTTCGGATGGATTGCTTCCACGGGTTTCCCGGCATGGGTGCGTGATGTGGTTTCCACCACGGTGACCTTCGGATGCTGAAGCAGGAGGCGCAGGGCTTCTCCGCCCGTATAACCGGTTCCACCGACGACGGCTGCAGATATCCGGTTGTTTCCCATGGGTGATTTATGTGATCTGATGGTCACTCAGCAGCCGTTTCAACGAGTCATCCCGAATTCCGTGTTCGTCCATCTGGCCGGCGTCGACGTCCAGCCGGGACGTCAGGTATTCCACGCCTGCGGATGTATTTGTCACCGGGCCCGCGAAGTAGTCGACGGACATGTCGTGATCCTGACAGACCCGGATCGAACCGAGGGCCCCGGCAAGGTCATTGGCACAGACCATGTGAAGGTCGATGGCGTCGGTGAATTCGTCGTCGGAAATAAACGTGTCCACCCCGTACCATCCGACGATACCATCCCCCAGTTCCGCCACGATCACATCCGTGTTCCCCTGTCCGAGGCCGTTCAGGATGGATTTTGCCGCGGTAATTAACTTCTCTTTGTCTTCGTCGATCGTGGAGGTCATGCCGACGTCCGAAAAGGATTTTGCTTCGTCGGCTCCGGCCTGAACCATTTCATTCAGGTCTTTCTGCGTGGCGACTCCGGTCAGTTTTGCCCCGGATACTTTTTTGTCGTGTCGATCGGTCAGGTGTTCGATGACCTGTGTGGCGAGCGTGGTTTTCCCCGTGTTCATACTGGTTCCGGAGATAAGGATCATACTCGCCGACGTATCAAGAGTATTGGCCGTTTCCGCGAGCTGCTTGCGGATGTTGACGTTGCCGGAACCGTTTCGGAGGCCTCCGAGCACTTTCACCTCGACCGGACGGGTTGTGGTTTTCTGATTCCATGAATCCACCTTTCCGATAACCCCACCGAGATTGAGGATGTGTAATTTGTCGCCCGGTTTTACCTCCGAAGGTACGTCGCCGACCGCACCTTCAAGGGCTTTCCGTTTGCCGAGCACCCCCAACACGATTTCTCCTCGGGTGACCGGGGCGATCATGCCGTTTTGCAGTTCGAGCTGTCCGGACAAAGCGGTGTTTGAGGTTACTTCCACAGCAACCGCTTCTCCTTCTTTCCCGTTAATCTCATCCGTCAGAGAGACGGACCCATTCAGGTTTTCGTTCTGAAGAACAGATCCAACTTTTAACGTGCTGTCGGTGTTGATGTTCATTGTTGATCCCCTTGATCTTGAGCGTATTTCGCAAGTGTACTTTGAATTCCGTAGATCCGGCAGAAGCCTTCTGCGTCCCGGCCGTTCCAGAGAAAGTTTTCTTCTCCGTACACGGCCACGTCCTGATTCATTAAGGATCGTGGGCTTCTGACCCCTCCAACGGACAGGGATCCTTTATGGAGTCGGATTCGAACATCACCATTGACCCGTCTCTGCGTGCTGTCGATAAACGCCTCCAGGTCTCTCATGACCGGATCAAAGTACTGTCCCTCGTGCAGGTAATCTCCATAATCCTGGCTCAGTTTATCTTTTGTTCGCAGCTGTTTCTTCGTGAGAACGACTTTTTCGAGTTCCGAATGGGCGTTAATCATGATAAGCGGGGCAGGGGCTTCGAAGGCAATCCGTCCTTTCACCCCCAGAATGGTGTCTCCGACGTGATATCCTCTGCCGTAGCCATGTTTCGCCCCCACTTCTTCAAGGGTGTCGAGGAGTTCAAGGCCGGACAGGGATTGGCCGTTCAGCTTGACCGGAAGGCCCTCCTCAAACGTTAGTACGAGCTCCGCCGGTTTGTCGGGCGTTTCATCAATGGAGTTTACCGTCGGCCAGACATCATCCGGTATTGACTCCCAGGAACCGGTGGTTTCTTTCCCCCCGATGGTTGTTCCAAGGAAGCCCCGGTTTATGGAATAGTCCTCGGAGACATCCTCCACGTCATACCCCTGATCTCGAAGGTACGTAATTTCTTCTTCACGATTCAACTGCTGTTCCCGAATCGGGGCAACGACGTCGAGGGACGAATCAAGATACTGGACGGACGCGTCAAAGCGCACCTGATCATTTCCGGCGCCTGTGGAACCGTGAGCGATGGCCTCCGCGTCCAGTTCCTTCGCGAGTTCAACAACCCTTTTCGCAAGAACGTACCGTTCGGGTCCAGCAGAAAGCGGATAAACCCCTCCTCTCAGGACGTTCGCCTTGATAATATAACTGACGAAGTCGTCGTATAATTCTTCTCGGGCATCGATAAAATAATATTCCTTCGCACCAAGGCTTAGCGCCCGCTCTCGCAGGTTGTGCTCTTCATCCTCGTCGAACCCTCCGGTGTTCACCGTGGCAGCAACGACCTCGTATCCTGTGTTGTTTAAATGAGGAATACAATACGACGTGTCCAATCCACCTGAAAAGGCCAGAATAATTTTTTTCATCGTTGAACTCCGACTGAATGATTGAACCAGAAGAAACCAGCTGTATCTTACGCGATATCTCAACCGGACAAACCGGAGGAGAAAAAGGATGGAAGGCGTCGGATCGAACGGAAGGAAGGGAAGGGATCAGAACGAAACGAGCCGGATGTCTCTCCGTCCGAACGAAGCCGTCCGTTCAGCCACGTGGGAATGGGCGTGGCCTGCCAGGACGTGGTCGCCTGGCTGGTATACCCTGAACGGCGTGAGGGGGACTGGGGGGAACGTTCGTCTTCGTCCGGCTCGTTTGTGTCATGGTTGGAACAGGATAAAAATCAGTGAATCAATTCGACACTCATTTATATCGAAATAGAATGTCGAAGTCAAACGGAATGTATCGGTCCGATGGTCGTAGATTACGAATCGAGACTGACTTCATCGATTTTAATGCGTGTATATTGCTGCCGGTGACCAATCGTCCGGTTGTACCGATTCCGCCGCTTAAATTTCAGGACGACGATCTTGTCGCCTTTCTCATGGTCTTTCACCGTGCCCTGAACGGAGGCTCCTTCCACCGAAGGCTGACCAATATCCACCTGATCTTCGCCACGAATGAAAAGGACGTCGTCGAAATTGATCTGGTCTCCGGGTTCCTGATCGGACATGTAATCAACAAGGATCTCTCGATCCGGCTCAACCCGATATTGTTTGTTTCGATCGTCGATGATAGCGTACATGGTTTTTTTTTAATGAGAATTTAACGTTCGGGATAAGTGTAACAGGAAGTGTGGAATCAGTCAAACTGCGTCTTGAATTTATCAATCGTCCCCGGTAGTATCTGTAATGCTTTCCTGTTTCAGGGAAGGTTCCAAACCGCATGCCTTATACCCGATGACCCACTGACCATTTTCTAAACGGGGCTTACTGTAGTTCTCAAAACTGAGCAGGTGGGGAATTGAAGCCCGTCTTGCCTGTTAACTCTTTTGGAAGCAATCCTGCACGCTGGAGGGTGTTTTGTCGATAATTACGACAGAGTCCGTTTACAAAACGATCACAGGATCTTTTAGAGATCCGGGGCGTTATCAACTTCCGTTTCTGCTGGTTTTCCTCTGTCTACAATGGATTTCGTTGCCGATCCTCGGACAGGATGATGGGGGGGGAACGGGAGGTAGCGGGGAAAACGGGCCAGTGGTGCGTGAGATCAAGTTTGAGGGGCTTGACCGATTTGACCCACCGGATTTACTGTCCCGGATGGAAACGGAAGTGGGACAGGTGTACAAAGAACGAATTTTACGGAGGGATATACGCCGTCTATACCGGTTCGGTGCCGTACATCGTGTGCAGTGGGAAAAAGAAGACA
>CAYXQY010000013.1:0-225 GCA_964466525.1 uncultured Planctomycetia bacterium
TGAGCTCCTCAAGACTGGGAACGGTTTTTTTCAGCATCTGAAAGATGATAGCGGAAGTGATATAGGGCATGATACCGAGGCTGAAAATAGAGATCCGTTTCGCGGCCCCCCCGGAAAACAGCATCAGAAACCCGTATGCCCGTCCGCCGGCCTGATCCGCAAGGTTATTCATGGCCTGACGCAATACGTCCAGGTTAATTCCCGGAATCGGAATGCTGGACCCGA
>CAYXQY010000013.1:235-7449 GCA_964466525.1 uncultured Planctomycetia bacterium
AGGGCTTTCTTTAGACGGTTCATCCCGATGTGCTCTTCGGAAAGAAAATATGAATTATACTGGTTTCCGTTCGTGGTCAGTCCGTCAGGTCGACGTCCCCGCCTGCCTGCTCAATCTTCTCCCGGGCGGAGTCACTGAAGGCATCCGCGACGACCGTCAGCTCCGTTTCAAGCGTTCCGTCTCCCAGTACCTTAATCGGCTGTCCCGCATCCGGTCGCACGACTCCATCCTCCTCCATTCGTTCCGGGTCCACGTGTTCCCCATCGTCGAACGTGTTTAACGCCTCCACGTTTACCACTGCGTATTCCGTGGTAAAGTCACTGTTGTTAAACCCGTGCTTCGGAATTCGCTTGATGAGGGGGGTTTCACCGCCCGAAAAGAATTCACGAAAACCAAATCCGGCACGAGCCTTCTGTCCCTTTACTCCGCGGCCGCAGTACGTTCCTTTCCCATTGCCGTTTCCACGACCAATGCGTCGCTTCCCTTTCTCCTTCGCGTCTGCTTTATCGAGGACGTCATGTAATTGCATGGTACGTATCCGTTTGCTGAAAGACCTGATGCGATCAAAACTACTTTATCTTTACGCCCCTGAGCTCTTCGATCTCTTCTTTCGTACGAAGGGATTTCAATCCTTCGTAAACCGCCTTCACGCAGTTGATCGGATTGGTGCTCCCGTAAACTTTCGTAAGTAGATCGGTAATTCCGGCAAGGTTGACCGTGGTTCGCACGGGAAGAGCAGCGATAACCCCCGTTCCGGGGCTGGCAGGCCGAAGTAAAAGTTTTGTAGAACAATACTCAAGCTCCACCCGGTGTGGAATGGTACCGTGAACGATCGGCACGTCAATGGTACGCTTACGCGAATCGTCAATCGCCTTCTGAATGGCCTGTGGAACCTGATTGGCTTTACCGAAACCATAGGATATTTTTCCGTTTCGGTTTCCTGCCACCACAAGAGCACTGAACGAAAACTGTTTACCACCCTGTACCACCTTACAGCATCGGTTCACGTGGACAACGGATTCTTCAAACTCATCCCCTTCCTCTCCCTCTCCGACGTGTGATGCATTCTCCTTCTGGTCCTGCGTCTCTTCGGACGACGACTGAACTTCGGGAACTTCCTCATCGCCGGCTTCCTGTTCCACTTCGTCCTCCCCGGAATTCTCGTCCTCCGAACCCGAAACCTCTTCATCTGAATCTCCGTTTCCGGTCCCCTCATTCTCCACCTGTTCGTTGGAGGAAGGGACCTCCGATTCCTGCTCTTCTTCTTGTTGTTCCTCGTTTCGTTCCGCTTCGTCTGCCATGATCGATTACGTAAGTTATGAGTTAAAATTCAAGGCCCACATCACGAGCTGCGTCCGCAACTGCTCTGACCCGACCGTGATAGTCGTACGGACCGATGTCGAACACGATCTTTTCAATCCCTTCACGGAGTGCCCTCTCAGCAAGCACCCTACCAACGTACGACGCCGCCTCTTTGTTTCCGCCGTTCTCAATCTCGTCACGGAGCTCCGTTTCATTAGTCGACGCCGAAACCAGCGTTTCCTGTGCAAGATCGTCGATAATCTGACAGTGCATATGTTTCAAACTTCGGTACACCGTGAGGCGCGGGCGCTCGGGTGTACCAAAGATCTTCTTTCGCCGGCGTTTTCTCCGGCGCTCCCGTCGTTCCCGTTTTGTTTTATGTTGGTTTGGCATGTCTTTTATACACCTGATACGAATTTCTTGCCTTCTTTTGAACGAACATGTTCCCCTTCATACCGAATCCCTTTCTGGTTGTACGGTTCAGGAGGACGTACATCCCGGATTTCCGACGCAAATTGGCCGAGCCTCTGCTTGTCGATTCCGTTTAGCTCAATAAGTTTTTCGTTGGGCACTTCAACGTCGATGCCCTCCGGAACGTCCACCTCCACGTCATTCGTGTAACCGACGGCCAGGATCAGGGTCCCCCCCCTCAGTTCTGCACCGTATCCAGTTCCGTGTATTTCCAGCCGTTTCGAAAACCCGTCCGAGACGCCATCCACCATGTTCTGAATAAGGGAACGGGTTGTGCCGTGCAGCGCTTTCTGTTCCTGTGTATTCCGGGATCGTTCAACATGTACCTCGGAGTCATCCCGATCGACCGTTACGGAGATGGAGCGATCCACTGTTTGTTCAAGTGTTCCGTTCGGACCGGAGACCTTTACGCTTGTTCCCTGAACGTCTACATCCACGGACTCCGGCAGTTCAACAGGTTGTTGACCAATTCGAGACATCGTATTTTACCGTAATGAAATCACCAAACTTTACAGAGCAGTTCACCGCCAAGTTGAAGCTTGCGACACTCCCGATCACTCATCACACCCTTTGGGGTTGAAACCACCATAACCCCCAATCCATCAAGCACGTCCGGAAGGTCATCCACCCCGGAGTACTCTCGACGTCCCGGTTTGCTCACCCGCTCAATGTTTTTAATGATGGACTCGCCACGATCCGTGTATTTTAAAAACACACGAATTACTTTGTGCGGTTCCTTCCCGGGCCGGACCTGTTTCTCGTATATCCGGTAATCCGTTATATACCCTTCCTCTTTCAGGACGTCCACCACGCCCTCCTTCACGTTGCTGTGAGGAATGTCCGTGGCCTCCTTGTTAATTTCGTTTGCATTCCGAATGCGCGTGATGGCATCGGCTATTGGGTCATCGATATTCATGGTTACCAGCTCGCCTTTCTGACGCCGGGAATCTCTCCTTTGCTTGCGAGTTCCCGAAAACAGATTCTGCAAATATGAAATTTACGCATGTACGACCTCGACCGACCACAGAGCTCACACCGATTTACTCCTCGTGTGCTGTACTTGTGGTCATCCTTTTTGGCTTTTTCTATTAGTGCTTTTCTGGGCATGATACAAATGAAAGAAAAACGGTGCGACAAGCATAAAACATGTCCCTTAAGACCCTCCTATTCAGCGTTCCTGAAACGGCATTCCCAGTTCGTTGAGCAGCGCTAGTCCATCTTCATCATCCTCCGCCGTGGTTGTGATGCAGATATCCATTCCCTGGACATTTTGCACCTCATCCACATCAATCTCCGGAAATGTAACCTGTTCCTCAAGGCCCAGGGAGAAATTTCCGTGCCCGTCAAACGAACCGGGATCAAGGCCGCTAAAATCTTTAATGCGTGGAATAACAACCGTGATAAGCCGCTCGAGGAACGCGTACGCCCTCACCCCACGAAGCGTGACCTTTACGCCCACGGGATCCCCCTGGCGGATGTTAAAACCGGCAATCGACCGCTTCGCTTCCGTCACGACCGGTTCCTGTCCGGTCATTCGGGCGAGTTCCTGTTTGGCCTTCCGCACCCGGTCCCGTTGGTTACTGACGTCCCCGAGACCCATGTTCACCGTAATCTTCTCAAGCTCCGGCACCCCCATGATGTTGTCAAGGTTCAGTTCGTCCTTTAACCGCATCCGCCCTCCTTCCTCGAACTCCTTCAGGAGGGAAGGATCAAGCTCCGTCGTGACGGATTCTTCCTGTTGTTTCTGTGCCGTTTCTGACATGGTTCAATTACTCCACAAGATCGATAAATTCATCACATTGTTTACAGTAACGGGCATTGTTGCCGTATGGCGACTCCCTGCGCCCCACTCGGGTGGCCTCCCCACAATTCGGACAAACCACCTTCAAATTACTCACATGAATCGGCATTTCTTTCTCGATGATTCCACCTTTCGGTTGATCCTGTGATTTTCGGACCGTCTTGTAATGGTAATTCACGTCCTCAACGATAGCGCGTTGCTCGTCGGGGATAACCTTGCGAACGACCCCTTCACGATTCTTGTCGACGCCGGTTAGGACCTTCACCTTATCACCGCTCTTGACGTGCATAACTACACAACCTCGGATGCAAGTGAGACGATTTTCATGTAACTGTCACGAAGCTCCCGGGGAACGGCACCAAATATCCTTGTGCCTACGGGATTGCCGTCATTCCCAAGAATGACCGCCGCGTTATGATCAAAGCGAACGTAACTTCCGTCGTCCCGACGAACACCGCGGGCGGTTCGAACGACGACTCCCTGTACGACATCGCCCTGATCTACCTCTCCGCGCGGGATGCTTTTCTTTACGGACGCCACAATCAGATCACCGATCTTCGCATACTCCTTACCACTTCCCCCCAGAACCTGTATGCAGCCAATCTGCTTGGCCCCGGAGTTGTCTGCCACGTCTAACTTTGTCTCTTTCTGTATCATCGTCCTGAGGCACGAAAATAAACATGCACAAATGTTTGCAATACGACGGTTTACTTTCTGCACGTATCAGCCCGGAAATCAGGCTTCCTCCGCTTCTTCAACTGTTGTTTTCGATCCAGGTGTTCGCTCAACGATACGCTTCAGCGTCCAGTTTTTGGTTTTCGCCAGGGGACGAGTCTCCATAATTTCAACACGATCCCCCTCGGAGGCATCCTCGTTTTCGTCGTGTGCCTTGTATTTGCTCGAACGCTTGATGTATTTCTTGTATCGGTCATGCTGCACGAGACGGGATACCTGCACCGTAATGGTCTTGTCCATCCGGTCACTCACCACGACCCCGGAAACAACTTTTCGATTCGATGTATGACTTGACATGTGTCCCCGAATAAAATATCAATACGTCCGCATAGAAAACCTGCAAATGTACGGTTACGTCATCATACGTACAGATACTGCTAATGGCCCTGAATAGCAAATGAATAGCAGCAGGTTCATACATCTTATGGATCTCGTCAGAAATTTCAAACGGCCGGGAAACGCGTCAGATGTCGTCCCGAAGAACATTCGATCTCCAAGCAGTAATTTCGCGAGGTCCTATCCCAACAGAATTGAGACCATCACCTGTCCACGATCCCCTCAAATGGAGGAACCGGTTACCATGCAGGTTTGGGAGTACGTTACAAACAAACCGGTAATGGTTTTTCTCTCCTCATACCGTCAGATCCTCGTTTCCCGTCGGTCCGATTCGCTATGACGAAAATTTTTGTTATAATTTTCTGAATAACTGCGATGGTCATATAAGACAACCCGATCTTTGATCGGTTCCTCTTCGAAAAAGCACCCGTACCAGACGACACAACAAGTTCAATCCTCTATTGCAACATGATTTCTTGGCACGTGAGTTACATCCTTGACAGACGAAAAAACGTTCCATAAAGCCGATTCGTCTCTTCTCTCACCATGGGGCATGCCCAGTGAGTGCAGCCGCGGACGGGAACACCCGGAACAGGAACACCCCTACCGCACCGTTTTTCAACGCGATCGTGACCGAATTATTCACTGTACGGCATTTCGACGCCTTCAGTACAAAACACAGGTATTTGTCATTCACGAAGGGGATTATTATCGAACACGCCTGACACACACAACTGAAGTATCTCAGATCGCTCGTACCATCGCTCGCGCCCTGGGCCTTAACGAGGACCTGACCGAAGCGATTTCACTCGCACATGATCTCGGCCACACCCCCTTCGGACACAGCGGGGAAGACGCCCTTGACAGCTGCATGCAGGAAGCTTCCGGGGGACGGTTCCGCCACAACTGTCAATCCCTTCGCATTATCGAGCGGCTGGAGGATCGATACCCGGATTTCCGTGGCCTCAATGCAAGCTGGGAGCTCCGTGAATCCGTAATCAAACACGGGTTTCCCGATCACCCGTCCCCACCGAATCGGTACGAACCCTCCTGGGCCCCCCTTATGGAGGAACGTGTGGTGGATGTCACGGATGCGATCGCATATACCAATCACGATCTCGATGATGGGTTAAAATCCGGCATCCTCTCCCGGGATCAACTCGAGGATATTTCCTTCTGGAACGAGGCGGTATCCACTGTACGAGACGAAATGAACACCCAGTCCGGTGAACGTGAACGGTCGCAGGTGGTTCGTTACCTTATCAATACAATGGTCACGGACCTAATTCAAACCACACGGAAGCGTCTGCAGAAACACCAAATCGAATCGGTTGAGGACGTGCGCAATACACATGAACGTCTCGTCCGGTGTTCGAACCCGGTACAGTCAAAAAAAGAGGAACTTGAGCATGCGCTATACAACCGTCTGTACAACCACCACCGCGTAATTCGCATGCAGGAGCGCGCCAAACGCATCGTACGTGAACTGTTTGACGAGTACATGCGTTGTCCTCAACTTCTACCCGAACCCTTTCAGAGATGGGTTGAGAACGTCGGGAAGGCCCGGGCGGTAACCGATTACATTGCCGGTATGACCGACCGATACGCAATCAAGGAACACCAGGAACTTTTTGGGAAGGGACCCTGACAAATAAGGTAGTACAAAAATGTCCGTTCACCTCGTGAGAAATCGTTTGGGGGCAGCCAGAAATGAAAGAGCATGATCGAGAATCATGTATCCCGTTCATTCGAAACAGCTTACGTTATAAAGAACACGGATTTGGCTATAACACTCCAGCACAACGTTTTCAATATACACTTTTAAATTGCGCACCCCATTTAGATCTGCCGTCCACGTTGTCATGAGATGTATTTTTATAGGCCCTTGTCCCCTTTTGTGTGACGCAGAACAAACTTCCATACACCATATAAATTATAATATATACACATAATAAGTATAAATAATGTATTTATTATTTACTGTGAAATAAACCCTCTTTTTTGTTCTATTAAAAGAAATGGCGTCATCCGTTGGTCCTCCAGAAATACTACCACCCCATAGATCCACCCAAAAATAAAGGAATATATATCGGATCCCGCACGAGTACAGAGCTCCCTGGAGCAAAAACCTTCCCAAGGAAAACTGGTCCCGTCATCAGTGAACTCCCGAACCCCAACACACCCGTGACGGTCCAGAAACAACGGCATCCGTCGGTATATAAATCGTCACTCGGCCCTCAAAAGAAGTAATCATCCAACTTCAGGCCCAACTAACACCGTCCCCCCCACATTACCATTCCCCTCGATCCCTATACCGATTTAATATACACAGCCGATCGGTTAGCCTATAAAGTCATTACTGAAAGCGAACAAAATTATCCTCGAAAGATCCATGGACAACGGACGACTCGGAAAAGGACTTGACCAGTTACTCGGCGACCAGGAATCAGAAAAGGGCCCAACCCCCGGCCACTCCCTGGACGACGCACGACTCCAGCAGGTGGACCTCGACCGGATCCAGCCCAACCCCCACCAGCCCCGCGACGACTTCGACGAGGACGAACTGGAC
>CAYXQY010000013.1:7459-40897 GCA_964466525.1 uncultured Planctomycetia bacterium
TTCAGTCCATCCGCGAGGAAGGGGTACTGCAACCCGTGCTATTGACCCCATCCGACGAAGACACGTACACACTGGCCGCCGGAGAACGACGGTATCGGGCCGCCGACCGGGCCGGTCTCGACCAAATCCCCGCCGTCGTACAGAACCTTGACGAACGCCGTCTTCTGGAGGTCGCCCTGGTCGAAAACGTTCAGCGGGAGAACCTGAACCCGATCGAAAAGGCCAATGCCCTGGACCGTCTTTTCAACCAGTTCGACCTTACCCTCGACGAAATTGCAAGCATCACCGGCTCCTCCCCCTCAAGCATAAGTAACACACGACGTCTTCTTGAACTGGAAGAGGACCTGCGGAAGCTGGTTGCCGAAGGCGCCCTCACAAGTGGCCACGCACGGGCCTTACTATCCCTGGAAAGTGCCGAGAAGCGCCGGAACGCCGCACAGTCCATCGTACAGAAGAGCCTGTCCGTCCGAAACGCTGAAAAGCTCGTGTCGGACATGAAAGGATCCAAGCAAAAACAGAAACGGAACGAAGCGAACAACCCATCCCTCCCCCCGGAACTCAAGGCGATACAGAACCGTCTTGAGGAACATGTTGGCACACGGGTTCGTATAAAAAGCCAGAAGAACGGCGGGACCATCCAGATCAAATACGCCTCCGACGATGAACTGAACGCCATCCTTGAGCGGCTGGGCGCATGACCCCGAGAGGGAGGGGCAGGACAGAAAGGCAGGCGCGAGACCCGGAGGCAACCATCGTATCAATTGCGGTTTTCACGTGAAAAATACATATGGCGCCTGTTCAGGTCCGCCACCGAAATCACCGCAAATTACCGGGTGCCCCGGGTGCCTGTTCACGTCCACGTATAAAAGTGAGGGCAACTTACCTCCCCCTCCCTTCTCTCTCATTCGAGGGTGGTTCGACTCCTAAGGTTGCAACCCCGAGTCCCGCTTCGCTACCCCTTTGCCTCACGCATTCACCCCACTGTCAACAGGTTAGAGAGGGGAGCCCGCCGGTTGTGTCTTTTCACGTGAAAAGTTTGTCGGCCTGTATTTCACCAAATGGGGGGTCAGTCCGGTACACATACAGCAACCGGTTAAGGTTCGTCGGAAGGGGCGGCGTGTTTGTCTACATGTGAAAGAAAGGGCGCCCATCCAACATGCCATAGAAAAGATCCATATATAAAATCATAATATAATTTTATATATACTGTATATCTTGCTTGGTTCAGTTGTTTATTCGTCCGTGGTTCGCCGGAGCAGCCAGAGGGGGTGGTCGCGCGGACCGGTCTGCTCGGTACAGGTCAGTTCAAACGAGAATGCCCATGTCTGCCCGAAAAACTGACCGGCCAGGCACCTGCCGGGGTTTCGTTCGTCCAGTCGGTAGGTTCCCGTGTCGACCTTCCGAACGGTACCGCGGCCTCCGGAGACGGGCCCTTCGTAGGTTAAATACGCTTTTCGGTGGTCCTGGAGCCGTTCAAATGAAATGGTTGAAACCGATTGGGGCATGTGGTGTCGATAGCAGGACCAGGTCCACAGGGCCTCCTCGTGTTCAAGCATCAGGTCGAAATGGTGCGGGTCCGTCCGGTGTTCAAGCAGGACGAACCGGCGGTTAGATGTCGAGGTCATATTTCTTGATCCGGCGAGCAAGGGTACGCGGACTAATCCCTAGGATGTCGGCGGCCTCCTGACGGTTCCCGTCGACCATTTTCAGGGTGTTGATGATCAGGTGTCGCTCGGCTTCGTCAATGCTCATGCCGGTAAGCTGGAACTGTTCGCCGCGTCGTTCGTCCTCCCCGAGAATGTGGGGCGGAACACTTTCCTCGTCCAGCGTCTGGCCGGTGGTTTTGACCACCATGCTTTCTATACAGTTTTTTAGTTCACGGACGTTTCCGGGCCATGTGTAACTGGCGAGGGTTTTGTGTGCTTCCGGCGACAGATCGCGCACGTTTCGGCCATGACGTTTGTTCGCCCGCTTGATGAAATGGTCGATCAGCAGATTTAAGTCCTCCGGTCGTTCCCGAAGGGGGGGTAGATAGATTTCAATCACACGAAGCCGGTGAAGTAGGTCCTGCCGAAACGCTCCTTCGTCCACACGTTCTTCCAGGTCGCGGTGGGTCGCTGCAATGATGCGTACGTCCACGTCAACCGGTTCGTTTTCACCGAGGCGGGTGACTTCCCTGAACTCAAGCACGCGAAGAAATTTTGTCTGTGTCTGCAGGGGCATGTCGCCGATCTCATCCAGGAACAGGGTGCCTTCGTCGGCAAATTCAAACCGTCCCTTTCGGTCCCGGTGTGCGCCGGTAAAAGCCCCCTTTGAATGACCGAACAGTTCACTTTCGAGCGTCCCCTCGTTGAGCGCCGCACAGTTGATGGGAACAAACCGGTTTTTCGACCGGCGGCTGTTTCGGTGAAGGGCCCGGGCGATCAATTCCTTGCCTGTGCCGCTCTCGCCCCGGACCAGAACGGTCACGTCGGTGTCCGCCACCCGACGGATCGTTTCGTATACGTTTTTCATGGCCTCGGACGCTCCGACGATTCCATCAAGGTCCAGATGTTCAACATGGCGCTGTAGAGAGGTCTCCTGATCGTCGTCCACCTTTGCGGGAACGGCCACGTCCTCCTGCTCGTGTTCATCCAGAACCTGTCGTACGTTCTCCCGTAAGTCTTTTATATCAAAGGGTTTACGCAAATAACTGACACCGGCTTCCTTCACGGAGTCGAGGGCGGACTCGGAGGTTGGATAGCCGGTTAGCAAAACGACCGGCAGATCACGGTTGTCGGAACGAATCCTTCGCAGCAGTTCAAGGCCGCTTACAGGGTTCATTACCAGATCGGTGATGAGCATGTCGATCGACTCTCCGTCGAGTACTTCAAGCGCTTCAGGAGCTCCCTTGGCGACAATGCAACGAAATCCGTCCCGTTCGAGTGCCTCGGCGGTTGCCTCGGCATGGCCGACGGAATCGTCGACAATGAGTACCTGTTTTCTGGATCTGGTGGGTTTGTCGGTCATGTGTCGATCGACTGCTCGGAATGAGCGGACGGAAGGTGTATAATTACATCGGTTCCGTGTTCCGACGGGCTTTTCAGTTCAATCTCTCCCCCGTGTTCCTGAACGATTCGCCGACTTATCGGAAGGCCCAGTCCGGTCCGGCCCTGCTTGGTGGATGAAAACACTTCAAACGCTCGTTCCAACTGGTCGTCCGGGAGCCCCGGTCCGGAGTCATGAATGGTTAGTCGCACGTTTCCGTTATCGGTCTCTTCCGTACGGATCCGGATAACGCCCTCCTCCTGTGATGTCATGGCTTCGGACGCATTTTCAAACAGGTTCAACAGGGCACGGCGGAAATGTTCACGGTCAATGCTTACAAGAGGGATTCCGTTGGATAGTTCTCGCTGGACCTCCACTCCTTTCGTTTCCAGTTTCGGCGATAGGGTGTTCAGCAGGTCCTCCAGGAAGGTGTTCAGGTCGATGTCCTCCAGTTGCAGGTCAAGTCCCCGTGCGAACTGCAGGAATTTATTCAGTATGTTCTCAAGGTGCTCGGAATGCTCTATAAGTTCCTTGATACGCTTGTGGGAGGACCGTTCCCGCTCGGTTTCCGGTTGTGACCAGTCCTCCTCGAGAAGTTGTGCGTTAATGAGTATGGTGCTCAGCGGGTTTCGAATTTCATGCGCAAGACCCTCGGCGAGTGTGCCGATAAACGCAAGTTGGTCGATGTCCGGTTCGTCTTCCCCGGTAACATCGTCGTCCTTGTCTCTGTCACTCATCCTCCCGGTGGGGCGATGATTTTTGATCCGACGTATGCTCGGTGTCCTCGTCCGACGCATCTGCTCCAGATGTTGTGTCATTTCCTTCGTTGTCGGAGGGCGACATCGAGCGAGTGGGGTCGTCAGGATCCGTGGTTAGTTCTTCCGGTGGCTTCTGTACGTTTTCGTCGAGGGCCTTCGTGTCCTCCTTGTCGTCCCCCCGGTTATCCGAAACCGTGTCCTCCGGGTCACCAGACGGGGTCTCTTCCGGGGACGTCTCCTCCTCCGGGGTCCCGGTCTCCTGCGACTCCGGTTTCATTTCATCTGTGTCGGTATCGCTTTCGAGCTGATCTTCAAGGCCCAGTATTTCGTAGATCTGATTTCGCTCCAGGCTCTCCTTTTCAATCAGGGCTTCGGCAAGGTCGTCCAGTTCATCCCGGTGTGCATTCAGGGTTTCCACAGCATTTTCGAAACAGGATGAAGTGATCTCCGAAATTTCCTCGTCCACGATTTCCGCCGTTTTCTCACTGTAGTTTCGCTGGGAGCCGATGTCCTGTCCGAGGAAGACCTCGTCGTCGCCGTTGCCGAGGCTTACGTGTCCGATTTTTTCACTCATGCCATATTCACAGACCATGTTGTGGGATATTTCTTTCGCTTTTTTGAGGTCGTCCCCTCCACCGGTGGTAAAGGTGTCAAAAATCAGGTGTTCGGCGGCTCGACCGCCAAGTATAACCTGAATTCGGGCCAGGAGGTACTCCCGTGAATAATTGAATTTCTCTTCTTCAGGAATCTGTTTCGTACAACCGAGGCTCCGCCGGCGCGGAATAATGGTCACCTTAAATAGTGGGTCGGCGTGTTCGGTAAACTGAGCCACGATGGCGTGTCCGGCCTCGTGATACGCCACGAGTCGCTTGTCTTCCTCGGAAAGTACCAGGCCTTCCCGTTCGCGCCCGAGCATAATTCGGTCCATAGCGTATTCGAAGTACGGCATGCGAACCCGTGTATCCTCCTCCCGGGCGGCCTTGATGGCGGCTTCGTTGACCAGGTTCTCAAGGTCGGCGCCTGAAAAGCCGGGGGTTCCCTGTGCAATGTGCCGAAGATCCACGTCCTCGGCCAGCGGAACGTCCTTAACGTGGACCTCAAGGATCTCTTCACGCTCGGAAACCGTGGGCATGTCCACCGTAATCTCACGATCAAAACGGCCGGGTCGGCGGATGGCCTGGTCCAGGATGTCCGGCCGGTTGGTGGCTCCAATCACGACGATGTTGTCGCGTGGTTCGAATCCGTCCATTTCGGACAGGAGCTGATTCAGGGTCTGTTCCCGTTCATCGTGTCCCCCGCCGACGCCCGCACCCCGTTTCCGACCCACGGATTCCAGTTCATCGATAAAAATAATGGCCGGCTTGTTTTCTTTTGCTGAATCGAACAGGTCTCGAACCCGTGCCGCCCCCACTCCAACAAACATTTCCATGAACGATGAACCGGTCAGGCTGAAGAAGGGGACGTCGGCTTCACCGGCAACTGCGCGGGCCATCAGGGTTTTCCCGGTTCCCGGGGGCCCGACCAGCAAGACCCCTTTCGGGACAGTTCCGCCCAGTTGATGGAACTGGCTGGGGTTTTTTAGGAATTTAATCACTTCTTTTAAATCCTCCTTCGCACTATCCAGACCGGCCACGTCGTCAAACGAGGTATCCACCTGCGTTTCTTTGTCAAACACCTCCCCTTTCATCTTGCCGATGTTCATGATGCCCCCTCCGGCCTGTCCCCCCATGCGACTGGAGAGGTAGAACCAGAACACAATCAGGATTACGATCGGAATCGTAGCATACAACAACAGACGAACCCATTCGGACCCCTCCGTTCCCATGTTGTTCTGGACGGGCTTGCCATACACGTCGTGAGCGGTATCGATCAGCACCTGGAGGTTGTTGTCCGGAGAAGAGGGCAGGATGGTTTTGTATTTTCGTACCGTTTTCTTGTCGTCCTGTCCGATGACCTGAATCGTTGGGAAATACCGATCCGGTAAATCGTCCAGTGATTTTTGGTCACTGTCCGGTACATCTTCTCGATTTACACTTATGGATTTGCCCTGTTCCAGTGCCTCTGCAAGCCGTGAGAAAGACGGGTCCGAAACGGTTTCGCCGTCGATCTGGATGTTTTCTACCTCCCCGGGAGCGAACGTTCCACGAAGCTCTTCATTTTCCTCCTCCAGCTTCTGCACACGCCCCTTTCGAAGCTGTTCCTTAAAGGTTTGATACCCAATTTTCTGGTACTGGCTTCCGAGCATAAACTGACTCACCAGCACGACCAGGATGACGATCCCGATGACCCAGAGAAGAAGGTTTCGAGCTTCTTTATTCATATTCTTGACCAATCAGGACAAATGACTCAGAAACACAAATCCACGCTTCACGTCAGGAATCAAACTATTGTTGATTTCACGCGTGGTCGGGGCGGATGACTCGCCAATATCAGACGTCAACAGGAGGAAGGAGGCCGATGGATGTTTGTTGGAAGGCATCGTACACGCAGGTCCATCGCTCCGTATACTGCAAACATTATAGCACCTGTTAAAATAGGCATCGTATTGTACGATGCACACACGACGCTTTCAACATGATTTTTCCCATCCGGTTTTAAATGCGTGACCGGCCCCGCGAGCGAGGGGGGTTAAAAACGGTACGGCTCTTGGTTGGATCGAAAACGTGTGCGACGGGTTCGGTTCCGGATCCCCGTCCAGCTGAAGGACCGGATTCGCATTACGCGGTTTAATTCGAACATGTCGGCCCCGAACGGTATGATAATCCGGATTGATTTTGGGCAGGCCGAGAAAACTGGAGAGCATCAGGCGGAACAGGGCGGGTTTCCCGCGAGTTTCCAGCCAGCTTACGTCAAGGCGTCCGTCGGTCGCGCGTGCGGAGGGGCTGAATAGAATCGGCCCCCCGTAGTTTCGGGTGTTTGCCACCTGCACGAAGGGAACGTCCACGGCCTGTCGTGTACCGTCAACGTATACGTCGACGGTTCGCTCGTCATGTGTCATGAAGACCTGAACCCCCTTACATGCATACGAACACATCCCGGATTCACGATCTCGATCCTGGTGAAATTCGTGTACGACCCGTGCGTCGAATCCGATTCCGGCCATGCACAGGAATCGCCGCTGACCGCATAAAGCTACATCGATCCATCTATGAAGTCCTCGCTGGATTAGTTCGACCGTCCCCGGAACGTCGCGAGGCATGCACAGTTCTTCCGCGAGTACATTGCCGGTTCCACAGGGATACACCAGCAGACGGGGGGGATCGGAGAGGTCGATTCCGTTCACAATTTCCCGTATCGTTCCATCGCCTCCCGCACTGACGACGACCTTTGTTTCCTGACATCGGGCAGCACGGGTTTCAGCCTCGTTTGCCGATCCGGTTATAAACAGTTCTGTTTCATGTCCCGCCTGTTTTAACGCATTCCGAAGTCGACGGGCGGACGAGACCGCCGTCCCTGAACCGGACACCGGGTTCGCGACGATCAGTATCTTCATCGGCCAATACGCTGTTACCCATTCGCAAACAAATCAAAAAAATTGACTTACATACATTTATATATAGATCATTTCGATGTTGGATTCCATTCTGTACAGTGGTTTTAACGCAGTGTATTTTCTCCATATAACCGAAACGGGGCGGTTAATGAACGAAATGATAATTTGAATCTCGATTGAAAATAACGTAATATTTTTACATCCAATTTGCAGATCGTTCCCTGTAGGTACCTCTGTTTTGCTACTCTTACTGGTGTTGTCTGTCGGATGTTACAGATCGTTATCGAAGAAGCCGAGGAAAAAATGGATAAGGCGGTCAACGTTTTTCAGGACGAACTGAAAAAGGTTCGTACCGGCCAGGCCACTCCGGGTCTGGTGGAAAACATTTCCGTTAACTATCACGGATCCGAAACACCGCTGCAGGAACTTGCATCCATCGCCGTGCCGGATGCACGGATGTTGATGATCAAGCCATTTGATCCCGGGAGCCTGCAATCCATTGAAAAGGCCATTATTAAATCCGACCTCGGTCTGACACCGGACAACGACGGTCAGGTCATACGTCTTCAGATTCCGAAACTGTCGGAGGAGCGCCGGGAACAACTGGTGGATCGGGCCTCCGAGCTCGCCGAGGAAGCACGTGTATCCATCCGGAACATACGGCGGGAGGCGATTCAGGAAGCGGAGGAACTTGAAGAAAACGGGGAGATTTCGGAAGATGCATTCTACCGGGCAAAAGATGAAATCCAGGAGATCACTGACGCACATTCGGATCGGGTCGATGACCTTCTGGAATCCAAGAAGAAGCAGATTCGGGAAATGTAGTATCGTAGTATCCCACCCGTATAACGGGGTCGTCGTCTAGCCAGGTCTAGGACACTGGGCTTTCAATCCAGCAACGCCGGTTCAAATCCGGTCGACCCCATTCATTGCAGATTTTTTAGCAATTTATTCACGTTCAACGTTTGCGCTGGTTACTGCTCGAAACCCGCTCCGGGACGTACAGAACACCGCTTCCTGTCTGCCAGTAGACGAAACTCTTCGCGTCGTAATCGTGCGGGGCCCCATGGTACATGCTCAACGTATTTTCGAATGCATGTTTTCCGTCCCACTCCATAATTCCGTAAGGACGGAGAACAGTTCCTCACATTAAGCGCGATCCTGATCAACGGATGTTGTGCATCCGTAAACACAGTGAACGGAGCGATGGAAGCAACAGAGTTTATATGATCAGATATAAACTATAATTGTTATCTTTATATATTAACGAATTCTTCTCTATGTCCTCCGTACAGCAACAAATCGATCCCGGCTCCCGTGTCCTGGTTCTACATTACGGTGAACTCGGACTCAAAGGAGACAACCGTGGGCGTTTCGAACGTCAGCTTCGCGATAACATCGAGGACCAGCTGAACGTGCTGCTCGGTCAGACACCGAACGTCCTTCGCCTGGAGGGACGGTTTGTGGTTCAGGTACCGGAATCCGAGCTTGAGCAGTCGGCGGAGCGGTTGAGGAAAACCCCCGGCATCGTGTACCTGGCCATCGCACAGGTCGTCAACACAGATCTTGAAGAAATGAAGCAGACGGGATGCAAACTGGCCCTGGACGCATCCTTCAACGACTTTGCCGTCCGGGCAAGTCGAGCGGACAAGGACTTTATATATAACTCGCAAGAAATTAACGAATCGGTCGGTCAGGTAATTGTGGACGAGCGGGGGTGTGACGTGGACCTGGACCATCCGGAATGGACCCTCTGGCTCGAAGTCATGAAACACCGTACATTTGTTTACGATCGCAAACGACGGGGAGTGGGAGGGCTGCCGGTTGGGGTGTCCGGCCCCGTACTGACACTGCTGAGCGGAGGCATCGACTCGCCCGTTGCGGCGTACCTGATGATGAAACGTGGCAGTCCGTCGGCATTTATTCATTTCCACAGCTTCCCGCTTACAGACCGTGGGGGGCAGGAAAAAGTCCGCGAACTACGTCAGAAACTCGACCAGTTCCAGGGCGCCTCCACACTTTTCATGGTTCCATTCGCTGACTGTCAACAGGAGATCGTGGCGGAGGCTCCGGCCGAATACCGCATCATCCTCTACCGCCGGTTCATGGTACGCATCGCCGAGCGGGTGGCGAACGGGAAAGAGTACATGTCGCTGATCACCGGGGAAAACCTCGGACAGGTCTCCTCTCAAACCATGTCCAACATGCGCAGCATTGAAGATGCCGTCGACATTCCAATAATGCGTCCCCTGCTCGGATACGACAAGAACGACATTTCCGAACTGGCACGCAGAATAGATACGTACGACATCTCCATCCAGCCACACGAGGATTGCTGCAGCTACCTCATGCCGCAGCAACCCGCCACCGGCTCCCGCATATCCGATCTCGAACGGGCTGAACAAAACCTGGACGTGGCATCTCTCGTGGAGAAAACCGTGGAAAACATTTCCACCACCGCTTCGTGAACGACCAGCACACCCGAAACCATCCCCGTTCCTCCACTTGAGCTTGGGGCTCATCCGTATTCCTACCGGAAGCGAGGATCAGTTGAACAATTTACCGGACCGATCCGTCCTCTTTCTTCAGAAGATGAATCCCTGAAAACCCCAAACAGAAGGAGCGTGATAGGGATACGTATGATATGAGACCTTCGACCACGTTTGTGTCTTAATTGGGAACTTCCATTAAGATCGGTTTTAAATAGCCAACCGCTATTGATTATGTCTGGTTGCTTTATGGTCACGGCGGCAGGGACATCGAGACTCACTGAAACCTGAGTGAATAAAGATCCGCATCCTTGAGCTTGATTCGCAGCTGCACCGGCCGGCCGGCGAGGTGTCCCACGTTTGACTCGCCGTTCCACTTAACCGTACGGTTTAACGAATCTCCGTAAATGAGGTCGCAGTCCGACAGTGTACGATCTTCAATCGGCCGGCCGTCGGGTGTTTGAAACTCGACCCGCACGGCTCCGGCGGCAGATGTGGCAACGTTCAGTGTTAGCGTATCACCGGCGAACGTGAACGGTCGGCTGATGAACTGCCCCCCTTCCATCGACGCCTGGATAGAGACAAATCCATCTTTCCGAATTGTATATCGTCGAATCGAGCTATCATTCCCCTTGTAATATCCCTCGTTGGCATACAGCGACCAGACCGCCGGTGTCCCCTCGGGTTTTGTTTCGGTCTCGACCAGGCCCCACCAGATGTAGTTGCTTCGGTTCTGCCATTTATCCCGGTTTGGACCGGGACGGATGAACGCCTCTTCCCAGCGATGAAACGTGATCCGATCCCGGCTGCTCATGAACAGTCCCTCAACCAGCGACCCCCGATTCCCGAGATAACGGCTGGGGAAACCAATCACGATGTGGGGCGCACGAGGATGGGGCATGACCTGGTTCGTGTACAGGTGCCGCTTGGCCGTGTCCGGTTGATACCTCAACCACTCGGGCTCGGTCCAGTTGATAAAATCTTCTGACGAGGCGGTACGGATCGCCCGCCGTCCGTCCCTGAAATCACGCCAGTAGGCGCGGTATTCATCCCAGGCAGCGTCCCAGAACACGAGGTTCTGTGAGTCGAAGGCCCCCTGGCTTGAGGGGATAATCGGTTCGTCCCGTAACTGTTGCCAGTCAACACCGTCCGGGCTGGTGAATGCAAACATCCCATGGGTGCTCGCCACTGCTTTGTAGCGGGCCCCGGTTTCGGCGTCCGGATTACCGTCTTTAAATGGCGTAAAGTTGTGGCCGTAATTGTGCTCACCACGACCATCATGGATAATATTGTTCTGCTTCGATCCGTCGAACTCAACCAGTTCCAGTGTCGGTTTGCGCCAGTGGATCCCGTCGTCACTAACGGCATAGCACACGACCTCCCTCGAGCCGTTTCCAGACCCCCGGTAGTACATGCGGTACCTTTCATCGTCGCGGAAAATCGTGAAATAGGCCGAGGTGTTGCCCTCCCACGGCCTGTCCGTCCTGAGCACCACGCCGCGTGGCGTGGGATGATGTAATCGCTGCTCTGCGTCGCCGTTCAGTTCGCCGATAAACCACGAGTCGACAAAGGGCTCGCGCCGATCACCGAGCTCGAGAGGTGACTCGGCCGAAGCTACTCCTGCCGTCAATATTAACCCCGCAAGAAACCAGCCGATTGAGCGGGGAAGCCAGAGGGATAGGACGCGATGCGCAATGGTGCAATGTGGAGTATGTCGACTCATCTGAACGAAAATCTCCTTCTAAATCAGATGCATGATACGGCCGGTTCATCGATGGCCAATCGGAATTCGAACTGTTTTATACGTGAGCTTAACGATGAACTCAACCCACCGATCCAATATCCGTATTATTGGTTGTTATTTCAAAAAACGGTCCCTCATACGGAATCAGGTGGGAGCGTTTCAGGGTATTCTTCCCATCATCCCGGGGAGCTTAGAACGACTTTTCTTGGAACCGATCGCATTCTAATTCATCTTTTGGCCTGTGATGGAGTTGTGCGTGGTGTTTTACGAACGTTTCCGGTCCCTGAACGAATATTCCTCATCCCGGAATGTACTGCTGGCGGCGTAGTTGAATTGCGGTCTGGTCGGACAAGCGATCAGATCATGTGGAGGGGAAGTCCAGAGGATTTGTTAGAAAATACGATGGTAAACTTCATCGTTGAAGTGGATCTTTACACTTCCAGAACGCTGGGTTAAACTCATGATCTCCTCCAGATGGTTTCCGGAAGTGAAGCTACTGAACAGGCTGAACCTGCATTCCACTGCACTCAATACACCAATTTAGAAAAACCGTTTGTTTCCCGCCAAGTTTTACTGGATCATCCGTGGACTTGTTTTTCTTATATTGGCCATCACTTTTCATTGTCCCTTCTACACTTGATTCCACAAAAACGATGTATCGCATGCATTGTTGCTGCACTGGTTCTGGTCGGTAGTGTCGGCACGTCGGTCGCTTCGGGAGAGACGCTCCACAGGCTCTGGTATGACGAGCCCGTGGTAAAATGGGTCGAGGCGCTGCCGCTTGGCAACGGACGCATGGGGGCAATGGTGTTTGGTTCGGTGGACGAGGCGCGCTTTCAGCTGAACGAGCTTGTAGAGGGGCCGGGTGGCCATCTCGTCGTTGCACCTTCAACGTCTCCAGAAACCGGCTACTATCATCCGAATGCAGGGAACGTACGAATCACTTACGGCTCGACGTATCACAATACCTTAACTCGCGCGACGCTTGAAGCAACCCAACAGGCAGCCCGCATTCTTGGGACCGACGCCGAACTGCGTGATCGGATCAAATCGACGATCGACCGCTTACCACCATTTCAAATCGGAGAAAACGGAACGATCCAGGAATGGATAAAGGATTATAAAGAAACTGACCCCGGACATCGACATTATTCCCATCTGCTTGGTGTTCACCCTTTCAACCTGATCACTCCGAAGCACACTGATCTTTACGAGGCAGCGAAGAAGACGATCGACCGCCGCGTGAAACATGGAGGGGGCTCGCGGGGTTGGAGCCGAGCGTGGTTAATCAATTTCTTCGCCCGTTTTGCAGAGGAGAAGCAAGCGCATAAACACAGTCTCGAACTTCTCCGAAAATCCATGTTACCCAATCTGTTCAACACATACTCGCGATTCCAGATCGATGGGAACTTTGGCTTCACAGGAGGTATCGCCGAGATGCTCTTACAATCGCACCTCGGCAACCCCATTGATGGGTATTCAATCAAGTTATTACCTGCTCTTCCTCAAACATGGGATACGGGTTCCGTTAACGGCCTGAATGCCCGTGGGGGTTTAACCGTTGACATGGTTTGGTCCGAGGGTACATTGGACAATGCTGTTCTTCACGCTGAACTTCCCGTGACCACGAATGTACGATACAAAAACAATCGGACCACCATTTCACTGAATGCAGAGGAGTCCATCTCACTTAATAGCGCTCTTCAACAGGAGTAGACCGTCTTTTTGGTTTTTAGTTATAACATCAAAACGGGGAAGAGCAATCCTACTCCTACGTTCGCCCTCCGGAGGGATGTTATCGAGGTTTTGCAGGAACGAGACCACAGAAGAAGGAGGGAGGCCATGTGGCAGTTTCCCGGCTCACCGCAGTGCAGGTTGTGTGTACTACGTGTCGCCTGAGGGGAACGGAATTTGTTTAGTTGTTCCAGCGCTCGGTAAGGGTCCGCCAGCTTCTGTATTGTAGCTGTTGAAGCTCCACTCGATCGAACCACACCCGCCCTGAAGCTGAAGAAAGCATCATGCGCAACGTCACCTTCGCTGTATTTTCCGGAATGGTTCCTTTGATGACCACCGGTCTCCATTCCGTATCTCCATGAAGTGTTGATTGGCTTTGCAGGCGCTTCAGTCGATTCCCCTCCTGATCGGAAAACTCGATTGTGGCCCGGGCGCCCTGCCATTTTCCGTCACCGCTTACGTCGTCTGTCTTCATCCAGAGGTTCAGAACAACGGGAGCCCCTCCCTTCAGGCCGGTACCTTCTAACGGCCAGCTTTGTCGCCATTGCGGCCAAAAATCATCTCCGTTTCCTGTTGGAACTTCCAGGAAAACGCAACCGCTACCGGTAAATCCCGTGTCCGTCCACCCGTGGTCCGTTCCTTCCGGTGCTCCGTTACGGTGAAACGTCCAACCTTCAACATGGTCCGGACCCCCGCTTTCAAATATCGGGTTTTGAATCAAAGACCCGGTCGGTTTCTTGAGATCACCGAAGGGTTGATCGGTCGGCAGGGAAAACAATCCCTGTGGGTGCCGGAGAAATCCGTTCTCGTTGAATCCTCGAATGCGTTTCAGGGTCATCGGTCGGCTGAATGACACCTGCTGTCGATCCTTCTTTTTCGCCCTGAGATCCATCCGGACTTTTGCCTCTCCCAGCATCGGCGACTCGAAGACCAGCGGTAGAACAACGTTACCACGTTCATCCTGCGCCCGTACCACGAATTCTCGAGGCCTGAACCAGTTACGCCGCGTGAATCGTACCTTTTTTGTTCCCTGTATCTGATAGTCGGCGTTTTTATTCTTTGATAAAAAAAACTCCATCCGGGTTTCCCTGAACGGTGGATGATCCAGATGTACTGTAATTTTGATCGAACCCCCGTTGTCACGTTTCGCAACAATCCGCACCCCGTTCGTAGCGCCGGGTACCCAGCGAGAACCCTCGTGTTCGTAGGCCCCGATATCCGGTGCTTCCCCCTGATAAGAATGATCGGACAAAATCGTGTGACCGGCATCTACAAGCGGAGAATCAGCCTGAGGGCGAAAGTCATGATTCCGGACATCCGTTAACTGAAAGTCGGGGGATTGGTAGTTGTGTGATAGAACGCCTCCAGGTTGACGAAGAGGTTGAAACGCCCATTCCGCAAACGTCACCGCCGCGTTATTCATGACTTCCGTATGTTGGTTTTGTTCCTCCAGCAACGGAGCCTGGTCGAAAAACTTCTTCGGCTCCGGACGGCTCGGAATCACAATATCCGCGGCGTAGTGGCTGAACGCGGTGTTGTTATAGACCCTGTGATGATCCCCCTTTGCCACGATCCCATGTCCGTTGTTCCAGACGACGTTGTGATGGATCGAGGTCCTGCGGGATTGATCGTCGGCTCTGAGTGCAATCGCATTGCCCTTTCCCCACGTGTCCGTATCGTGAACCCAGTTATACGCAAACACTGCCCCTTTCCCTTCCGGATGTCCCGCTATTACAGGCGAACACTCGCCACGTAGCAGTCCAGTCCGAAAAATATGATTCCGACGTACTTCCGTATCCGGAGCTTTTTTCAGGCGGATCGCTCCTTCAGCCAGATGAAAAAAGGTGCTGTTTGTGATGGTCGTTCCGTTTGAACCCGGAGAAACTCGAACAGCATGCGATCCGTCGCCGCTGTACACATCGTGAACAACCAGCTGGTCCAACCGATTACGGTCTCCATCCACATGAACCGCACTTTGCAGGGAAAAGCCTATGCTGGACCGTAAGATCCGGTTACGGTCTCCCTCTATACTGATCGGGCGGTTCGGGTATTGTAGCCGCAGGTCATTGAACGTGACCTGATCGGCGTTTGTGAGCTTCATTGAGTTCGCAAACAGAGCAAGCCCTTCGATTTGAAGATGACGAACGTCCCGACCACGAATGGCATACTTCCGACGCTGTGCTCGCACCCGGTGGTGTTCCGGGTTTTTTCCTTCCGGTGTCCTGACGGATAGACGTTGACGGTCCCGTTCGTACACGTATTCTCCCGGCGTATCGAGCAGGTCGATAGCGCCGTACAGAAAATAGTGCGTCCCCCTCCAGGAGGCGTCCTGACGCCACGTTTCATCCACAAACCGGCCAAGTTCTTTTTTGTAGACAATGGTCTGCTTATCCGCCCATTTTTCTGTGGCCACTCTCGGCCAGAACAGCCACGTACGATTGATTCCGAGCCGAGCCTGCGATAGATCCACGTTCAACTCTGCAAGGGCTGGATCTTTGAGAAGGCCGTAACGACTGTCCGTCCCCATCCCGCGCCAGCCATCCGGATCGATCATCGACCACACTTCTCGGTCGCTCACAAGGGCGGATGTTACATCCGGCCAGCGTGCCGGCATCAGCATGTACTCCTCCCAGAACACGGGAGCCGTCATTTCATCTACTTTCGTTTTATAGATTCCTCGACCAAACGATTTCCACGTTTTATCGATAGGTTCCGTACCGTCGAGGGTCACCGCCTCGCCTCGGTAAGCACGAATCTGAATCGGGGCTTCTTCGGTTCCCTTCACCCCGCTTACGTCCACCTGCTGTCGGTAGGTTCCTCTTCGAATTGCCAGTACGTCACCTGGTTTGAGGTTGGAAACCCCGCGTTGAATCGTCCGATAGGGACCATCCGTCCCGTTCTGATTTGGACGTTTTCGTCGCCCCGACCACGCGTCATTCCCGTTCGGTGAGACATAAAATATTCGACCACGCTCATCGGGGGAGGCAAATACCGCATCACATGCACCCGGAATCATGATACCGAAAACGAGAAGGATACCGACGATCCAGCGGTAATAAATGGCAGACTCAATCATCAATTGTATTGTAAACTGCTTAAAAATCCGGCCCGAGGTGGCAACTATCTCGACGACGGAACCAGCACCCAAAAAACGAACAGAGAGGGTTACCCCCTGCCGTGTACAGGAGACACGAGCCCAAACGGATTTTTTGCCCACCTGAAACATGTGCATTGTACAAACCCCTCTGCTCAATTCACCGCAGGTAGGACTGCAGCCCACCCCTTGCGGCGCCGGGGAGGACATAATCGGCCGTACAGTTCATTTCCGCCAGGCGGAACGTAACGGCAAACGGAAACCTACCTTCCGGCGCACCGCCGGTGTACCGGCCCTCCCCCCAGAACATTCCGTGAGCAACAATATCGATCCGTTTTAAAATACCGTTCCCGCCCTCGACGTATCCGAGAAGCTCGGCTTCATATCCTCGCTCCCCGTCATCGGTTTCCAGATGAACGTGTCCCCTGATCCGACCGTTCTCAAGAGAGAGGTCGAATTCCCGGATTTCATCCGAATGCCAGTACGGGGGTTCACCGCGCGTGTTGTCCACCAGGTGAAAACGAACGATCCGTTTGCTGACCGCCTCGGGAATCGTTCCCCGGGCAATCGCTTTCGCCTCGTCCCGTCGCAGCCAGAGATGATCGTATCCCATGGATTTCTGATAGATTTCCTCACGACGGTCCTCGCTATGTTCGTACCCTCCGAGCACCTTCGAAGTGACGTCAAGTACGACCGTACCGTCCGGAGGTTCGGCGAAGTAGTGTTGGTCGGGAGACGTTTTGTCAATATTGACGGAGGATACGCCGGGTGTGTATTTCTCAAGAGCCCGGTCCATCAACTGTTTCACATGTTTTGCTTCGGTCGTATTGCTGTGAGCGAGCAGTTCGGCGGACGGTGAAAAAATATACACCCCCTGGGAACGACCGTCCAGACCTTCACCGGCCTGTTTCAACACCCGCGCAAACAGCTTGCCTTCTTCGTCCTTTAACCGTCGATGAATATGCTGGTCGATTGCAACCGGCACGAACTTGCTGCGGAGTGCGTCAAGGACCTGTTCGTCCTGAAAGGCCGACGCACGATCGGCGATACCGTTGTTTCAGACACAGCCCAGCGGGTGGCCACTGCGCACAAGCATGTACACCGGGCGTTTCTGTTCCGTGGCCTGCCTGACCGCCTTGAGAAGGGAAGTGTTCCACGGAAGCGTACGCCAGCTGTCTCCACGCTCCGGGGTGAGCTGTTCGTGAAGCGTCAGGAATTTGTCGTGGGACAATTCAGGTGCATCCGCCGTGGCTCCGGGGACCACGACAAACATGGCCAGTATCAATCCGAGGATGTTTCGTATAATACCTGCGACCAGTGCATGTTTCATTGGATTTCCAGCCTGTTTCCCGTCACGTTTCGGTACATACGGGACAGTCATCATATGAAACATATTCATTCTACCGGAATCTATCATCGTAAAATAGATTGAAATCGGATCCGGCATTGTTCCGGAAGGATCTCTGTTCCGCGTTCGTCCACTACGATCATTCGTCTCGATCCGCGAAGTAAAATGGTTGTGAACCAAGTACGTTTGCTTCTTCGATGTTCGACAGGTCGCCGTCCACCCAGATTTCGAAGCGAATATACTCCGGGTTGCTCTGCTGTGCTTCGTACGTGAACGTTGTTCCCTCTTCCACCTGCTTGCCCTCATGCATCCACCGGATTTCCCGGTATTCCCCGGTAACGTCGAGGTGGATCGAACGTTCTTTCGTCCGGAGCGAACGTACACGAACATCAAAATCCTCCATAGGGCTGTGACCGTTTATCACCCAGAACGTACGAGCGTTCTCAATGGCCCGGTGGATGGTTCCGGGCTCGGGAGACGGACTGGCGAGAACGTAGATCCATCCCCCGTTTTTTTCACGTTTGCCGCTCGTGTGGTCGTCGCTAACCACCAATCCGTGGACGGGACGATCCGTTCCGTAGTGGGAAAGCAACTCATCCCAAAGGTGCGTATCGTAGGAATCACCGGCGTGCGTGTTACCGACCTCCAGACCGTTCATGGAAGGGTACCGGTCAAAATAGGAAATATAGTACTCGGGTTGATTCCCACGGTCGTGCCAGCTCGGGTGGGCGAACCAGCTGTACCCGTCTTTGTCTCCAATCATATCGAGGGCTTTGCTGATCTCGCTTCCGGGATAGGCCGCGTTGCTGAACAGGCTGATGACATGATTGTGAGTGTCGATCTCGGCGGAGTTGATGGCCACGAGTTCCGTGTTTTTGTAGTAGGCACTTCGCTCGATTCCATCATGCCTGTGCACCCACTGCGGTTTTTCGTCAAACACCGGGTACTCTTCCCAGGGCCACGTTGTTTCGTGAGGTTCGTGGCTGGCGTGGTCCGTAATGCCAAGCACGTCAAATCCCAGTTCGCGATGTGCCCGTATGGAATCGGCCGGGGAGTGTGCACCGTCACTTTCGGTTGTGTGAACGTGCAATGCCGCTTTGTGGTACACCACCTGATCCCAGTTTACTTCTTCGTACGGTGACGAGATCGCTGTTTGTGCTCCAGCCTGTACAACGGACGAAACCATCAGAAAACCTGTCACCACGAGCAAAAGAACCAGACGCAATTGTGCCGTAGGACTGAAGGTCATCGTGGTTCCTCCGTCAGAATATAACATTCGAAATGGACCGAAATCCGCTTAACGAACAGATATCGTAAGACAATGTTTGACCGTGAACAACAGTGACAAAATAGTCCTTCGGAACTCGTTCTATTGGGGTAATACCAGGTGTTTGCGAAGAAGTCCACTTTTTCTTTGGGAGGTTTGTATCGATTTTCATGTTCTAAAGAGGAAGGCATCTCTTCTTGTCAATGATCCCTGATGTATTTTCCCGGGTGGACGGAAAAATTATCGAAATAAGCAGTCACGGTAGCATAACTTCCATCCTCTCTTTTCGGTGCCCAACCGGGGTTGCTTCCACCGTGAAATGTGCTGAACAGGAACTTCTGTATCAAGGTTTTTTCTCCCTCAACTGCTCTGAACTGGATATTGTCATCTTTGACGACCGGAGTCCCATTTACGTAAATCATTGATACCCCATTCGTTTTCTCTGGATCGTTTAATCGTACATACAGTGAAATTGAATAGTACTGATTTCGCTCGAACCTGAAATTTTGCAGTTTTTTTCCACCGACCCCATATTTCGAGTCTTTGTTCTGACAGTAGGTATACGTGTTTACACGGCCTTTGGACTTGAACATAATTCGTGCACTCCATCCATCCGGCTTCATTTCCCGACCTCCCGTGATTCTTCGTTTTGGACCAAAACCGTGTAGCTTCCCTCCTCTGACAAACTGAAATGATTGACCAAACTTCACATCGAAATTCAGTGTGGCTGCGTCCATTTTCTCGGGTAAATCAATGATCCGTATTACCCGTTTGCTACCGCGGTCGTACCCGACGTATTCGGTTCGGAGGGCGGTTGATTCCTCCACCCCTTCACCGGGAGCAAGCCCCAGCCGTGGATGCTTTAGAAACTCGGAGTCTGTCGGGGAGTGTTCGAAATTAATCGACCAGATCGGTTCCTGATCCTGCTTTGTAGGGGGGGCTGGTTTCGTACGACCATGACTGGTCATTAATAGAATACACACAAGAGATAGCAGGAGGATTTCACAGGTTGTCCGAGGTATTCTCCTGAACACATTGATCGTCTTCGTATTCACGTTTATAAGGTTTACGGTCGTCATACCATGACTACATTCTCCGCAGTAAACGTCACCTTGACCCTTCTTTCCACAACCTCCGTAGAAAATCATGAATCCTTCAATCAATACAGTCGTATTCTTAAGACCTACAGCTTGCGTAGCTTCTCGACTGCGGATGTGCCCGGGCTGCTCTTTCCGCGTTCCCAGTTGGAAACGGTAGCCGATGATACCCCAATTTCATCCGCCAATTCGGACTGGGTTAAATCGTGTTTCTCACGTAGTTCTTTGATGTATTCAGCCGAGAACCCGAGGTCCGTATCGTTTTCTCCTTCAGTTTCCTCCTCAACATCGAGGTTCCTGATCTCCTCCAGTCGACCTGGACGCGGACTGGTTGAACCCGTTTCCCAATTCGAGACGGTTCCCGAGGATACCCCCAGTTTTTCCGCGAACTCCTTCTGATTTAAGCCATTCTTTTTTCGGATTGACCGGATCTCCTCTGCGGTGGAATTCGAGGAATCTTCTTCTCGATCAAGAAGTTCGTCCACTTCCCTCTTCGACTTCTCACGGAGGGCGACGATCTTTTCTTTGTTGCTTTTCCCGGGTTTCGTCTTCCCGGTTTCCCAACTTGTTATCGATGCGGAAGATACATCCAAAAGATCCGCAAGTTCCTTCTGGGTGAGATCAAACCGGTCCCTCATGTTTTTCAGTGTATCTGGTGAGACCCGGGATTGCTCGGTGTTATCTTCATCCGTGGAGGACGCCTGTTCTTCCCGTTCGGGAACAGATGCCTGATTCCCCTTCATTAGTTGATCGATCTTATCTTCCAGATCCTCAACCTTCGAATGAAGATCATGGATCTCACCTTTAAGATCTTCAACTTCTTCGAACGAATCTTCAAAACAACTTAAAACGGAATCGGGAAGTACATTTTTGATAAGTCCCATGAGCTACATATCCTGAAATGTGATTTACAAAATTGTTGAGGATCTAATCATGATAAAACATTCTTAAGTTAATGTAAATTTTTGTATACGCGCTCATTCTACTGTCTGGATTTCATCGGAAAGCGGCTTCAGTCAAAAAATGTATGTTTGTCCGGGTCATGCTCGTTATTGCTTTGTCAATGAAATAAGCTTCTTATAGACCATTTAATCCTTCTGTTAATAATTAAAAATGTTTTCGCCAATAATACCTCAGTATCATTTATCTCCAGCTCTTTTAATGATTATACTGGTATTTTTCTTTGACCGTCACGCACTTCGGGTGGCAGAGTATCTGTTCATACAAAGGTACGGATCCTATGATATAGAACGATTCAGGGAAACGTATAGAAAGACACGGAACGTAACAGATCAAAGTGCAGTTAATCCCTGAAATGATACTGCAAACCAACAAATCCTATATATCGGTCCGTATCCACGTCATCATCCACCTCAAAAATACCTTCAGCTTCAAATCGCAAAGAGAGATCGGAAGATAGCAAGATATTGGCTCCAGCGGCAAAGCTGGCCCCCCAACCACTTCCTGTTTTACTTATTTTGACCGTATTGCCTGAGACAGTGGCTTCAGCATCCACATCCTGATTGATCCAGGCCGGACCGGCCTTGGCAAAATATGTCACATTTTCCTGTAGTTCCGTAGGAACGTGTAACACGCCATGCAGGGTGGAGCCCCATTCATCCACTGTAAGATCGTCGCCGAAAACGCTCCCTTCCGGCTCTCCGTAATCAACGACTGACAATTCCAAACCCAGATGTTTGCTAAACCGTCTACCCCCATAAACTTTATAAGCGAAACTCTTTTCGTCGAAATCAACAACGTCATCGTCTACGCCATCAGCTCCCCTGATCGAAAGATTATAAATTCCTCCCGCTGCACCAATGTAGGAATTTTCAAAATCTTGAGCTGAAACTGATATTTGAATTGAGAACACCACTCCCAACAGGACCAATATAAACGAAGAAATCGTCCCGTATCTCATCTTGAACCCCCTGTACCAGAATGACATTTCACGAATGGCGGACGGTTCTTGTTCCATCCACATGCAAATGTATAGCAGAACTCCTGATTGCAATTTACTTATTATGCCAAGTATTGAGATATTGTCAAATGTCATGGATCGGCGCAGGCTCAGAACATTTACGGCTGGATACAATATAAAACTCAAAAGATTTATTCACTCAATTAGGAGTCGAAAAGAATCACTCAATTCAATGTAATCGATCACCAAAGAGCCGTACCGGAGCGAGAGAAATACGAGCTCATTTCAACCCATATAGCGGTAAATCAACTGTATTTTGAAATGGAACAGGAAGTGGGGGCGAAATGTTGACCGCAGGATATTTCCACTTCAGCGTTGATGACTTTCGGATCAGGTCCAACCTGAATCCGGATTTATAAACCCCTCCGTCAGGTATCCTATCACGGATCGATCTCAGATCGTCGAACAGAAGCTTTTCCCGGCCGAACCGGCAGGGTCCCGGAGTCCGTTCACACAAACAGGTAGCTATCTGCGGCTCTGGTACAACGACGGTGCGGACCGATGGAAAATTGGTGAGGAACTGCGAGAACCCCAGAAAGAGTGGTTACATGAAAGTCCTTACCGATTGCAAGGAAGAACGAATATAAAATATTGTACAAACCAATTAGAAAACCACCGCTTCAATGTTTTGGGGGAAATTAAATTTCAACTAAACAAAGTAAAAAATCATCCCGGACACACTGACCTCACGAGTCGGGTTCCAGCGAAACGAGAGCAGTGGAAAAGCCTGGAACCCGCGCAGTTCCCGCCGGTTGAAAACCCCGGCCCGCCGGTCGCCTGTTTGCCACACGCCCTTCAGTTTTTCACGATTCACAACTCACGCCTTCACGTCATTTCGTCCCATCAATCCGAAAGAAACGAATACTCATCCACCGAAATCACTTCGTACCGTGCAAGATAGTAGGTGCCCACCCCACCCACAAGGTATCCGGTGATGTGTGCGCTCCATGCCACACCACCCGATCCAGTAATGATTCGCAACACATCCAACAGGACATAAAAAATGATGACGGCTGTGGAATCCACCCAATGAATTTTATTAAACCGACCCCAGAGCAAAATAAAGATTTTTATCTCACTGCGGGAAAACAGAACAAAGTAACCGCCCACAACCGCCGCAATCGCTCCGGACGCCCCGATAGCGGGGGCAAATTGTCCCTGTAACAGAAGGAATCCGAATCCAGCAAGGATCCCCCCCGCCAGATAGTAGACGAAGTACCAGAACTGACCGAGTCGGTCATTGAGGGGATTACCAAACACCCAGAGAAAAATCAGATTGACAAGAAGATGGCCGGGACCCGCATGGAGGAACAGGCTGGTGATCAGCTGATGCAGCTCGAAAAACTGCGGGTTCAAACCGTACTGACTGGCAATCCCCTCCGGTAGAAAAAGCGACCCGCGTTGAAAGAGAAGCAACAGGTACGTCCCCAGGTTCGCGGCGAAGAACCCCAAATTCATCCAGGGCCATCTCCTCAGACCGACGTTAGTGGATAACGGCCAGATAAACAGAACAAACATCCGGTAGTCCCCAAAAACTAATTGGCGGACATGCGATCCGTTTGAAAAGCAGCGACGAAAGAAGGCTTTAGAAACGTGTTCACAACAAATAAACGTTAAAGTTCATTCACCGATGATCGGAAAAGGCTTCAATGTATTGACCCTCAATACTGTTGACCAGCAATCGTATTGGGGATCCACCTCATCAGAGAGGCTCCTTCTGTTCGAATCAACCTGTTTGCGTTGTAAAATATGGCAGGAAATTTCTTCAGACAGAAGAACAGCATGGGCCTCAATTGATTTTTTTCAGTAGCACCACCCAGTCTTGCGTGGGCGAGGAGGGTGGATCTCCAATTTTATACTCCGCGCCTCCCGGAACCGTTTGCGAACCGGAGGACAGCTTCCCGTTACGGGGATTATACCAGCGGAGCTCAAACCCGGTTTCGGACGGTTCTGCGGAGAGGTCCAGCGAGGCGTTCCGGGCTGCGTTCGGCAGGTACACGGCGTAAACCGTCCCGGTTTTCGCGAATACCTGACCGCGGGTGTGATGGAGTGATTCGTACGATAACAGCTCATCCGCCGGTTCCATGTCCTGAAACGGCAGGTGCTCGAGCAGAAATGAACGGGCGTGCCAGAGATCCTGCCAGAGCTGCTCGCGTTCCGGGGTGTTAAATCGATTCACGTTCAGAAGACCTTCCAGGATAAACTCCAGTTGTCCCCCCGACAGATACGCCGGCCAGATTTTTCGTTTCCGGTGTTTTTCCGCGTCGTCCACCGGTACCCAGGATCGATTCTGACCCGTGTCAATAGTGAACTCATCCATGGACGCGGGCAGGGGACGACCGGCTTCCTCCGTCGCACGCCGGATGTCCTCCGTGATTCGATCGATCGGACGCTGGTTCAACTGAACCGAGGTGATGCCGTACAGCCCGTTACCAAACGTAAACGCCAGTTCCTCGCGTGGATCCCCTGCGGAGTGGACGGTGATCGGATGCCCGTACGGATCAAGCTCCTGTATATACCGTGCAAATGCATTCACCCGCTCCGGGCCCAGGTCGAATTTCAGGTTATACTCCTCGCAGATGTTCCACTGCAGGGCCGGGAGGTAACTGAACCGGGTGATCAGTTCCCGATAGTACAACTTTCGTTCCGGCCCCAGTTCGCCATCATCCAGCTCCCGCTTGTTGGCCTCCTCCGCTTCGTTGAGAACAAGATGAAGAAAAATTCCCTTTTTCTGAGCGTGTTCAAGGACCGTGTTCCACTGCTTCAGTTTGCTGACATCGTAGTGCAGGTTGTCGTTATCCGATGACCCTCCCGGTTCCGGGGAACCAATCCACGGGTGTACGTCCTGGCCGTCCCCTCCGATGTTCATGGTCAGAATGTAAATGGAGTTAACGTGCCTGGACGACAGGTAATTGAGCGCCCCGATGATGCGTTTTCCATTCCCGTTTCCCCAGTCCGGATCCCCGGTACGCCAGTGACGCTCATGCGGGGTGTAATCATGCAGTTGCGATTCGTGGTCCTGCTGATCAAACGCCTTCTCCACGCCGCTGGTCCCATCAAACCCGCCGTAGGCCAGGAAATTTTCCGGGGAATCCGTTCCTCCTTTGATCCAGTAGTCCCCGTTTTCGAACTGCAGGTAATGTGATCCCGTGTACAGCAGGAACCCTCGACGAAAGAAACCGGGGGCATTCGGCGTGGGTTCCTCCACGGAAAACGAACCGGTCCAGCCGTCCGGGGGCAGAGGATCTCCGTCCGTTCCCGGCTGGATTGCGAGATGAGGACCCCGTCGGAACGACACCCTGTACGTCCAGTTCCCGGACTGATCGGGAGCAAACCGCACCCGCCATGTGCGTCCGGTCCCACTTCCCCTTCCGTTACCGGCAAAAAATCCATGTACTTCGTACGTCTGACCCTCCGGACCGGTAAAGTCCACGCGCAGTCGCACGTCCAGGAACGGATTGGGAGCCGAGTCCGACTCCGCCATCTCGGGTCCCCTGACATCCACCACGACCGGCCGCCACTGAACCCGTTCGCCTCCGACCGAAACGGGGTCGGCTCGTACAGAACCAACCAGAAGAAGCCCGATAATTAACACCGGAACGATTTCCGTCCAGATTGTCAGAGAGGAGTTTATGTATTTCTTCTGCCCCGGGATTCGTTTCGTCATCGCTCCGACGTGTCAATGAAGCGTAATGAGAACCGTTCTGAAAAGGGGGTATGATTATAACGGCACCACATGTCAATAACAGGACGCCGATGGAGGACTACTCTTCCATACCAGGATCCAGGGGGTCCTCGATATTTCCCGATTCGAAGCCCAGCCTGTCAGTTAGGCGTTGAAAACGATTTTGTATATCTCGCTGGAATCGACGTTTCTGGGCTGGTGTCGTTGAAATTACGCCCTGGACTTCTCCGGGATCATCCAGAAAAGATAACATTTCGTTCTTTGTAGCAAGGGCCCGATTGACCAGTTTTTTTCGTGCCCGCGAATCCAGTTCTATCGTTCCGTTGTCATACTTCCTGGCACGGTCCGCCTGAACGTAGGCTTTGATTTCCAGTTCCGCGTATCTGCATGAGGTCTGAAGCAGTTCCAGGCGCTTCCTGGCTGTTGGCGTTCTGACCTCTGAAATCGCTCGATCGATCAGTGCTTTCGGCTTTTTCATGTCTTCGAGCGATTGGTAAAGATCTTCGTGCTTTCCCCTGTATGACCATGACCCGTGGCGTCCAAACCGCATCATGATCTCTCTCATAGAAGCGTGGTACTGTCTCATGATCTTTCCGGCCCCGGGATAGCGTTTCCTGCAATAATCACGGATAAGCGCCTCCACGTCCCGGTCTGGATCCCATGCTAATTTTGCATGAATGTAGGCGTTTAATTCAGTGACCAGCCAGTTGTCGTACGGTCTGAGATAATGGAATTGCACTCCGTCGACACCGATCTTCCTGTAATACCGGTATTCCCTGGGTATAAGCCGCTGAAACTGGACCGGAAGCGACCTGAACGCACCTTTGTTGTAGTAATTTACCACGTAGAGAGGAACTTCGGGATATACCTTCTGCCACCGTTTGAGATGGTCAATGAAGTGATAGCGTGGTCGGTCCTTTCTCCATCGAAGATGCTCCTTTTTCTCGTAAATGGGCGCGTGCCATCTTCGCCCGAACGTGTAGTATGCGATACGTACGTTATCGTACTTGAAAGGGATCTTCCGTTCCGGGGGGACCTGTACCTGGGCGTAGGCGGGAAGAATTGCCCGGGCAGAAGGGTCGACTTCATAGAGTCGCTCCGCAAACACGGACGTGAGGTACGCAAGCTGTTCCGCCGGGTTATTAAATCGTTTGAGGGCTTCCTCACGATGATCCCACCCGAGCCCATCCTTCAGCTGTACATCGTAGTACCATCCGCCGGGTGTTTCTCTCACGAACTCGATGTAATTTTCCACGTACGTCTCAACAGCGTCTCCCGCTACCATCGAGATTTTGCTGCTGGAATAATTACCCTGCCAGTTGTATCTCTCCGGCCTTCTAACAATCGACCGGTCGGATTTATCGGGAATGTAAGCGAACCACTCCGGATGGTCGTCGAAGTATTTGTCTGAAGGAATGAACTGTTCCTGATTGTGTCCGCTGTGGGTAGATACAAGCCCCCGTTTCGGGCTGTCTGCCCCACGACTCGGGTATAGACGCATTTTGGTCGACCAGTCCGGTGGAGAAAAATGGGTTGTTCTGTATTCAAAGACCGGCTCTTCGAAAACATCCAAACTTTTTACCTGTATAGACGCCTTGTTCGGCACGTGCTCATGATCCCCCTCGTAAAACGCCAGATCCGGGGCAAAAAACCGGCATCCCAGCTCCTCCAGGAAGTCATACACGGCATAAAGTGTGGAACGGGGGCAGTTCCCCAGCAAAAGAAGGGTGTTTTTATCCAGAATCTTTACGACAAATGCCTCATCTGAAGCAGCGTCGTCAAAGTACGTTTCCGTTCCGGGCATACCATGGACGTTCCCGACGATGATTCTGTTCCTTTCCTCCGGTAACGACTTCCGGTCCTCCAATCGGGCGCCCGTGATCTTCTGAATGTAGTCCCGCAATTCATTTACGGCGAACCGCTCGACCTGCGTGGACTGACCTGACACGATAATCGATTCAGGGGTACCGTCTTTGACGATCGTTAACGCAGCAGCGGGAGAAAAACCTCGTAGAAAAAGGAAAAGCACGGCCACGGATACGGGACCAGCTCTCAACAACCATTTCGGGTATTTACACATATTAATTTTCGTTCATCTGCAACAGGACCATAGGTTCATCGAGGGTGTCATCAGGTGCATATCGGTTTCCTGAACCGTTTCCGACGGGCATCGTTCGAGCTGATCAAGCCGGATTGTTTCCCTATCTATCAGCAATCCTGAGCTCGATGTTCTCGTACGCTTCCAGATGCTTGAAATCCCTTGAATCCGGGTGATTCGGATCATTTTCTTCCGTTTCCTCCTCAACTCCATCGTTGAGAAATGCGTCTACAAATTCCCGTCCGTCTTTCCCATGCAGGTGTGGAATTGGTTATCCCCTGCGGCTGACCACTGATTGTCTTTCCGGATCCCCTGTTGTTTTTCGGTATTCAATCAACCTGCTGAATCTGATTCTGCCTACCCCGGTCCGTTACTTCACCATTGGTGATAATCCGACAATCCTGCGCCTCTTTCGTCAGCAAAATGGGCAGGCCTGTTTCATTCCGCACCCGGATCCGCTCGCCTGTTATTTTTAGTGGGAACCACTCCTCGACACGGAGCGATTCTTTGTCCCCACGAAGAGATATTTTGTGTCCCTGTCCCTTTATTAATCCGGATCTGGATTTCGTACGAGAATTCCGGATGGCCTGACGTTTCGTTGCATTATCATACTGCGGTAAAATTTTCTGTGAAGGTGGAACCAGTTTGACGTCCATTTGGACCCCGGTACCGCCAAACAACCGCACGTAATGCTGAGACAGGAGGTCCACCTCACAATTGACAATTTCTGTTCTCTCGGACCCGGTCGTGAGAAATGGACCATGCATGACCCCGTGAAATCTTGTATTTGAAATGAATATGATGTCGAAGTTTCCTCTCTTGACTGCATCTCTACCACCAAACACCTGACAACCAAGGATCTTGAGTGTCCCTTCCGGCGTTCCATACGACCTGAATATATCCTCGGACAATTCGGTGAGCCGCCCTGGTTGCAGGTGTTTCGAAAGGTCGAACTCCTCCGGTAACTCGGCCCGATCGGTAAAAAAACCTCCTTCGGTTCTGTTCAAAATATCATCGGTCATCCGAACCTGCCCATCAATACGACAATTGATGAATGTGTTACTCATGTCTCCTTTTCCGGACCAGGCAAGAGCGTGGCCGGAAGCACGCTGAAATATTTCGAAATCCACGTAAACATTGTTACTTCCCCCGGCCGGGTTTACAGAAGCTCTTTTTTGCGAGCTGATTCCCCAGTGAGCATATGGGGTACGACCATCTACGTATCCATACGGACGAGATCCCCTTGTGTAGAGCCTTAGACCGTGGAAAAGATTCTTCTCCCCTCTGACACTGAACGTCGAGACATGTCCCGCCGGGCCCGAAGGATCGTTCCCGACGTTGGTGACCGTTAGCCCCTCGAGAATGAGGTTTTTTCCATCCACTTTCACGTCCGAATAATTTTTACCTCCCCCGATCAGTGCGGGAATCCCGGAGTCTGTTTTAATCTCCACCCCCTTCAGATCAAAGTAGCTGTTCGTTCCGTTAAAAAGAAAGAGGGTGTGTCGGTCCTCCAATCCCTTTTTCACAAACTGTTTATAATTATCCACCGTTACTTCGTAAACTCCCGGTTTCATCCTTACATGCATTTCGCTTTTTCCCGCGTATTCGGCAAGCTCCTTTAGCGAGGAAATGTTGATCACCTGGTCCGAATAATGACTCTGCTCGTGATATGTTTTAATGAGGTGCTTCCTGTATGACGCAATCTCTTCAGGAGTTTCGGGGTACGGATTGACCTCCCTGTCAGGCGGTCCGGAGAGAACGGAAGATGCTGTCATTGGGATGAGAATTGTCACAAACAGAATTGTCTGTAAGAGTGGTATCCTGCACATACTCTGTTTCCCTCTCAGAAATAGAGGATTCTGAGTTCAGTAAATTCGATGCCCTTCCGGGGTTCCTCCTGTCCCGTGAGCCCTCAATTAAACCGATATGTAATTCCGAATACGATAAACAGGATCTTCAGTCTATACGCTTGATCTCGTTGTCTTCCCCGTTGTCCGTGACCTCGCCGTTGGTGGTGATTTTACAATTTTTTGACTTTTTTGTCAGTTTAATTGGCAGTCCCGTTTCGTTATGCAGGACCGTTCCCTTCCCATTTATTTTGAGGGGAGGGCGGTTTCTTACCTGATTTATCGGTAGGTTTTCTCCCGCTCTCAGGTAAACGGTGTTATTCTGTCCAAAGACGAGACCACTGTTTCCGTCCGGTCGGGCAGCCTGAATTTTTGTTTTCATTGAATAGTGCGGCAAGGTGCCTGGATCAGGGGGGACAAGTGTGACATCAATTTCATTGCTTCCAATGGCCATCAAACCGCTATTCAGCAGATCCAGTTTACAATTCACAATGCGGTCTACCTTCTCACCACCGGTGAATGCGAATGGCAGCGAGATTCCGCTGACACGGACGTTTGAAATGAACAGTGTGTCGTACGTTCCACGCTTAAATGCATTCCGCATATTTTTCACCGCACCGCCCAGCACCTTCAGTGTTTCTCCCTCCCTTCCATAGGATCTGTACGCATCTTCAGCCAGAGGGACCACCTGTCCGGGAGACAAGAGGTTGTTCATCTCCTCAAGGGTTTTTTTCGACAGGTTCTCCATGTCGGCGTAAAAACCGCCTTCGGTGCGGTCCAAAATGTCATCGCTCATTCGCACCTTTCCTTCAACGAGGCAATTGATGAACGTGTAATCAACATCACCACTCCAACTCAGCGCATGTCCGTTGCCTCGCTGATAAATTTCGACATCAACAACCACACAACTGTCCCCCCCCATGATAACAGCGGCATTTTTGGACATGCGGGAGATATGTCCGGGGCGAGCCAGCTTCCGATAGACTTCTCGGGCTTGCATATATCCATACGGATAGGAGCCTCTCGCATAAACTCTCATTCCCTTCAGGAAATTATCCGCCCCCTTCACCACCATCGTGTACGAGCCTCCGGGTTCTTCTCCGACGTTGGTAATGGTTAATCCCTGAATGCTCAGCCTGCTACCGTTAATTTGCACATCCCTCACGGGCAGGCTGGAGTCGGTCTTGATCTCTACTCCCCGTAAATCAAATGCACTGCTTGAACCGGTGAAGTGAAACAGCACCTTTTTCTGTCTTCGTATATGCTCGTAATTGTCCACGGTGACTTCGTATACGCCCGGTTCCATTCGTACGTGCACGCCGCTTTTCCCGGCGTATTTCGACAATTCGCTCAACGTTGATATCCGGGTGACTGTTTTTGGATACAGGGAAATCTCCCGATGAAATTTTTTCTGGACATGTGTTTTGTATTTCGCTATTTCCTCCGGGATTTCGGGCAGCGGATGTTCGGCTCCCCGGTCGATGTCTCCCTTAAAAACATTCATGACGCCAGCTCCGTCCAGAACGGCCCGGCGAATCACATCACTGTCTTTGCTGTTCGCAAGCAGATCCAGGAATGAATGAGCCAGCTTGATACCCGGTGACTGATCATCCAGCCGGCCCAGGATGTCCTGAGCGCTCTGACGGGCCTCGTCCGCGTATTTGCCATCTTTCAGAACGTCAAGCAGTAACGGGACGATTTTCCGACGGACGCTATCAGATTGATCCGAGGCCTTCTTGATGTTGTTCCTGTAAAATTGCACGGCCAAAAGAACAGCCGGACGAACCTCCTTCACGTTCTTGACCGATGCTCGTGCTTCTTGAAGAACAGATTGTACCTGATTCGCTTTCACGTTGAGCGCCCCCAGGCCCTTTACGGCCTGCGTACGAACCACACTCTCCGGATGGGTTTTCACCAAATCCAGAAGGGTTGAAACGATCTGTTCGGAGGATGCGGCCCGGATGAGGGACGGGATGATCGCTTTCCTCCACTTTGCTTTGATGATCTTCCCGTGATTGTTGTTGCCGGACCGATCCTGAACACGATTTCCTTCACAGGCATTCATCGGCCACCAGCCGACGAGGCCGTCTGAAACATTTTTGCCTCTGTACAACCTGGTGACCTCCTCTGAACTCAAGGCCCGATCATACATGCGGACGCCACGCATGAGTCCATGGAATCCGTTTTTAGGTGACAGCGCTCCGTCTCTCCGACCCGCCGAAAATCCAAGGCGGGCACCCGGGGTAGTGGTGGTGACGGAACCAATGTCTGTCCGGCCGGCTTCATTCCCATTTACATATATAATACTATCCGATCCGTCGTATACGGCGGTCACATGACCCCATTCATTCAACGGAAACCTGCTGTTAGAAATCGCATGGTCCGTCCAGTTCCCGTCAGCGTCTGCTACGTTGAAATGAAACTTCCGTCCCCTGGTGTGAATTCTCACCACCTTTTCACTGGTCGCTATGGTCCGTCTCCACCCGCCGCCATGAGAGGTGAAATACACCCAATGTGAAAGTGTGAGTTCGTCCACCCCTTCTAATAAGCCGGTTTTTCCCAGGTCCACGTACGTATCTTTACCGTTAAATTCCAGCCCGCACCGTACGCCGGCATCCTCCAAACCGGAGCGTGCCTGTTCACCAGGGGCCGCCACCGCCCCCGACATCGCAAACAGGGCAACCAGTAGTGATGCTGTTATCCGTAATGCCGGGTTCTTATTCGACACTCCTAACCTTCTATTTTTCATGATATCACCTCTGTTGTTCGATTCATTGTAACCTTCTCGGGCTATGGAACCTTTCCAGTATGTACTCATACCTCCTGGCGTTCCCGGGTGACCACCTGCCGGGGGTCGTACCTGAGCTCATAATCCCCCCGCCCTGCTCGACGCACACGGTGGGATCCCCTTCAAGTTCCCGGCTCAGGTTCCGCACGCTGCGGTTACACGTTGTTCCATCCGCCTCGATCAGGCCGTCCACGGTGACGGTGGCACGCCTCATCCCGTCCGTGTCGTCGGCGTGGGGCGGACCGCGGGTTTCATAGGAGAGCGGCCACGAGCACGAAGCACATGACACGGTTCATGGTCACACGAAGAACACAGTCGAGTGAAACAGGAAGAAAGCGATCTTCTTTTAAATCAGGCTTTTCGGTCCATGTCAAGTGCTGTACCCCGGCCGGGCGGAGGGGCCCGAACCGCCCGAACTTCGCCGCCGTTAAAGTAAACGTGACGTACGCCCCCCCTCGTGGAGGGGGCGTGGGAAAAGGCCCTGAACGCCCGTCATTTACACCCCCTGAGGTGGTGTCCCGTGCGGCCGGGTGGGCCCTGCGTGGCTGGGGCCGACGCAGCGGGCGGCGTGGGGGCCCCGGAATCGGCTCCAACCGCACCGAATCGAACACGGTCCCGCAACCTTCGTCGCCTCCGAGCAGAATGCGCTGCGAACGGAAAGACGATCAGGCGGGGGGATCTTCCGTTTCCCCGCCCGACGAACGGCCCCGTCCCCCCCGGCACCTCCGGGGTGGGGAAATCAATGAAACGGCGGTGAACCGCCGGGAAACGAACCGGGAGGACCGGAATTTCCGACGGACCACCGGTGGGAAGAGGCCGCGAACGGCATGTTTGACCGTAAGGAGAATTCGACTTGAAACGGGAGATCGGGTTTCCTCACATAATACAGGAAAAAAACATAGCATGGCTATTCACCGGAACGAAGAAGCCCGGTGTACCCCGGTGATGTATCGTCAAACGATCCCGATTTGAAACGGCAAATCCGATC
>CAYXQY010000014.1:0-16966 GCA_964466525.1 uncultured Planctomycetia bacterium
GGGATTTCCACGCGACAGCGAGACAGCTAAACATAGCGCGTTCCACCCGATCCATTTCCTCGCTGGCGCGAGGAAATCCCTCTGGTTTCGCTTCTTTTTACCCCGGGGTTGCGCTCGCACCTGTTCGCTTAACCCCGGGCTACATTCTTTGACCCCCGTTCGGGGGTCTTTCCGGCAAAATGTTGCGGAAACATGAATGGATCGGGAGGGGGGACTGTGTGGTCGCGTGAGGCGGTAGGGCAATTTCCTGAACCAACCTAAACAATTTAAACAATTTAATTCAAGAACCGATATCATACCTGTTCTCCAGGAGGATACCGTGCATTGAAGAACGTTTCGATAAATACGTTCGGCCACACGTGACGGGGCAAGCACCCTGAAACGGGTGCGATATTATAGCCCGGGGTTGAGCGCAGCGAAACCCCGGGGTAAAAAGGTCGAAAGGAATGGGATCATGCACCTGTTAAGGTGTATGATGGATCGCATGGAACGTACTATGTGTAGCTGTATCGCTATCGCGTGGAAATCCCGGTTTTATTCATCCCGGAGCTATGTTCATAGCGGCCCTTCGGAACGCCTGTTCATACAGATAATTGATGTTATGGAATGGAGGGAATAGAATGCTTACAATAAAGGGATTGTTATAAACAGGAAGTCTTTACTCGTTGCTGCAGGTATTTTTCAGATGGCCCTGATCATTGTCGAGTCCCCCACGAAGATTAACACCCTCTCGAGCATTCTCGACGGAGACTGGTCCTTTGCCGTGACGAAGGGCCACATGTACGATCTGCCGGCGGAGCGGATGGGACTGGACGACGGGTACGAGCCGGAGTGGGAACCGCAGGACGGGGCGCCGGTGGGACAGATCCGGAACAAATCGAAGAACGAACAGCAGGTGTACGTGGCGTCGGATCCGGATCGGGAGGGGGAAGCGATCGCGTGGCAGGTGGACCAGCTCGTGCTGGACCAGAAGAAAACGCGCCGGGTCCGGCTGGAGTCGCTAACGGCCAGTGAAGTGAAGCAGAAGCTTGAGGAAGCGAGTGACACGGACATGGACCTCGTGCATGCGCAGTGGGCCCGCCGGGTGCTGGATCGCCTGGCGGGGTACAAGATCAGTCCGTTTCTGATGGACGCGTTCAACGGAAAACGGTTGTCCGCCGGCCGCGTCCAGAGCGCGGTGCTGGCGAAGATCGTCGAACGATGGGAGGAGGTGGACGCGTTCGAGCCGGATACCTACTACAACCTGTTTACGCATATACAAACCCGCCCGGATGAACTGTCCGAACCGCTACGGGTGCAGCTGGTCGAATATGAGGGGACGGATATCGGAACCGACGAGGATGAAGAACTGTTGACGGACGAAGAGGTGGCGGAGGCAATTGTGGAGCTTGTGCGCAGCGAGGGACTCGGGACACGATCGGTGACGGAAAAGGAAACCACGTCGAACCCGGCGTTTCCGTTCGACAGTTCCGAACTGATCCGCCGGGCGTCCAGCTGGTTTAACTGGTCGTCGAACAAGACCATGAACGTGGCACAGAGCCTGTACGAGAAGGGATTGATCACGTACCACCGATCCGACTCCACCAGCCTGAGCAAGGCGGCCTGCGGGAAGGCGAAGTCGTATATCACGTCGGAATACGGCGAGGAGTATCACCAGTGGCGCGGGGGCGGGGGCGGCGATCAGGAAGGACACGAGGCCATACGTGCGAAGAATCCCGGTCTGGAGCCGGAGGATTTACACTCTGTCTCGAAGGATGAGTTCACGCTCTACAGCGCGATCTGGCAGCGGTACATTCGATCCCAGATGACGAAGGCGCGCTGGCGCCACCAGACCGTTTCATTCCAATCACCGGACGACGAACACGACTTTCGGTTTGTCGGGACGATGCGTACGATCAAGGACCGGGGTTTCTACAAATGCACCCGGCCCAACGAAACCCCGCTTCCGGACCGGGAACGGCCCTCCAACGACCTGGATGCCATGCAGGAAGCGGATGAGGTTTGCATTACGGAGGTGGAGAAGAAGGAATCCGAAACGTCCGGTCCGACGCTGTACACCGAAGGGAGCCTCATTGCGATGATGAAGCGGGAGGGCATCGGGCGGCCGTCCACGTACAGTTCCACCGTGGATCGATTGAAGCGAAGGAAGTACATCGAATACGACGAGGGATCGATCGTTCCCACGCAAAGAGGGCGGGCGGTCTGTAATTTCCTCCGGGAAGCCGTGCCCGCGATCTGCGACGTCGAACTGACCGAATCCATGGAGGACATGCTGGACGACATCGCCGCGGGGGAGGAGTCCTGGCGGTCGTTTGTCCGGGAATTCGACGAGCACCTTGAGGAATGGCTGGAGGAGGGGAAAGACGTGGAGCCGGACGGGTCCGCGTCGGCGGACGGGTTCAAGGAGGAGCTCGAGTACGAGGTGTGTCCGCGCTGCGGCGACACGCTTTATGTGCGGGACGGACAATACGGAAAATTCGTCCATTGCGCGGACGACGACTGTGATTTTTCGTCCAACCCGCCGGCGAAATCCTACGAGTGTCCCGAGTGTGATCGGAAGATGGTCAAAAAGAACGGGAAATCGTCCACGGTGTATCACTGCATCGCCGAACCCGAGTGCGACGGAAAACGGCCGGTGGGCAAGCCGAACATGACGTATGAGGAGTTTCAGTCCGAGGCCCCGGACTGTCCGGAGTGCGGGAATACGATGAAGATGCGAAAGGGACGGTACGGTAAATTCTGGGGCTGTCCCGATTATCCGGATTGCGACGGGACGCGTCAGGTGGAAGGGTAGCAGCTGCCGAACGGTTTCCTTTCTCTTAAGGAGGTTTAACTGATCCCCGTGATTTCGTACAGTGATAAAAAAATGAGGACATCGCTTCATGAGGTTCGAGATAACGTGGGATTGTTTAAGAGGACCGGTTACTCGCGGGAAGAACTCATCTCTGCGAGGGTACGCGTAAGGTAAACATTTATAATAGGTTTCAGACGGGAATAATGACCAGGCAATTTGCTGTTAGTGACGATCAACTCCGTATATCGTTCGATGAAGACGCCTTTTCGTTCGAGAGTACGGACGAACTGGAGCCCATCGACGAGGTCATCGGTCAGGAACGGGCCATCGAGGCCCTACATTTCGGGGCGGAGATTGACCGTGAAGGATACAACATATTTGCACTGGGGCCACGGGGGACGGGGAAATCCGAAACGATTGAAGAGTACCTTCAGGAGAAGGCGAAGGAAGGAGAGGTTCCGGGCGACTGGGTCTACGTCAACAATTTCGAGGAGCCGGACGCCCCCAACGCGATGTGTCTTCCCTGTGAAACCGGCCGGGAGCTGCGCGACGACATGGACGAATTCGTGCAGCAGCTTCAGACGGACATTCCGGAGGCGTTCGACAGCGACGAGTACAGGCAGGAGCGGGAGAAGATTCAGTCCACGTACGAGTCCCGTCAGAAGGAACTGCTGCAGGAACTGGAGGAGACGGCCCGCGAGAAGGATTTCACGGTGCTTCAGACCCCGGGAGGGCATATGCTGGCTCCGGTGGTGGACGGGGAGGTGCTGACCCCGGACGAGTTCGCTTCCCTCGACGACGAGAAGATGGAAGAGATTGAGGAAAAACGGGAGGGGTTGCAGGAGGAACACAAGGAGATCACGAATCAAATTCAGGAGCTGCAGCAGTCGGCCCGCGAAGAAGTCAACGAGCTGGACCGGCGCATCGTCCAGCAGGTCGTCGCGGCATTAATCGACCGGTTGAAGGAAAAGTACGAGGAGCTCCAGTCGGTACAGGAGTTTCTGGACGAGGTGACGGAGGACCTGATGAAGAACGTGAAGAAGTTCAAGCAACTCGGGCAATCCGAGGACCAGCAGCCCCCCGCTCAACTGGCGTTCTTACAGCAGAGGAAGGGTCCGAACTTCGACAAGTACCGGGTCAATCTGCTGGTTGATAACTCCGAATCCTGTGACGCACCCGTGGTGGTGGAGTCCAACCCGACCTACTACAACCTGCTCGGGCGAATTGAGCACGAGGGTCAGATGGGCGAGCTGCACACGGATTTCACCATGATCAAGCCGGGGGCTCTTCACCGCGCGAACGGTGGCTACCTGATTCTTGAGGCGAAGGAGCTCCTGACGAAACCGTTTGCGTGGGAGGGATTGAAGCGCGCACTCAAAAACGGCCGGATCAAGACGGAACCCATGGGTCAGGAATACCGGGCCATTCAGACCAAAACGCTTGCGCCGGAAGCGATTCCGCTGGACGTAAACGTGGTGCTGCTCGGAAGTGCGGAAATATATTATCTCCTGTGTCAGTTTGACGAGGATTTTTCTGAACTGTTCAAGGTGAAGGCGGATTTTAACGTACAGACCGATTTCAACGGGGAGGTTGCCGAGCAATACGCCCGTTACATTGCGGGCATATGTGAGCGTGAAGAGTTGAAACCGTTTGACGCCGGTGCCGTGCGGAAGGTGGTTGAGGAAGGAATACGGGAGGTCAGCCACAAGGAAAAGATCTCCACCCGCATCAAGGAGCTGGAGGACCTTGTGCGACAGGCGGATTTCTGGGCGAACGAGAACGGGAATGGAACGGTGCGGGTCGAGGACGTGAAAACGGCCGTGGACAAGCAGATTTATCGTGCGAACCGCATCGAGGAGCGTATACAGGAAGTCATTGAAGAGGACACGATCCTGATCGACACGGATGGAGAACAGGTCGGTCAGGTGAACGGTCTGTCGGTGCTTTCGCTCGGCGATTACCAGTTCGGCAAACCCGCCCGGATCACGGCTCGCACGCACGCCGGAAAGGACGGCGTCATCAACATCGAACGCGAAGCGGATCTGGGCGGTCGTATTCACAACAAAGGGGTGCTGATTCTGTCCGGTTACCTTCAGGGGGAGTTTTCGTCGGTCCGTCCGATTGCGCTTTCGGCGAGCCTGACGTTCGAACAGAGTTACCAGGAGGTGGACGGGGACAGTGCCTCGTCCACGGAACTGTACGCGTTGCTGTCCAGCCTATCCGACCTGCCGTTGCGACAGGACCTTGCGGTGACGGGTTCGATCAATCAGCACGGGGATGTGCAGGCCATCGGGGGTGTAAACGAGAAAATCGAGGGGTTTTATCAGGTGTGCAGGCGGGACGGGCTGACGGGTGAACAGGGCGTCATTATACCGGAGAGCAACGTCAAACACCTCATGCTTCGGGACGAGGTGGCGAAGGCCATCAGCGACGGACAGTTTCACGTGTACGCCGTGGATCACGTCGACCGGGGAATTGAACTGTTGACCGGTCAGCCGGCGGGGGAACGACAGGAGGATGGCAGTTATCCGGAGGGAACGGTCAAGCATGCGGTTGAGAAGCGGTTGAAGGAAATCAGTGAGGCCGTTCGTGAATTTTCTGGACCGTTTCATCAGGAAAATGGGGAGTAAGCTCGATGCGAAAATCGGAAGCGGAACTGCTGCAGGAGCAGCTTGAGGAGTACCACGGGAACGAATGGAGCATGACGGTGGTGAACCTGCGGAACCTCGGGTTTCACGTGCCGAAAACCGAACATCCGTATTTCATCGCCGCGCTTCGGGCAAACCAGCAGCAATCGGACGGGGAAGAAAAGTCCGGGGAAGAAACGGTGAAGAAGGTGTTCGAGAGGAAGTCCGAAGTGATGATCTGGGACAACAACAAGAAGAGCTGGTCCGTGCACCATGCCACGAAATGGCAGATTCAACGGCACGCCAGCCATGAGCAGAAAGTGTATATTTTCGATACCCGTGAACGCCAGTTCGTTCCGATCGATCAGTTCCAGCTTCCCCCGGAGTCGGAGTAGGAACAAAGGGGACAGTGGTTTTCTGGGAACGGGCGCCGTTCTCCGAGTTCAATTAACCCCGTAAAACGTCTATTCATGAGGACCGTTTCGGTACAGGAAATTGAGACGGCCCGGGATGTGCTTGAGGGTGTTGTGAAACATACGCCGATCAAACACTCCCGAACCTTCAGCCGACGTACGGAGGCGGACATTTTTTTGAAGTACGAGAATTTTCAGCGAACGGGTTCCTTCAAGATCCGCGGTGCGTACAACCGGATTCACCACCTGACGGACCGGGAACGGGACCGGGGGGTGATCACCGCCAGCGCGGGCAATCACGCGCAGGGTGTTTCCCTTGCGGCAAGCGAGGCGGGGATCGACGCCACCATCGTCATGCCCCGGGACGCTCCGATTTCAAAGGTGGAAGCCACGCGGGGGTACGGTGCGGAGGTCGTGTTAGACGGGGTCGATTACGAGGAAGCGTATCAGCACGCCCGTCATTTGCAGACCGAGGATCGTGTATTTATTCATCCGTTCGACGATCCACTTGTTCAGGCGGGACAGGGGACGATTGGTCTTGAGGTGCTTGACGACCTGCCATCCGTGGATACCGTTGTCGTTTCGATTGGAGGTGGGGGCCTCATTGCCGGACTCGCGCGAATTATCAAGGACCGTTCGCCGGACACGCGGGTCATCGGAGTGCAGGCGGAGGGGGCCGCGAGTGTGCCTCAGAGCCTTGAACAGGGCGAAATTTATGAGCGGGAGACCATTTCGACCATCTCCGACGGCATTGCCACCCGGCACATTGCTGAATCCACGTTTCAGGTCATCCGGGAGTGCGTCGACGACGTTTGTGTGGTGTCGGAGGACGAGACGGCGAACGCGATTCTTCACCTGCTCGAACGGGATAAGACCGTCGTGGAAGGAGCGGGTGCGGTTACGCTGGCCGCTGTACTGAGCAACGACCTGAACCTGTCCGGTGAGTCCGTTCTGTGTCTGCTTTCAGGTGGGAATATCGATTCCAACGTCCTGTCGCAGATCATCAACCGGGGGCTTGTATACACCGGTCGGTACCTGAAGTTCGAGACGGTGCTCAAGGACAAACCCGGAGCACTCGTCGACATCGCAAGCCGTATTGCGGAGTTAAACGCGAACGTGTACGCGATTCATCACGATCGAATGGCCAAGGATATTTCGTTAAATGCGGCCGAGGTGGTGTTCGAACTGGAAACCAGAAACAGCGAGCATGCGCGAGAAGTGGTTCAGTCGCTGGAGGAAGAGGGGTACGACATCCGGGTGAAGGAATAAGCGATACATTGCTGCGTTAAATTTTCGGTGTTGGAATGCCGATTTAGTACACGTGGTCTGTTCTTTTGGGGAACTTCATATTTGTGAAGAAGCCGGGAGCGACGGCATCCCTGCCGGAAAAAATGAAGTAGAATTCCTGTGTTTCAGAACAAATATGTGAGTAGTTTCTTTTTTTTTACTGTTGCTGGACGTTCGGCGACAAGGTTTTGACATATGTCAGGGTTTCGCATACGTACGATTAGCGGCATTGTTCTTCTGCTGGTTGTTGGATCCCTCGTTTCGTGCCGGTCACGTGGAACGATTCCTGCGGATTCGAGTGTGGAGCAGCTTCGGGTCTGGGAACGGGAATCGAACAGCGGCATGCCCATCATCCGTGTGCTGCTCAACGAACCGACCGGTACGTCGGTGGTTCGATGTTCGTCACGTCAACCGTTAACCGTGCAGCTGCTCGGGGATTCCGATGTGACGAGGACGGTCGAAGCCGGCACGACACTTACGTTTCGCCGTCGTGGGCAGCAGGTACAGGTTGCGGGACGAACCTTTTCCGGTCCCTCCGGGTTTCGGGTCTGGACCGGGGAGAAGGGGACGATCAGGACGGCGGGCCGAACATACCGGGGGTCCCTGCGAATTTACCTGAACGATCAGTATCAGAAAGGAGTTGAGGACGGGGGATTGATGGTGGTGAATCACCTTCCGATCAACAAATATCTATGGAGTGTGCTGGGAGGAGAACTTCTCCCGGACTGGAACGGTGCGGCGATCAATCGCACGCAAGCGGTAGCGGCTCGCACCTACACGCTTTACGAGATGAAAAAACGAGAGGAAGAACGTGACGCACGGTTCGACCTCTTCGACTCCCAGCGTTCACAGGTATACGGGGGAACGGAGCGGGAACGTCCTTCGACCAGGCGAGGGGTGGAGGACACCATCGGAAAGGTCGTGATATATGACGGGAATCGGTATGTGCCCGCGTATTTCTCCAGTACCTGCGGTGGACACACGTCCCCACCGAGGGAGAATTTCGCATGGCACGAGGGACCGGTTCCACCTCCCCTCGAGGGGATTGACTGTCCGTGGGACGGCGTGTCGAAACATCACCGCTGGCGGGCGCGGATCTCCGGCAATACATTGCGCCGCGTGCTGTTTCCGCAGGCGAAAGGACAGTCAGTTTACGACGTGGCGGTTGTGGATCGTCTGAGTGAGGATCGGGTGGACCGGATTGCATTTCGACTGCAGTCGGGTGACGTGGAGCGGCTGTCCGGACCGGGGTTCCGCAGGAAAATCGCTTCGTACCGTTCGTCTTTGAAATCCGATCGGGATCGGGATCGGGTGTGGATACGTTCCACGAAATTCCGGGTTCGAAAAACCGGCAACGGAACCTTTGAGTTTCGGGGGAAGGGGTGGGGTCACGGGGTGGGGCTCTGTCAGTACGGAGCGTTCGGTGCCTCACAGGAGGGATACGGATATATGGAGATCCTGCGTCACTACTATCAAACGTCGAGCGTGAAACGCCTTTATCCCGTGCGGCCGTAGTATTCCCGGGTCCGAGAACGACATTCGCCGCATTATCCGTACCCTTCCGCATGCTGAACGGAACACCTCCGAAAGACCCTTTAGTTGTGGCATACCGAGTTTCTGCGGAGTACGAAACAAATTCGTTCGCCGTACCCGCACCAAAAATAAAGTGGTGTGAACTGGAGGGGGGATTGGGGGTGGTTGTTAGACGGGAGCGTTCCGGATATCATCAATGGGATGCAGGAGATCCGGTAGCAGTTTCGGGGAACGGTTCAGGATGGAATTGGGTACGTACTGTGTGCTGAACGATCCGCGTCCCGACGAGTTCCATGTTTGTTTCAACAGGGTAGGAAAAGTTCGTGCGACCGGCGAAGAAGATGACAGGGTTGATGCGCATAATACTGCTGGTATTGGTTCTCCCGGGACTCTTCCTTTGCTGCGGGTATTCCTCGGCTCCGCTGTATCGATACGATTCGCAGAGTACAGCGGTGTCGATTCCGATGTTTGAGAACCGCACCAACTGGCGCCACCTGGAGGTGGACGTGACGGAAAACGTGATCAGGACGGTGACCGCTCGAACGCCCTTTCAACTGGTGGATCACGATCGGGCGGATATCGTTGTGCACGGGGAGATCGTCGACGTTTCGAGACCGGTTCTTGCCGAAGACGATCTGGATTCCGTGATTCGTTCCTCCGCCAGATACAGGGTCAACGTGAAAATTACCGATCGGTCCACGAACGAGGTGCTTCAGGAGGCGACGGATTCGTTTTCGGCCTCGTTCGCTCAGGCGCGGGGAAAGACGGAAACCGCAGCCCGTAAGGAGGTGGAACATGAAATCGGAACGTGGGTGGTCGGTTTGCTTCAGCAGAAAGCGTGGTAATTGCGGATTGTCGGGGACCTGGCGATGCAGAAACGAAACGACTTCGATCAAGGGGTGAGGGAGACGGCTCCTTCCTCCCTGTTTAACGTGCTTGTTACGTCTTCACCCGGGATGGATCGTCTGTTCGGTACGGATGACACGCGGGATCAAACGGATCAATGGACGGTGACACTCCGGGTGCCGGAGCGTCTGGATCCGGATGAACTTTACGATGCGATCCGGAGGAATGCGCCGCAGGCCGGATCGAGTGACGTTCGTGTGGAGGGGGATATCCTGAAGTTGTGTATTTCACGGGACGTACGTGAACGTCTTCCGGAGCTGGAATCAGGGGATCCAGGGGATCACCCGGGCCGTGTCGTCTGGGAGGCTGTTAACGACACGATTGCCCGTTATGAACAACGGCATACAATTTCTTTACCGGACTCGGGCCGTCTGGACCTTACGGGGCGCCCGGCGATTATGGGGGTGTTAAACGTGACGCCGGATTCCTTCTCCGACGGCGGTTCGTACGATTCCGTGGAGGCAGCCGTACGACGTGCGGAGGAGCTTGAGGAACAGGGGGCGTCCGTGGTGGACGTAGGAGGGGAATCCACGCGACCGGGTGCCGAGCCGGTTTCAGTGCAGGAGGAGATCGAACGAACGGTCCCGGTGATACGGGCGATTGCCGATCGGTTAACGGTGCCGGTTTCAATCGATACACAGAAACCGGGGGTGGCGAACGCGGCAATTGAGGAGGGAGCGGAGATGATCAACGACGTCGGGGGGCTGCAGCGTGAACCGGAACTTCTTGAGGTGGCGAATCGCCACGACGTACCGGTTGTGGCCATGCACATGCAGGGAACCCCACGGACGATGCAGGACGAACCGAGCTACCGGGAGGTCATCCGGGACGTCTCGTCATTCTTGCGGGTCTCCCTTCAGAACGCAACGAATGCGGGGCTTGACCGAAGTGACGTGGTGCTCGATCCCGGAATCGGGTTCGGGAAAACGCTTGAGCACAACCTTGAGCTGATTCGGAACGCACATCGGTTTCGCAGCCTGGGGGGACCGGTTCTTCTGGGGACGTCCCGGAAGTCGTTCATCGGTGAAATCCTGGACGTACCGGTGAATCAACGCGTCGAGGGAACGGCCGCGTCTATCGCCGGCCCCGCATTGACCGGCGTCGAACTGTTCCGGGTGCACGACGTGCGGAAGATGTATCGATTCTTGAAGGTGCTGTGGACCATCCACAGGGGAAATTCATGGAAGGAGCGTCTGATTTACGGAGGGAGCAACTGAGATGGGGACCTTGATTTCAATTTCCGAAATCCTCCTTCTGTTTCTCGGGATATTCTTCACGCTCCGGTTCATTCACGGAACCCGTGGAGGAGGAATTATGCGGGGGTACATCTTTGCTTTTATATTGGGCTTTATCGTTCTCCTGTTTTTTACAAGATTGCTGGGCATGTCCCGGGTGCAGTTCGTCCTGGAGGAATGGGGGTTGCTCGTGTTTGCACTTGTTTTGCTTATCGTGTTTCAGCCGGAAATTCGACGGGGACTCGTCCGGCTCGGTGAAAACCCGCTGTTAAGCGGGATGTTGGGTCGAAAACGAAGCGGTCCGATCAATGAAATCTCAGCCGCCGTCGAAGAGATGGCAAAGAATCGGATCGGGGCCATCATTACCATCTGCGGTGACAGCGGGCTGGAGACCTACATAGAAGGGGGGACGCAAATGGATGCGGAGATTTCGCGTGAACTTCTTCAAAGTATTTTTTACCCGGGGACGCCTCTTCACGACGGGGCGGTCATTATTGACGAGGATCGGATCGCGGCGGCCGGTTGCCTGCTTCCGCTCGCGGAGCAGCAGGAGATTGTTCGGGGATATGGGACACGGCATCGAGCCGGGGTGGGGATTACTGTGGAAACGGATGCGCTGAGCATCATCGTCTCGGAGGAAACCGGAAAAATCTCCATCGCACATCGGGGGGGGATTGAGACGGACGTCGCCCGGGAAGATGTTGAAAACGCCCTGAATGAAATTTATACTGAGTCCAAATATCAGCCGAACGCGTGATAGCAAATTCGAGGGTTCACCTCCTTCTTCCCTTTTCCGCTCAGCGAGTTCGTACTTCATGCCAGATCAATCCACAGGCGATCTTTCCGAGACCCTGCCCGGTTGGCTTCTTCCCTTCTACGAGAACCCCGGGTTAACCCTCGGATCATTGATTGCAGCCAGTCTCATCTGGTTTTATATCAGGGGTAAAGTTGAGGATGTGCTCGTTGTGCCGGCCCGGTTGAACCTATCCGTGGAGGGCGTGGCCAAAGAGAATTACGTCATTACCGGGAAACGCCTGAACGACGATCTTGTGCGGGACGAGATTCAGATTCGTCTGCGCGGACCGAAGTCCCGACTGGATCAGATTAAACAACAGGAATCCCTGGTGGTGTCCAAAACGATTGCGGTCACGGAGGAGATGAACCTTGATGAACCCGTGCCCGTGGACATAACGGAAAAGGATCTGAAAATGGAAAATCAGAACGAAAATCAGAACCTTCCGTTTGGTATTCACATGACCGCTGTGTCGCTGCAACTTGAGGTGAACATTCAGCGGGAAGTGACCCGGACCCGCCGGATTGCCCGGGAGGACCTTGATTCGAATCGGCGTATTTTCACACGTGGCACGCCCGCGTCCGATTATCGAATAGAGGAAATCGTGCCACAGGTTCAATCCGTTGAGGTTCTTGGTCCTCGAAATCAGCTTGAGGAGTTGGAAGTCGTACCGAAGTCACCGATAGATGTTTCGGGACGGGCGACGGACGTGACCGAGCAGGTTGAGTTGACGACGATTCCGTCGTCCAGGCACATTTCGCTTTCCGTTGAAAACGTGGCGATCACGGTTCGCATCGTCAGTAAACTGACGGAAAAGGAGATAGAAAAAACGTTCAAAGTCGCTTCGGATCCACAGTTAAGCGATTACCTCCAGCAGCGGAATTGGGCGTTCGAACCCTCGGACCGGATGCTCACCATGACGTTCCGCCTGCCGAAATCCCTGGAGAATCAGTTCGCTGCGGAGCACGTGACACCGATTTTGATCCTGCCACCCGAGGAGATTCAGGCCATCGAGACACCGACCCGTCCCCACACGGTCTCGACGGAGGACTTTATTTTGGCTATTCTCGATCAATCCCTGGAAAATCGAGAGCGCATTACGCGTACGAAAATCGAGCCCAGTACGATTAAGTTTGTTCCCGCTGAAGCAAATGAGTGATACGGACCTGTTTGGAACGGATGGAATACGGTCGATCGCAAATCAGGATCCGCTGACGCCGGAGAAACTGGTGCGAATCGGCTCCGTGCTCGGCTGGATGGCCGTCGAGTTTCCGGGTTCATTTTCCTATCCGCATGGACAGGAGGTGCCGGAGGAAATTGAGACGGAAGAGATCGAGAACATGAGGCCCACCGTCGTGACGGTGCGGGATCCCCGGCGTTCGGGGGACATGATTGAGGCGGCACTGGAAGCGGGTCTTACCGCCTCCGGAGCGGATGTCATTTCCTGTGGCATCCTTCCGACACCGGCTGCCTCGGTCCTGACGCGTTCGTACGGAGCCAACCTCGGCATTTCAATCTCCGCCTCCCACAATCCACCGGAGTACAACGGCATCAAGCTGTTCACGCCGGGTGGACATAAACTTTCCGATCACCTTGAGGAGAAGATTGAGTCGCTGGTGAACAACGAACATCCGTATCCGCCGGTTCCGGTACAGGGAGATCGAATCGGACAGGTGGAATTCAGGAAGGAAATGGGGGCAAACGACTACGTCGAATTCCTGCTGGATGTTGTCAGCGCGGTCGATCTTTCCGACCTGCATATTGTGGTTGACGCCGGTCATGGAGCGGCGGGGGGCACCGTGGATCAATTGCTCGGTCGGATGGATTGTACGTCGACCGTTCTGTCTGGGACGCCGGATGGCACACGGATCAACCAGTCGTCCGGGACGTCGGACCTGACGCAACTGAAGCAGACCGTAAGGGATGAAGGGGCGGACCTCGGTGTAGCGCTGGATGGAGATGCCGATCGCGTCCTCCTGGTGGACGAGAACGGAACGGAAAGGGACGGCGATGCCATTCTGGCGGCACTCGGCTCGTACATGAAGGAGCAGGAGACGCTGTCGGGGAATACCGTTGTGGGGACGGTGATGACGAACGAAGGGCTTGCGCAGTTTTTTAGGAATCGGGGGATCGAACTGAAACGTCCGCAGGTCGGTGATCGGAATATCGCCCATGAACTCTTTGAAAACGATTGGTGCCTCGGCGGAGAACAGTCGGGCCACGTCATCCTGTATGATAGAAGTCCGACGGGGGATGGGTTGCAGACCGCACTCAAAATCCTTCAGCTCATGAAGGAGACAGGGAAGAAGGCATCGGAGCTGCTTTCCACATACGAAAAATTCCCGCAGATTCTGAAAAACGTAACGGTGTCGGACAAACCGCCGCTTGAGGAGTTGGACCGGGTGAATGACCGGGTTAAACACTGGGAGGACCAGCTGGGGAAGTCGGGCCGCGTTCTTATCCGATACTCCGGAACGGAACCGGTGTGCCGAATCATGGTGGAAGGAGCGGATCAGGATCTGATTTCCGAAGCGGCCGACGACCTTGCCCGAACCGTGCGTGAATCGCTACCTGAATAATTGTCAATTGAAAATGGAAATGGATAAAAGTAAACCGTGGACAAAAAGTAACGTACGACCGGCGGATACCGCTCTGGTGGTATTAACGTTCGAAGATGATGAACACCTCGCCGGAGAACCCCCCGAGGAACTCGTTTCGACTCCGCTGGATGAGATGTATCGACGCCTTGATCGGTATGATTCCTTTTCTGGGAAAACGGACGAAACACACTCCGTGGAGCCGGTCGAAGGAGAACTGCGCCAGCTCGTGTTTAGCGGGCTTGGTGGACGGGAGAAACTGACCGCCGAGCGAGTGCGTCGATCCGTTGGACGGGCCATTCAACAGATTTCGCTGGATCAGATTGCTCACACCGTCATTCCGTTACCGGAGTCCCCGGACGTTCCGCTTTCTCCGTACGAAATCGGTCGTGCGTATCAGGAAGGGGTGCTTCTTTCGAGCTACGATTTTGCTCGTTACAGGTCCGATAACCGATCGGATCGGGCAGAACACGTGTACGTGCCGGGTGCATCTGCCGTGGAGGTTGACCGGGGTATTGATGAGGGGTACCTGTACGCGAAAGGAACGTCTTTCGCCCGGGATCTGGCCAATGAGCCGCCGTCCCGAATGGATCCGGACGACCTGGTGGACACCGCACGATCGCTGGAAGGTAAGCACGTTTCCGTACGGGTACTTCGGGAGGACGAACTTCGGTCGAAAGGAATGGAGCCGACCCTGGGGGTGAGTGCGGGAAGCAACGTTGAGCCCGCGCAAATTTTGCTGAAATACCGACCGGAGAATTCGGTGGATGGAGATCCTCATATCGGACTGGCCGGAAAAGGGGTTACGTTCGACTCGGGGGGGCTGAACCTGAAGTCGCACAAGGGAATGATGGACATGAAATTTGACATGTGCGGTGCGGCTGCTGTCCTGGGCGTGTTTAAGGTCCTTCAGGAACTGGGAACGGCCCTGCCCGTGACCGGGGTCTGCGGTTGTACCGAAAACATGACCGGTTCAGACGCACAGAAAATGCGGGACGTGGTGACGAATTTTGGAGGCACCTCCATAGAGATTACACACACCGACGCGGAGGGACGGCTTGTGCTATCGGACGCGATTCCGTACCTCGAAGAACAGGGGGTTAGCGAAATTATTGATCTGGCGACCCTGACCGGTTCGGTGATTACCGCGCTCGGGAGCGGGTACGCCGGGTTGATGACCGACGATCAGGAACTTCGTGACCGGCTCAACGCCGCGTCGGAGCGTGCGGGGGAAGAGGTGTGGGAACTTCCCCTCGAAGACGAATACGAATCGTACCTGGATTCTTCGGTGGCCGATGTACGAAACACGGGAAAAAAGAACGAGGCCGGAGCAATCGTGGCCGGGTTATTCCTGCGGAAATTCGTGGATGATTGTCCGTGGGCCCACCTGGATATTGCGGGAACGGCATGGCGGGACGAAGAATCGGATTACCGGCCGGAAGGAGGTGTTGGGTTTGGTGTGCGCACTCTGCTTGATTATGTTCAGCACCGGGCCGGGGAGCACTGATGCGTCATGCAGGGGGATGATCTGGTGAGTTTTCCCCTTCGATCGATGCCTCACCCGATATTCCACACCCGGAGGGAAATTCCGGTATTAAATTTCGATCGAGGGTTCTCCCGAGCGGCTTTTCTTCACGACATTCCTGATTTTGCTTTTCCTTCTCCACCCTGATCCCGAAGATCCGGATGTTCGATTCATAGACGTAATGCTTTATTCGTAATAGCTCACCTATTCGTGATAAGATCGGGAACGTCGGCGCCCTTGTCGGCAAATATCAATCGTAATTCTCCTTTCGGCACGAATAGGTGAGCAATTACGTTGGATCAATCCAAATGTGAAAAACAATAGGGTGTGGCGTTGATTCCGATGCACTGTTGTATTGAATCGGGAGAGAGCCGGAGGGGGGAACCGGATCGAACGGTACAGTTTTCGGAAATTGAAGAGACTCATGTATTTTTTTGATCTGTTGGTTCAGAGGATGTTATGAACGTCAATTCCCTCAACCGATTCCTGCCATTGACAGATTGTTTTCCCCGGTCTGAATTTACGACGGTTTTTACCGTCTTTGCGTGTTTTATCAGTGTTCTGGCGATGTATGTCGCTCCGTCCGTCCGTGCCGCGGACGAAGGCCGGCCCAACATCATCCTGGCCATGACGGACGATCAGGGGTACGCCGACGTGGGCTACATGGGGCACCCGGACGTCAGGACACCCACGCTCGATACCATGGCAGGCGAAGGTTTACGCTTCGATCGATTTTACGCCGCCGCACCGGTCTGCTCGCCCACGCGGGCCAGCGTGCTGACGGGTCGACACCCCAATCGCATGGGGGTCTTCGCGCACGGACGTACGCTTCGTCCGCGTGAGTACACCATCGCCGAGGCACTGAAGGACGCCGGCTATCGCACCGGTCACTTCGGCAAGTGGCACCTCGGCCCGATGCAGGCCGGTGAAGCCGGTAGCCCTGGGGAAAGCGGGTTCGACGTCTGGCTCTCGGCCTACAACTTCTACGACCTCAACCCCTGGTTCAGTGATAACGGAAAAGCCGTGCATCTGAAAGGTGAAAGCTCGATCGTCACCGCAGAGCGAGCCAACCGATTCATCGAAAACGCCGCCGCCGACGACAAATCCTTTCTCGCCGTCGTCTGGTTCGGCAGCCCGCATACACCCCACGAGACGACCGACGAGCTCAGGTCGCTTTATTCCGATCAACCCGAAAACATGCAGAACTACCTCGGTGAAATCACCGGCATCGACCGTGCGATGAAACGCCTGCGCGA
>CAYXQY010000014.1:16976-24074 GCA_964466525.1 uncultured Planctomycetia bacterium
GAGCTCGCCCGCCGCTTCGGCGCCGAGCGCCTCGACGCCGCCTGCCATTAGGCGCTCACGTTGGGCACGAGCGCCTATCCCCGCATCCGCTCGATCCTCGAGCGCGGCTTGGAACAAGCCTGCCCCGAGCCGGGCCCCGCCGCGACCGAGGCCAGCGACCACGCCAACATCCGCGGCGGGGCTTACTACGCCACCGACGCCAACTGAACCGACTTAACGGGAGACACCGCTATGCTGGAACAACCGACCCGCGACAAACTGCGCGCCCTGGACGTCGCGCAGAACACCGTCCTCTGGTTCACCAGCGATAACGGCGGGCGGGAACCCGAGGCCAACAACGGTCAGCTTCGCGACGACAAAGGATCACTATGGGAAGGCGGCCTTCGCGTGCCCGCGATCATCGAATGGCCCGGACACATCGACCACCGCATCACCAATGTGCCGGCCAGTACATCCGACATCTATCCCACCGTCCTCGAGTTGGCCGGGGTGGAACGAAAATATCCGGATCGACCGCTTGACGGCGTGAGTCTTCTGCCGCTGATCGAGGGCGAAATGAGCCAGCGACCGGGTATGGGCTTCTGGGAATATCCTTCCGGAGGACGGCTCGCGTACAGTGACCGCTTCCTCAAAACCCTCCACCGCACGCGGAACGAAGGGAAAGAGGCCAAAGTCCGTCTGCCGCTGAAACACACCGCCGACAAAAACTACCCCGGTGTCAAAAAGCGCCAGGGCCATGCGGCGTGGATCGACGGCGACTGGAAACTCCACCGGCTCAACAACGGCAACAAATACGAGCTTTATCACCTCGCCGAGGACCCGAACGAGCAAAACAACGTTATCGACAACCACCCCGACCGCACCCGGCACATGAAGAAGGCTCTCCGCCGGTGGCAGAAGTCAGTCAGCGACAGCCTGCACGGCAGGGACTATTGACACGCAGGGAAATGGTCCTGCCGGGGTTGAGATCGAGCCGTGTTCGGTGAACAGGGCTCCACCCCCTGGAGGGTTTTCTCAGTCCGTGTGTTCGAATCGAATCTTCGAACGAGCCATGACCGCAAGGGAGCGGCTCCCGCCTCTGCCGGCCGGGTACGAAACGTGCCTTTACAGGTGCGGATTGTGTTGCAGTAAGACACTTCAATCGGAGCTCTTGAGTGTTTGAAGTTATTTGCACCGGTTGAGTGGACGGAGCCGTTTCCGAAAAAAGTGTGCGCCTCGAAGCGGAGACGCTTATGGATCGTTTCATTCAGACGACCGATCACCGCCTCAAGGAAATAGATCTGCTATTGAATGGCCCGGCCGCACCGCGGTGTCCCTCGGACGTTTCCGTCGCTGTGTTTATTCCACGTACCGGTCTGCGTCGTCGAGGATCAATTCAACGACATCGGCGCTGATGCGGTGTGAGTCCACGCTGTCGTCGATGTACCAGTCAAACGATTCCGCGTCGTCAAAATGTGACGCGAGGTGGGTTTTCATAACTTCTTCGGTAATCCGGTGGTTGACGCCGTAGAAGCAGCAATCGTCCCTGCGTACGCTGACGAAAATTCCGCCTCTGCCCGCGCCGGCGGTGGCGATGACGTAGTGATCGAGGTAGGTGAATTTTTCGTAGAAGTCGCGGGTGTACCTGCTGTCGTTTCCCTGTTCGTAGTCCCACGAGTGATGTCCGTGTTGCTCCTCGTATTCGTGGATGTATATCGGTTGCGTACCGGCGATCGGATAAACGCGGTTGATCCGCTTGTCCATGGCGCCGTAGGTGACGGTGGACCATCCGCCGCCGGATTTTCCGGTCATAAAGACTTGATCGTAGTCGTGCTGCTCGAGCGCGTAGTTCAGTCCCACGGCAATGTGGTCGTGAAAGAGTTTCATGGGGTTGAAGTTAGGGGGGTGTCGGCCGCGCAGGTCATTGTGATTGAATTTTGCCCTGTTGAAGTTCCGGGCGTACATGCCCACAAGCAGAACGTCGTATCCGCGGTCGATCATTTCCTGAGTCAAGGTTTTTCGCCCGCCTTCGGAGTGGTCGCCGGCATGGCCGGCCTTGTGGATGAAAAGTGCGTTGTTGTCCTTCACTGACGATCGAACGTGATATACGTAACTGGTTGTCTCCAGCTCGCTTTTGACCGCGACTTCGTCAATGCGTGACCAGTTGTCCACCCTGTTCATCGGTAGCGAGGGCACCTCATCCACGTCCTTTTGTACCTCGCCGGTGCGGGTGGGCAACCTGCCGTTCTTTTTATAGACGGCCTTGATAATCGAGCGACGGGTGGTGTCAAGCTGCTGCTGGTCGTTAACATGAATCAGTTGATAGGGGTTGGTCTGCCAAAGAACGGGGTCGATCTTGTCGATGCCGTTTTCGCTGCATCGAACGGTAACGGTGGCCGAGTCCGTTACGGTGGTGCCGTCGGGGCGTGTGCCGATAATCCGGAAGGTCACTTTGCCCGTCCCCGATACCAGACCCGAGATCGGCTCGGTGGGCGACGCTTTACGGCGGTCAATTGGTTGCCAGCGCGCGTCGTGAACGTTATCGGCTTCGAAATGGAAGGCGTCGAAGTCGCCCGCCGCTTCGAATTCGAGCGTGCGGACGATGGTGTCGTACGTTTTACCGTCCACGGGGTGGGTGATGTGAATGTCACTGCCCCGGGTGTTCGGGGGAGCCTCGTTATTTTGATCGGGATAAAGCGGGTGTTGTTCGTGGTGGGAGAGAATCCGAACGTCATCAAAATAAAACAGTCGGGGCGTCTGGTGGCGTGCGTTTGTCGTCACGCCCACGCCGGCGTGGTCGGCAAAGTCGTCGTCGCGGGCACAGGCACCGGTGAGTTTCTCACCCGCGGCGTTCTCCCACGTAAAATAAATGCCCCCCGCGTCCGCCCATTGCACGATCAGTCGCGTCCACTGGTCAGTGGGGACGAGGTTGGAGTTGAAGCTGGCCCGCGCGAGGACGGAGAAGTCGCCGTTTTTGGTCTTGCCGATCCGAAGTTCGTCGCTGGTGCCGGCGTAATAAGCGTTGTAGGAGTTGGCCGGCGTCCCGTCGGAGGCGAAACGCAGGCCGGCGACGAGGTTGTCCGGATCGGTGCGTGCGTCCACGTAAAAATGGCAGACCAGCGTCTGACCGCGTGTGAACCGACGCCGGCCCCGGTCGCTGGCGACGTCGAGCGGGCTGGTTGTTTTCTCGTGTTCGTATTTCAGCGCGTAAGTGCCGGATCGGGCGACGGCGTCGCTGATCGTGAAGGCGTCCGTCGCACCGGTGTAGGCGTCAAGGTTGCCGGTTTCGAACCCGTCAAGGGTCTGGTCGGCCAACCCCGGGGCCGAAAGCGCGCAGGCGAAAAGAACAAAGCACGTGATCATGTATGCTCGCATGGTTGCTCTTCGTAAAGATTGCACGTCAGGTGCCGGGATTCTCAAAGTTCGGCATCGCTTATTCAACAATTGCATCGGGTGTACGCTTCTCCTGAACAGTGCGTGTCCGTGTTAGCCCTCATTTTGATCCGTCGTTTACCCGTCGTACAATCGCCGCCCAGTCACGTTCCGTTGCTTCCGGAGCTGAGCCGAGAGTTCGAACGTTTCCGCCGCTGATCCGGTCCACCGTTCCTTTTCGCAGTTCCCCGCCGTTTCGTGGATCAAACCAGCGTACCTGAAACGTCCCATCGGTTTCGGATAAGTCCAGTTTCCAGTCGGACCCGTTCCGGTCGTTGTACAGGGCATACACCTCCCCGTGTTTCCGGAGGACGTACGTGTTTCCACCGGATGCCGTGTCCCCGAGGGAGTGGTTCGGCGACATCTCAAGCACCGGAAGCTTCCGGAGAAATGATCGTGCGTACCCCGTCCAGTTCAGGGCCGTCTTCATCTGACGGAAATCCTCAAGCTCCTGATCCAATCCGTGCCCGCCGCCGTCCCGCTGAACGTACCACTCAAACCCCGCACCGCCGGACATGTATACCGGCCACATTTTGTTCCTCCGACCGTGGGGGTAACCCGTTCGACCGTCGTCCGGGTCGTTCTCAATTTTTTGCGGTTCGTCAAGACAGACCCCCCACGGAACGCCGGCCGAGGCGGATCGCCTTCGCCACCTGCCGATCACTCCGGCCAGTTTCATCCGGTTCCAGGAGCCCTGAAAAGCGGTGACGTCGAAATCGTCGTTTCCCAGAAGCGGACCATAGAACGCTTCGTCCTGACCATTGTGGGTATGAGTGGTCACCGGGTGGTCGTACGGGTCCAGCCGCTTGATGAAACGCGCGAATGTTCTGCGTTTCTCGGTACCGTAATCGTTTTCCTCGCCCAGGTCCCATTCCAGACCGGGGTGGTGACCGAAGCGGGCGATCAGTTCGCGGTAATACAGTTTTCGCTCAACCCCCAGGGTTCCATCGTCGTGATACGTTTCATTTCCTTGCTCGGTTTCGGCGAGCTGAAAATGGAGAAACACCCCCTGGGACGTTGCGTGCGTAAAGAGTTCCTCCCAGGTTCGAAGCTTGCCGACGTCAAACCGGACCGCTCGGGCGTCCGGCGTATATTTCTCTACGTACGGCCAGGTGTCGTTTCCGTCCCCTCCGATGTTGTTCGGAAGAAAATAGATGCTGTTGGCTCCTCGTTCGGCGATGTACGACAGGGCTCCTTTACGACCCCCATGAACGTCGAATGACCGGGCGAGAAAATTTTCGGGAATGTTCGGTCCGCCTTTGATCCACGGTTCCCCGCTGGAGAAAGTCAGGTAATGGTGGCCCCGGTTCCGGAGCAATCCTTTCTCGGGGGACCGGAAATCGCGTCCCTTCCTGTCTGATTCCTCCACGGTCAATCGGCCGGAGGCGCCGTCGAACGAGGTGCCCGTGCCCGCGTCCGCCCCGAGACGCGTACTGACATCGGTTCCTCTTCGGAAGGACGCGGTGTATGTCCAGACCCCGGCGGAGGGCGGTGCAAACCGGGCGCGCCATTTCTCTCCCGACGACCCGCCGTCCCCGTCGCCCGCGTAAAACCCGGGCACCACGAATTTCTCCCCGTCCGGCCCTTCAAACGTCACGTTGAGCCGGTACGCAAGAAAGGGATTTGGATCACACGTTTCACAGGAGTTCGGCCCCGAGAAGGTCAGTGTTACCCGATGCCACCTTTTTTGTGGACCGTCAATACGAACTGATTGTTCCTCCCCGTTCGTTGCTGTCGTGACGCCTCCGGTCAGCAGTAGAAGGACCAGCAGGAAAATCCACGTGTTGCGGTCGAAGCGCGAACGCTTCTTTCGTTTCTGGTTCATGGTCATTATGCGTAAGAAGAATCGGATAATCGGTCACATTCGATTTCAGAGAAGCTGGTTGTCAAGGCATAAAGTGCGGCGTCCCACGGGTGTTGAAGTTGCTGTAAGACCTTCCGGTCAGATATTCCCGGCGTGGCAGAAGGCGACAACGCCTCTTCTGAAGTTCGTAACAGGATTGGCAGTTCGAGGATCCACGATGGACGTTTTGCCCCCTTTTGGTCAGATGAGCGCTGGCGACCTGAAAGAACGAGATCAGGAGATACATTTCGGAAGTTCCTCCAGATCGACCTGTTTCTGATCGCCGGATTCCATCTCCTTTACCGTAACCCGATCCTGTTCCAGTTCGTCCGGACCGAGAATGCAGACGTATGGAGCGCCCGACCGGTTCGCCACACGCATCTGGGCCTTCACACTTCGGTTTTCGTAGTTCAGGTCTGCTTTCAATCCACCGGTGCGGAGCTCATTCACGATGTCGTAGGCAGCGCGTTTGCACTCGTCGTCAATGTAGACAAAAAAGACGTCCGGCGCGTGTGGTTCCTGTTTCTGTTCGGTGTCCTCTTCCGGAAGTGAGAGAAGCAGGCGTTCGATGCCCAGGGCAAACCCGATTCCGGGTGTGGGATCGCCTCCAAGTTCTTCTATCAGCCCATCGTAGCGACCCCCACCCCCGAGGGCGTTCTGGGACCCCAGGTCCGGGTTTCGAAATTCGTAGACCGTTCGGGTGTAGTAATCCAGGCCCCGGACGAGCCGGGGATTGATCCGATAGGATACGTTCTGCTCGTCGGCGTGACCGATGAGGGTGTTCCAGTGTTCGTCACACGCCTCGCAGAGGTGTTCGTAGATGGGCGGAACGTCCTCCGTTTGTTCGCGACAGCGATCCCGCTTGCAGTCCAGCACCCGAAACACATTTCGGTCGAATCTTCGCTGACAGTTTTCGCAGAGGTTGTTGAGCCGTGAACGCAGGTGATCTTTTAGCGTGGACCGGTAAGAGGGACGGCAGTTGGGACAGCCCATGCTGTTGAGGTGGAGTTCGTACCCCTCTATTCCGAGCCGGTCGAACAGGTCGCAGATCAGCTGCATCGTTTCCAGGTCCAGCAACGGATCCGCCCCGCCAAGCGCCTCCACGCCGATCTGGTGAAACTGTCGTTGCCGGCCTTTCTGCGGTTTTTCATAGCGAAAGGAAGGACCCATGTAATAGAATTTCTGGAACGGTTCCTGTTCGAGGAGGTGATGCTCCAGAACCGCTCTGCAGAGGGACGCCGTAATTTCGGGACGCAGGGAGAGGTTTTTTCCGTCCTCCCGGGACATCGTAAACATTTCCTTTTCCACGATGTCCGTTGTTTCTCCGATAGAACGTGTGAACAATTCCGTGTGCTCCATGATGGGCGGTCGAAGCTCCCGGTATCCGTAACGCTGGAACAGGTCATGCACCGCCTCCTCGATCCGCTGCCACAGGTGGACCCGGTTCGGGAGGATGTCCTCAAAGCCACGCGGCTTCTGGTACTGTTTTCTGTTTGTGGTCAATGGTCTGTCGAGAAATTACGTGTTGAGTATGATGTGATACTGATAGGGCAGGTGCTGAAATTGTAGAGCGGTACGACGGTTGTTCTGGGAACCTCTGTTCCCTCACGTTCGCGAGCCAGCAGGCCATCTTGCAGGTGCTGGATTTGTCAGGTGGACTCAATTGTCGCCGGAGGCAGCCTGTTGTAGGCCACCTACTGAGATCAGGTAATTTTTGTACCGGCCCCGATCACAGGGAGTACCCGCAGGACCCGTAATATGCATTGCAGTTTTTCCGAAGTGACTCCTGAATCTCCGCTTCAATGGGCGATTATCGTATACCAGAAAGGGTTTACACATCAAGG
>CAYXQY010000014.1:24084-38345 GCA_964466525.1 uncultured Planctomycetia bacterium
TCGGTGAACGGTTAAAGGTCAGCAAGAGCGGGAGTCCCGGATCAGTTCAGCGACGACCGAAGCGCCGTAATCTTGAAACCTCACTGCAGAACACCGACCATACGTGATGATAGATAATTGCTGAACACCAATTCATTATTCGCCCGGGAACTACAGAATCCGTCTGGAGGTTGCAATGTCACCCAAACGTTCCGATACATCCGGCTTTTTCCTATTTTTTCTGTCATCCGCTATTCTCTGCACGGCACTTCTCACGTCTGTGCGGGGTCAGGAATCCTCCGATCTGTTCCTGGAAGCCCTTCCGGCGGATACCTTTATGTACGTGGAGGTGGAGAACATACAGAATCACGTGGATCGGGTCAATGGACAGATCATAAAAAATATGTCCGACCAGCAGGCAAAAACGTACCGGGAGCGAAAAGACAGGCTGATGAACAAGTTGTCTTCGAAAATAGAAGAAACGGCCGGTGTCAACCCGATGGACATTCTTCCCCATGTGAAGCGTGTTCGGATGGCGGTTCCGTCCTCAAAATTCCAGCTTGGCGGGCAGGGGAAAAACGATCTGCCGCTGGAGGAGGCCACGGCCCTCGTCGCCGTGGAACTTGATCGGGCGGACGTGGTTTCCCAGATGCTAACCGGCGACGTGGCAGAGCAGTTAAAGGTGGAACGTAAGGTAAATGGATATACGCTGTACAGGGTGGAGGTCCCGGACAAACCGAAGGATGCCCCCACCCCGTATCTCCTTCACCGGGATAAACAGGTGTATATAACCGAGGATCCTGATCGCCTGGCGGGCATCGCCGAGGGGCCCGGTTCGGATCGTTTTCCGGATCAGTCCCTGGCGGGCAGCAGCGTGTTTCAATCCACTCGAAAAGAAGGTTCCTCGACGGAGACCCTGGCAAATGCGTTTGTAAACATCACTTCATTCTGGGATCACCTCGGGGCCTCTCTCGACAAACAGCAAAAGATGTATTACGAGCAGGCGGCGAAGATACTTGGTTTCGAGGAGATGGAACGGCTATCACTGAACGTGAAACTGGGTGACGGCCTTTCGTCTACGTCCATGATGGTTGAGATGTCGGGGAACGAGTTTCCGCTTTACGATCTTCTGATTCAGGCCGACCCCTCGGAGCTCAAGATGACGGATCACATACCGGATAACGCGTTTAACGGATTGGTTTCCCGGATTCCGGATTACGCCGCACGCCTGCCGAAGATCAAGCAAAAGTTCATCGAGTCCATGACGCAGTTCGGTCAGAAGGAAAAAGAAGCTGAACAGCAGTGGAAAATGGGGATGTTGATGGCGAGCAAACAGATCGGGGTGGGGGTCGAAAAGCTGCTCGACCAGCTCGGCGAGGAACTGGCGGTGTACATGACGCCATCCAAATCGTCGAACGGTGATGATGCATCAACGACGTCGAACCTGGATCAACTTGTCGTCCAGCTTGGTGCCGACGACGGGCGTTCGTTTCAGAAGATGTTCGAGGAACAGATCCGGACGTCGCAGGGCTATAAAAACCTCAAGAACATGGAATCAACCGGTACGTATAACGGAACAACGCTCTATTCGTACGATACACCGAATGAGATGGAACCGACGGTGTTCTTTCTGGAAGATCAGGTTGTCTTTGCCGGTTCGGAGGCTTCGGCAAAAAGGGTCATAGACGGAGGGAGTTCGGTGACCGGAGCCTCATGGTTTCAGAAGATGAGGGCGGAGATCCCTGAGAAAACCACCCATATGACGTTTACGGAGTACAGCGGGTACCTGAAATACGCTCGGTCCCTTGGAGAATCCATGGAAAACCCGGGTGGGGTCTGGTCCGATCTCCCCTTCGACCGGGATCTTCTTGAAAACCTGTATCTGGCGGACGGAAAGAAAACGGGGGCTGTCACCGCGACGACCACTGCGAAGGATCGAGTGACCATGCAGGGGGTCGCCCCGGTGGATTTCTCCATGATCGACCCGGAGAAGGTGAACGGAGCGTTGAAGAGGATGATTGAAGACCTGGAGGAGGACGATACCGGGGACGACGATCAGGAGGATGAAGAGCAGGAGACCAAATCGTTCTGATTCTGCACGTCTGAAGATACCGACAGCGTGTGCTTCAGCGGCCTCCCGCATTCGTCGGCCTGACTTCGTGGCGGGTTGCTGTGGAGGTTCTTCCGTTTTCATGTAATTACTCACCTATTTGTGAAGAACCCTGGAGCGCCGGCATCTTTGCCGGCAAAATAAGGTGGAAACCTTCTTTTCGGAAAATAGGTGAGTAATTACGTTTTCATTGGTGATACTGAATGATGTTTCCTGTAGAATTCCAATTCCCTCCGGGTTCTGCGTGGTTCATTTTCACAGCTCTTTTCACTGCGTAAATCGATATGAAATTAGGTCCATACGACGTACTTGTGGTCGGAGCGGGGCATGCGGGCATTGAGGCGGCGATGGCGTCCGCGAAAATGGGAGCGGATACCCTGCTCCTGACGATCAACCTCGACACGGTGGGGAAAATGTCCTGTAACCCGTCCATCGGCGGACTGGCCAAAGGACAGATTGCACGGGAAATCGATGCCCTCGGCGGGGTCATGGGGGAGGCCATTGACGCGGTGGGTTTACATTTTCACATGTTGAACACCAGCAAGGGACCCGCCGTGCAATCCCCTCGTGCACAGGCGGACAAGAACGCGTACCACATGTACATGAAACGGCGCTGTGAGGAACAGGAGAACCTGCATCTGCGTCAGGACAAAGTAACCTCCCTCCTGCTGGACGACAACCGGGAACGGGTGACGGGGGTGAAAGGAAACTACGGCATCACGTACACGGCGGACACGGTGGTGCTGACGACCGGCACGTTTATGAGGGGGCTTGTCCACATGGGGGAGAGCAAAACGGAGGCGGGGCGGGCGTGGGAACCGCCCGCGGATAGCATTTCCGCCGCTCTGCGGGACCTCGGGTTCGAGATGGATCGGGCGAAAACCGGCACGCCGCCCCGGCTGAACGGACGAACGGTGAATTATGACGTGATGGAGGTTCAGGAACCGGATGAAGACCCGCAGCCGTTTTCGTACACGACCGACGAGATCGAGCAGGATCAGATGCTCTGTTACAAGACGCGAACGAACCCGGAGGTGCATGAGCTGATCCGGGAGAACCTCGATCGTGCGCCGATGTACACCGGACAGATCGACGCGGTTGGCGTTCGTTACTGTCCGTCCATCGAGGACAAGGTGGCGAAGTTCGAGGACCGGGACTCCCACACGATTTTCATTGAACCGGAGGGCCGGGATACGATCGAAATCTATCCGAACGGGATTTCCACATCGCTACCGATGGACGTGCAGGAGAAGATCGTTGATCGGATCGAAGGGCTCGAGAACGCGGAGATCACCCGGTACGGCTACGCGATCGAGTACGATTTTGTACAGCCCACCCAGCTCCGTCCCAACCTGGAAACGGAAAAGATACGGAACCTGTATTTTGCCGGTCAGATCAACGGCACCACCGGGTACGAGGAAGCGGGATGCCAGGGGTTGCTCGCCGGGATCAACGCGGGGTGTCGCGTGCTGGACAAAGAGGAACTGGTGCTGAAACGGTACGAGGCGTACACGGGTGTGCTGATCGATGACCTGGTCACGCAGGGGGTCACTGAACCGTACCGCATGTTCACCAGCCGGGCGGAATACCGGCTGTTGCTCCGGCACGACAACGCCGACCGCCGCCTGTACAAACACGCCCGGCGGCTCGGTCTGATTTCCGAGGAGCGCGCCGAGCGGGTCGAGAAAAAACAAAAACAGATCGACCGAGTGCGTGAATACATGGAGGACGAATATCACGACGGGAAAACCCTGCAGACCTACCTCCGGCAGCCCGAGCGGGATTTTTCCGACATCCGGGAGATGGACCCGGATGTCGAGGAGTTCGACCTGACGGACGAGGAAATTCGGCAGGTGGAGATCGAAACCAAGTACGAGGGCTACATCAAGCGGGAACTGAAAAAGGTGGAGAAGATGAAGGAGAAGGAGGAGAAACCGATTCCCGACGAAATCGATTTCGACGAGGTGCCACACATCCGCGCCGAATCCCGGGAGAAACTGTCCGACGTCCAGCCGGAAACGATCGGTCAGGCACGGCGCATTTCCGGCGTGTCCCCCGCCGACGTCCGCATGCTGATGATCTATATGCAGGCGGACGAGCGCCGCGCGTAATCACGCCTTCCTTCCACGAAATCTGTTTTCGGGACACCGAATTATTCCGGGTCGAACATCGTGTCTCCTTCGGCGATGCGAGGTTGCACTTCGTCGAGGTCCAGTGTCACGCCGAGGCCCGGTTTTTCCGGAACGGTAATGCGGCCGTTCTCAATAAGGTCTTCCTCCACGAGGTCGTTCCACCAGCCCAGTTTGTAGGAATGGAACTCCACGGCGAGGGAATTGGACAGGGCGGCGGCGGTGTGGATGTTCGCGAGGGTTCCGACCGGGGAGCAGACGTTGTGGAAGGTGACCGGCATATAGTACATGTCCGCCATCTCCGCGATTTTCATCGTTTCACGCATTCCCCCCAGCTTGGCCAGGTCGGGGGAAAGGACGTCCACGGACTGGTCCTCGATCAGCGGACGATGACCGAATTTTCGATACACGTTTTCGCCGGCCGCGATCGGGGTTTGCGTCCGGTCGGTCACTTTCTTCTGGGCGTCGAGGTTTTCCGGCGGGATCGGGTCCTCGAGCCACCAGACGTCGCATTCCTCCACCTCCTGCGCCAGCCGTTCCGCACTGTTTGTTGAGAACGCCCAGTGACAATCAAACGCCACGTCCGCGTCGTGACCGATTCGGTCGGTCACGGCACGGACAATTTCGACTTTTTCCTCCAGTTCCGCCGGGCGAAGGTGCCGGTTCGCCCGGTCGAGTGTCGAATTCGAAGGGATGTCCAGGTCAAATTTTAGTCCGTCATAGCCCAGCTCGTCGACAACCCGTTCCGCTTCGTCGGCGTTTGCTTCGGGGGCCCCTTCGTTTTCGGTATGACAATCACAGTAGACGCGAACGTCGTCCCGGTACTTGCCGCCGAGAAGTTGATAGGCAGGGACGTCGAGGACCTTTCCGGCAAGGTCGTGAAGGGCGATCTCGACCCCGCCGATCGCGGAGACGGTCACGCCCTGAATGGACCCCTCCCCGGACATCCGCTGTATCAGGTACTTGTACAGTCGATCGACGTCAAGGGGATTCTCACCGACAAGAAACGGTTTCATGCGGGAGATGAGCTGAGGGATACCGGCCCCCCAGTACGCCTCGCCGGTTCCGGTGACACCGGCATCCGTGTACACGCGGACCAGGTTCCAGGGAAAGTTTCCTTCGACGGTTGTGGTCTGGACGTCGGTGATGTGCAGGTCGCGTTCGCTGGGGCGAGAGGAGGAGCGAACCCCCATCGCCTCCGATGAAAGATCCCGGCCGACATAGGCTCCAACGGGATCGAATAATTTTTCCGCATCAATCATAAGAACCTCCTGTCGGGTAATCCTGTATTCTTCGCTTTCTCATTAGGCAACCACCTGGGAGATTTACACTCGTACCATCGGCTGAACATGTCAGTTATTTCGAATCAGGTTCGATCCTTTGTTTGGTTCGTGACATCATCAACGGCGGAACAGATACAATCCCGACCGCTGTTTTTGGCCCGGTACAGCTGTTCGTCGGCTCGATTGATGAAACGTTCGCTGTTTTCTCCGGACTGACGTGTTGCCAGTCCAATACTGACCGTCATGTTTATTTTGTGTTCATCGGCCTGTATTGGATTTGAACGGAAACGAGAACAGATACGATTCGCTATCCGGGTGGCCTGTTCTGTTTCCGTGTCGATCAGAATAACGAGAAATTCCTCCCCGCCAAATCGACCGGCCGCGTCGTACGGGCGAATTGATTTTCGAATATGCGCGGCAGCTCCTTTGATTGCCTGATCACCAATGAGATGGCCGTGGCGGTCGTTAATTTCTTTAAAATGGTCGATGTCGAGCATGGCGATCGACAGGGGACTGTTTTTACGCCGGGCGCGATGAATTTCACGTTCGAGAATTTCCTCGATCGCTCCTCGATTCCAGAGCCGGGTGAGGTCGTCCGTTGACGCCTGTCGCTCCGTCGTTTCCAGTTCCTGAATCAGTTCGGATTGGGCCTCACTGAGTTTATCCAGGTGAATTTCGGATTCGGCAATACCGGCGAGATCTTCTAAAATTTCCATTTCCACCGGTTTTATCTCACGTGGTTCCGGGTCAAACACACAGAGTGTTCCCACGTTGTGTCCGTCGGGAGCGCGAAGAGGAATCGAAGCATAGAAACGAATGTATGGTTCCCCGGTGACCAGTGGGTTGTTTTTGAATCGTTCGTCCTCGCGAGCATCGGGGACAATGAGCGGTTGTTCGTCAAGAATCGCGTGGCTGCAGAAGGCGACGTCGCGGGACGTCTGGGTTATGTCCAGACCGGTGCAGGATTTAAACCACTGGCGGTCCGCGTCGATCAGTGAGACCGCGGCATGATTCAGTTGAAGACTGTTTGATGTAAGGCGGGTGATCCGGTCAAACCGTTCTTCCGCGGGGGAATCCAGAAGGTGCAATTCCCGCAAGCTTTCAAGTCGTTCGGTTTCGTTTTCCGGAAACGGTGGTTTCATCTTGAATACCGCTCAGGTTGAGACTGGAAACGCAAACTCAGTGGAAGGGAGGAAGGTTGATGGTGGGCCTGGATAAGACCGGGCGTGTACTTCTTCGCTTCCGCATTGTTCAGTGTGTGACGGGGCTACGGATAAAATTTACGGAAATATAATATAGGATGTTCGAACGAAAACTAAAAGCGGAATCGGGCTGTGATCGAAGTGGATTTGGCTTGCGTGAGGACGGATTGGTCGTTTGTCAAGGGGTTGTTAACGGGGTACAATATTCAAGTAATAGATGTGTATCTTTGCCGAGGCATACTTCTTAGGGATTTCGTCATGTGTGAAGTCGTATCATTCGGTGAAACGATGGTGCTGATGGATCCCACGGAAAATGGGCCCATCAAGTACGTGCACACGTTTCGGAAAAAGATCGGAGGTGCGGAAAGTAATTTCGCCATTGGCATGTCCCGTCTCGGTCACGACGCCGGCTGGTACTCCAGGCTGGGGTCGGATCCCAATGGGGCATTTATTAACGCCGTGGTGGCGGGCGAGGGCGTGGATACCGAGCAGGTGCAGTTCACCGACGCGCACCCCACGGGCGTGATGTTCAAAGAACGCATCTCCAGCACGGAAACCCACGTCTACTACAACCGGAACGGGTCCGCGGCGAGCCATATGCAACCGGACGATCTCCCGGAATCATTTATCAGGGAGTCTGAACTCCTTCATGTCACCGGGATCACGCCGGTTCTTTCGTCGGATTGTCGCGCGACGGTAGAACGTGCGTTTGAACTGGCGCACGACAACGGGGTTCGGGTCAGTTTTGACCCGAACATTCGAATGAAGCTCTGGAAGGGGGACCAAACTCGGGAACTCCTCTGTCAGTTGATGGATCGGGCCGACGTTGTGATTATTAGTTTGGACGAAGCGGATCAGCTGTTCGGGGAACGAACCCCCGAGCGGATCGCCGGGCGAGTACTGTCCGAAAACCCGGAGCTGGTGGCTGTTACCCTGGAGGACGAGGGGGCCCGTGCATTTACCGACCGGGCGTCGGCTCAGCATCCCGGATTTGAGGTGGACGTGGTCGATACCGTCGGAGCCGGAGACGCGTTCTGTGCCGGGTTTCTTTCTGCGGTACTTGAGGAGCTTTCCCTGAAAGAAAAAATTGTACGGGCCAACCTATGTGGGGCGTACGCGACGACGGTTCCCGGAGACATTGAAGGGTTACCCACGAGAGAAGATCTCAAATCCGTTCGAGAAGGCTCAACGTTTCTCCGCTAAAAAATTCATGAGTGTTGCAGACGAAATTTTAAACAACAAGATTGTGGCCGTGGTTCGTGGATTCGACACGGGGACCACCATGGAAATTGCTGAACAGTTACTCAGAGGCGGGGTGCGGACCGTTGAAATTACGATGGATTCGCCCGGGGCCGATCGTTCAATACAGCAACTGAACCGGGAATTCGACGAGGTGATCGCCGGCGCGGGCACCGTAAGAACGACGGACGACGTGGAGAAGGTCGACCGTGCGGGTGCGAAGTTCGCGCTGTCCCCGGTACTGGATCCGGACGTGGTACGGGCCTGTCAGGAACGGGACGTGCTCGTGGTTCCGGGTTGTCTGACACCGAGTGAAATTATGAACGCGTACAAACTGGGCGTTCGGACGGTGAAGTTGTTCCCGGCGTCGAACATGGGTCCTGACTACCTGAGTAGTATCCGCGGGCCGCTTCCCGACGTAACGTACATACCAACGGGGGGGATCAGTGACCGCAACGCAGAGGCTTTTTTCAACGCAGGTGCCGGCGCGGTTGGCGCGGGCTCGTACCTGACGGGAAAGATGGACGAGGAAGGCGTAGAATCCGTGCGAGAGCGAGCCGAAACGTTGCGCCGCGCCGTGCGGCATGGGAATGAGCAGGGGTGAATGAAAATGGTGTCATAAACCCTCCATTCCATTTTTAGAAGCAAATGTCCTCCGCAAGTGTTTGATGCAGCGTGTAATTGAATGGTCCCGGTTGCGTACGTATGAGGTGGGAAAATCTCACGTATGAATTCGTTCACCGAAACCGCTCAGGCCGTCTCCCTGGAGAACGAGATCCTCGCATCTATCACTTCCACCTCAACTCCATGAAGGAAATCTTCGTGATTTGTACGTTTACACCAGGATCCGAACCACACGCAGGCGTTCCTGCTCGGAGACTGTGGCCGGATAAGAATCTTCGAACAAAAGGCAAATCGAGTCAAATTCAACTCAGAGGGTTGTGATAACTGCGCAATCCCCTCGTAATTGAATCATTCTGTGGTTCGACAATCCGTATTAGGACGTAACCTTCCATCACTCGGTTATGAAGGAGGGGGGGGTATTTTCCATCATCGTTTTTTTCTTCTGTTTGATCAGGTCCGTAACGGTCCTTCAGGGTCAGCTGACGGTTGCCATCTGAGAGGAATTCTTTTTATCACGCTGTTGTTGTTGAAGCGCCGGAAGTATGCGTGTATAAAAAGTATCTGTGCGGTCAGGCGGTGGAATTCGACTTGACCGGTCCATTTATTTACTTGAGGAGGAGAAAATGGAAGACGAAAGTGAGTTTCATGAACAAAATGATGGTAGGGAATCCGGAGCGGCTGATCGAGATAAACAGGAGGGGAGCGAGGATTCGGGGGATGAAAGTTCCCGGGAACCCGAGGCTGAGCCTCATCAGGTAAACGACGATGAGGAATCGGGTTCCGAACAAAACGAGGAACCCGATGATGAATCAACGCTCTGGGCGATGTTTGCTCATCTTTCAGCGTTTGCCGGCCTGATTGTTCCGTTGGGAAACCTATTCGGACCGTTGATCATCTGGCTGGTGAAGAAAAAAGAAGATGAATACGTGGATTACCATGGTAAGGAAGCACTCAATTTTCAGATTGCGATGACGATTTATATTTTCGTGGCCGCTCTGGCCATCCTGGTATTCATCGGGATGGTACTGGTTCTGGTACTGGCTCTTGCGGATATTATTCTAACGATCATCGCCGCCATCAAAGCGAGGGATGGGAAACGGTACGAGTATCCCTACATTTTTCGATTAATTGAGTAACGCTGAAGTGTGAGCCGGGAATAGCGCTGTCTGAACCGGAGGGTTATCTGATGGCAGACGACCCCGGCGAGAAAGGCGAAACAGGGTGAGTTTGCTGGAACAACCTTCTGATTATGCCCTGATAGAAAACGGGAACAGTTCGTTTTCAGAGGATGTGCTCGTTTCGTTCGCCTGTCGCGGGTTTCGTCCGGCGGTCATTCTTATCCGTGTGAACTCTTCAAAATCGAGCGTGATCCTTCCGGCATCGGTCATTGCTTCAGAAAAAGGACGGACGGTGGAACGAGTTTCGACATCGGAAGAATGATAAGGTTCTTTAATTTCAAACGTTGCTGGAACCTCCACCAGGGATTGCTTACGATGTCGAATACGGAGTTAACAGGCCGCTCCTGACAGGGTGTACTGGTTTGACGTTTCTTAGGAGGGAAGGTGATAGAATTTCAGCTGCGTCATCGTCCGGCGTACTCGCTGCTGGACGCCCGGTTGTCGGAAGGGGATGAACTGCTTGCCGAGGCCGGGGCGATGGTTTCGATGGAACCAAACGTGGATACGTCGACGGAACGGCCCATGGGCTTTATGTCCTCGATTGTGCGGAAGGTATTCGGCGGGGAATCGATCTACCTGGCCCGATTCCGCGGTCCCGGTCGGGTTCAGCTGGCCCCGACGCTGGTTGGCGAAGTGCGACACATGAAACTGCAGGGTGACAACCTGCTGATGCAACCCGGCGCGTACCTCGCTTCGACCACGGATGTGGACGTCCGCCCGACGTACGCCGGGTTTAAATCCATGATCGGAGGTGAGGGATTGTTTTTCCTGGACGCCCGTGGAAGGGGGGATCTGTTTTTTAACGCGTACGGAGCGATTTACGAGGTGGACGTGGACGGCCGCTTTATCTGTGATACGGGCCATGTCGTGGCGTTTGATCCGCAGCTCGATTACGCCCTCACCACCCCCGGGGGATTTCTTGCCACGTTCTTTTCCGGGGAGGGGCTTATTTTCGAATTTGAAGGACGGGGCACATTGTACCTGCAGAGCCGTCACCTTCAGTCGTTCGTGGACTGGCTTACCCCGATGCTTCCGAATTAAACATGGAGATCGAGATACAACACAGTCCGTCCTACGCCATTGCGGAAGTCACCCTCGACCGGGACGAAACGATCCTGGCGGAAGGGGGATCGATGGTCACGACGTCGGAGAATGTACAGCTGACGACCAAAAAAATGGATGTGCAGCAAGGGGAGGGGGGACTCATGAGCTCGATCGTCGGTGCGGCGAAGCAAATGCTTGCCGGGGAATCTTTTTTGATCAACCATATCACGGCGAAGGGGAAATCGGGAGAGGCGACCCTTGCTCCGCGACTCAACGGGGACATCGAAGGGTTTCGGATGTCGGGGGAAACGGACCTGGTCATTCAGTCGAGTTCATTTCTGGCCGCTGAAGACGGCGTCGCACTGGACGGTGAATGGGGTGGGGCTCGCAGTTTTTTCGGGGGGGAGGGGCTGTTTATGCTGCGGGCCACCGGTTCGGGACAGGTACTGTTCAATGCGTTCGGCGGAATCGATGAATACGATCTGGACGGTGAGTTCACCGTCGATACCGGTCACATCGTGGCCTTTGAGTCCACGCTGGACTTCGAGATTGAATCGTTCTCCTCCGGCTGGATTTCGTCGTACCTGTCCGGCGAGGGGCTCGTTTGTCGGTTCAGCGGACAGGGAAAACTGTACGTTCAGTCTCGTTCCCCCGGTGAATTCGGGTATCTCCTCGGACCCAAATTACCTCCACGCGAATCCTGACCCATGGATGTCGAGTTCATTGGTGATCCGGAATATACGCTCGCACGGACATCCCTGAGCAACGACGAGCAAATCGTCGCCGAGGCGAACGCCATGGCGAGCATGAGTCCGAACATCCACATGCAAACGTCCACAAAGGGTGGGTTCATGCAGTCCGCCAGGCGATCGGTTATGGGGGGAGAATCCTTTTTCCTGAATACGTTTTCCGTGGAATCCGGTGAGCACGGGTTCGTGGACCTTGCCCCCGGTGCCCAGGGGGACATGGTTCACATTGATCTCGATGGAGAAATGGGGGTTCAGTCCGGTTGCTTTGTGGCGTCGGCTCCCTCGGTGGAGCTGGATGCCTCCTTTTCCGGATTCAAGGGGTTTTTCGGTGGGCTGGGGTTGACCATGTTGCGGATGTCCGGGAAGGGGGATTTGCTCCTGGCCTCGTTCGGGGCGATCATGGAAAAGCAGGTGGACGGGGAGTACGTCGTGGATTCCGGACACATTGTGGCGTTCGACCGGACGCTGAACTTCGACGTGGAACGGGTCGGCGGATGGGGAACGACCCTCCTGTCGGGGGAGGGGCTGGTCTGTCGTTTCAACGGGGAAGGAACAGTGTACGTACAGACCCGAAACGTGCCGGGTTTTGCCGCCTGGATTCATCCGTTCAGACCGGTGGAGAGTGATTGATTCTGTCCTTCTTGCCCTGGTTTGAGGTCGTTTGGCCGTCTTTTTTTACACCTGCCGGTTATGCGATTTCAGAGGAAGGTTCCGTCCATAAACGGGCACCGATTCTATGGTTTCGCGTCCGTTTCGAACGGGTCCCAGTATTCTTCGAGGGCGTCCTCCGAGTCGTCCTCCGGTTGCCACCCGATGCGGTTCCGGTATGTGTGGGCTCGTCGACTGTTGTCGGAGATGCCGTAGAGTAGTTCAAAGTTGTACGGTTGACGCTCCGGGTCCAGTTTGATGATGTGTCGGAGCAAACGTCCGCAGTCGTTGTGGCTAAGATAGACGGAGGGGTAATAGTTCACGGGTTCATGGGCCCCGGGATAATCCGGATTGTCCTCCGGATTGACGCCGCCAAAACGCACGCACGTGACAAACAGGTCATCGTCCGCGTGCTTCTCTCCCCGGTATTCCATCAGCCGTTTGCACCACCCGTACAGCGAGGCGGGCTGGCGCCCTTCAAACCCGATACACTTCGATTCGGATAGCTCCTCCCGGTCTGAAGTTCCTCGTGCGAGGGAACGGTAGGGTTGATCGGCAAAAATCGGGTCGAGGTAGATCGCGTGAATGCTGCTGGCGGCGACGACCGTTTCGACCCCGGTGTTGCCGGCTGCTTCGTATACGTTTTCAAACATGGTTCGGTTTTCGATCCGGGCGGTGTCCGTGTTGTAGTTTTCATCCATGTTCCAGGCAAGGTGAATGACGACGTCCTGTTTCTGAAACAGGTCCTGGAGCCGATCCTCCTCGTCCGCGATATTGATCCGATGTCCGTTTTTCTTTTCTTCGAGATCCGGTGAAAGACCGAGCAGGGTCAGGGAATGATGAGGCTGGAGTTGTTCGACGGCGACCCGTCCGATGGTACCGCCCGCACCGGTAATGATGACATTTTTTGACATAACGCTCCGGATGTAGAGTGAATGAACGAAAGTTTGCGTGTCTGGATCGAGACGTGAAGATCAGAATTTCCCGTATTTTTCATAAGCGTCCAGCGGATCCATCCCGTTTTTCACCGCTTTCCGGACGTCATTTTCCGTTTCCGCTATTTCTTCGGCTTCCTGTAATACGGATTCTCTTATGTCTGCCGGTACAACCACCACGCCGTCCACGTCACCGATCAGAACGTCTCCGGGCTGCACCTGTACCCCGCCGACGACGGTTTCGACGTTCCAGTCCAGGATTTCCCATCGCGGCACCGCGTCGGCGGGCGTGTTGTACCTGCGGAACACCGGAAAATCCAGATCCAGAATGTAATCCACGTCCCGTGCGCCCCCGTCGATGACGGCTCCGCGGACGCTCCCTTCCTGCAGTGCTGTGGCGGATAGTTCGCCGATGTGAGCGAACCGATCGTCGTTTGCGTCGTAGGCGAGCACCGAATGGGCCGGGGCGTCACCGAGCATTTTCAGGATGTTTCGGATGTTTTCCTCGGGATCCACGCTCCGATTGGCGCGTCCGACGACGGGATATGCAATTCCGGCCAGGTTCATGTTCCGTGTCAGCGGAGCAATGTCCGGATGCATGACCTGGTCCTGCAGGCCCCGATCATCCAGTACGTCGGCCACCGCACCCGGGTACAGAGCTTCGAAGCGTTTGCATAGTTCCTGTCGGTCCGTTTCGTTGCTCATGGGAATTCGGGACAATGAAATTGTTCTAAGCGCAATTGGAAAGTCATTAAAGATACGGGGCCCCCACCATGATCATTTCGTAATTCGTAACAGGTCAACGTTTCGGGAAAACATAGTTGTTGTCCATTTGTAATTACACACCTATTTGTTCTGAAAAGAAGGATTCTACTTTTTTGCCGGCAGGGATGCCGTCGCTCCCGGGTTCTTCATAAATAGGTGAGTAATTACGTCCATTTTACAATGAATGCAAGATGTATTCGTCCCCATTATTTTCCCCATCGTTTTGATCAATTGCTATGTGCGGTCGATGTGTGTTTGTCGTTCGGAGCAGGGTCATTCAGGATAGCCTACGAGCATGTGCGGCCCGTGCATTGTTCGTAACCGGGTATTTCGACCTGTTCCTCAATCAGATCCACGACCACCGCGGCCGTCCACG
>CAYXQY010000015.1:0-21238 GCA_964466525.1 uncultured Planctomycetia bacterium
CCGTCCTGTACAGGTGATCCGTATTCCGGTTCACTCCAATTCGAAACATCTGCAGTCCCCCCGGGTTTTGTTCGATGTTTCCCACCTCCGACAGGTTGTTCTTCGTTCCCAGGTACAACTCCGCATCGCCGTCGAGGCCGGTTTTGCGGACCACTACATGGTACCATCTGTCGGATTTCACTTGCCTGTCCCCAACAACCGGATTTTGATTTTCCTCGTTCCGGGAACGCAGCTGGAGGTGTCCGTTATGAACAACCAGTTCCCACGACCAGTTCCCATTGGCACTTCTGTTGTTGGAAAACAGGCCCTGGTGTGGACCCTGATCGGCGTTCGGCGTCCGGAACCACAACGAGACCGTCCATTTCGGGACCGGTCCCGGGCCGTCCACTTCCAGGTAGTCCCGTTCTTCTGACGAATCGTTTCCCGGTAGCGAGAGGAAGTTATCGCTTCCGATCCGCAGGCTGTCCCGCCCGTTCACCACTTTTGTCAGGGGGTACGCTTCGTTTTCATCATCCGTGAGGTCTTCATCGTCAAATCGGTATGAGGCAATTTTCGATCCGTACAGGGGGTTTTTACGGGGGGGTTGTGCGTCTACCCGCTCTCGCCACGCATCGAGTTTCGATTTGAGCTTCCGCGCAAGCTTCGGGCGTTTTTGCGAGAGGTCGTTGCTTTCACTGATGTCCTTCTCGAGGTTGTATAATTCGATTCGATCATCCAGGTAAAAATGAATCAGGCGCCATTTACCGGCACGAACGGCACTGTACGGATTTGCCCGATGATAGTGAGGATAATGCCAGTAAAGGGCCTCGCGATCCAGAGGTTGTTCGGGGTTTTCAAGGAGAGAGGTGAGGGACATTCCATCAATCGAACGGTTGTGGGACGCGTTTCCGGACGTGCCCGTCATGTCGAGGATGGTTGGGTAAAGGTCGTGTGTAATCACCGGTTCATCACTTACCGCTCCCGGGGGTGTGTGACCCGGCCACCGCACAATCATCGGTATTCGAACCCCTCCCTCGTAGGCAGAACCTTTGTATTCTCGCAGCGGATCGTTCTCGGTGACCACATGTCCTCCGTTATCCGAAGCAAAAATTAATACGGTATCTTCCGCCATATTCAGCTCACGAAGTTTCCCCATGATACGCCCAAGGCTGGCATCCATGGTTTCAATCATTGCCGCGTATTCCGTGTTTGTGTGGGTTGGGTTCTTTAATTTCCGCTTGATCCGCTGATATTCGGCGACGAGTTCTTTTGGGCCCTGCATCGGGGTGTGTACGGCGTATGGCCACATCTGGATAAAGAACGGTTTTTCGCTATCCTTCCATTTCTGCAGTAATCTCACCGTTTCGTCGGTGTGCATACGTGTCATGTATTCCCCGCGGTGTTTTTCTGGTGGTTGGAAATTTGCCGTGCGGTTCATCATCGGGTCTTTCCCTCCTCCAGTGTGCGTGTACGGCCAATAATAACGACCCGGTTTTCCCCACTGATTTCCCGACACATTGATGTTGAACCCCTGGTGTTCCGGATAGTACGATTGAACCTCCGATCGACTTACCCCTTCTGTTCTCAGTGACGGTGTCAGGTGCCATTTCCCGATGTGAGCGGTGTGATAGCCCGCTTCCTTCAGTGCTTCTGCCAGCGTCGTGTATTTCTTCTCCAGGTGTTGTGTCCAGTCCGGAGGCATCAATCTGTGTCTGGACTTCCAGGACGAACTCCTGAGCTCCCACTTGCCGTTAATCCAATCCGTCAGGTTGGTCCGGGCCGGGTTCATACCCGTCATGATTGCTCCGCGCGTGGGCGAACAGACGTTTCCGGAAGCATAGGCATTTGTAAATTTCACGCCCTGACGCGCCAGCCGGTCAATGTTTGGCGTACGATACAGGTCACTTCCATAGGTGTTGGCGTCGGTCCATCCAAGGTCGTCTGCGAGGAAAACGATCACATTGGGTCGTTTCTCCTCTTCTGCATGCAGGGAATGAACACCAGACGCGGACAGACAAAGTATAAATACAAAAAGAATTGGTTTATCTTTCATGATGCTTGCATGGGGACAAGTAAAAAAGAACGGGTTTCTTCATCTTAAACCGGGCCACATCCGGTTCGAACGACTGCCGGTGGAACACACGAGAACGGAAGTTCAACGCGCTGCTGAAGTCGTAATACGTCCATTGAAAGTGGAGTAAATTTTACGGAAAGTACATAATTTTTGAAAGGTTAACCTGTCTCGGGAGGGGAGGATATGGAATACAGGTGGTTCCGGGATTAAAATTGGGTTCAGGAGGTGAAATACCTGTTCAATATGCCATTCAATATCAGACTGGAAGCGAAGTTATATGAGAACAACGAACGGCGGACAAAACCTTTTAGCATTTATGCGGTGAAAGTGACGGAGGATCATCTCACTTCACGTACAGGCCTTGCCTGTACTTCACCCTTCCTCCGTGCTGTAAGATTGAACGAACTCGATCTGTTTCTATAAATCAGCGTTCGGTCTGATGTCGTTCTCCGAGTGTTGATCCGTTAAAACGTTTTTGGTATTTCTGAACTGCCCGGGGTGTCCACGTTTCAAGGTTCCATCGGATGGCCGAACGGAACTGGTGAACCGGCTTCTGGCGGTTGACGTAACGATTTGAAATCTATTTCCGCAGTGAGGTTATATGTGTCACGCTGAAATACGGGATCAATTGCTTGCCTTTGATCTTTGCGATCATTGCCTGGGACGTCAATTTGGCCTGATCGGACATGGCCTGGAAAACTACGAGCGGGGCTGGATTCTTCGACAGACGGATGACGCCGTTGAGGAGGTGCTCTCCCCGGAGCGGGTCCCTGAAGAGCTGCGTCCGGGCGGATCATGCCGGATCTGTCAGGGATTGTTCGATCGGATTGATGAATTTGCCGAAACGGCGATTGATTGCACGGAAGACCTTGAATTTAATACGTTTGTTGTTGGAACCCGTCTCCCGGAAGCCTTGATTGAACGGGAGGAACAACTTCAGGAAAAAGCGGGAGTGCAGGATGCGGAACGATTGAAACGGGAACTTAACCGGTTGATCGGGAAGTCGTTTGAACGGCAGTATGACGGGGAAATTTCCGTGGACCAGGACGAACCCGACGTCATGGTGATCGTTGACCTCGGAACGGAGGACGTTGAGGTACAGAATTCCCCGCTCTATGTATTTGGACGGTACAACAAGTATTCCCGGGAAATCCCTCAGACTGTGTGGCACTGTCGTTCCTGTCGTGGCGAAGGGTGTAAGCGTTGTGACGGGACCGGGAAAATGTATCAGGCGTCGGTTCAGGAGTTAATTCAGCCTCCCTTTCTGTCGGCTTCCGGTGCGGAAGAAGCGGTATTTCACGGTGCGGGACGTGAGGATATTGACGCGATATGCACGGGCAAACGGCCGTTTGTACTGGAACTGAAACAACCGCGTCGCAGGTCGTTGGATTTTCGTGCACTTGAACAGGATGTGAACGAATCAACCGAAGACGTGGAGGTTTTTGACGTGCAGCCGGTGAAATCGCAAACCGTGGCCGACATCAAGCAGTTGCGTGCCGACAAAACGTACCGTGCTTTGGTTGACCTGTCCTCGGAAATTCATGAAGAGGACTTAATGAAACTATCCGGTCTGGAGGGGAAAATTGAGCAGGACACACCATCACGGGTTACGCATCGCCGGGCCGACAGAACCCGCACACGGACCGTTCACCGGATCGATGCGGAGAAACGTGGTCCGTCCAAAATTGACGTGACGGTGAAGGCGGAAGCAGGTACATACATCAAAGAATTAATATCCGGCGACGGCGAGCGAACGACGCCGAATCTGTCCGACGTGCTCGGTACCTCCGCCCGCTGTGACCGGCTGGACGTGATCGAAGTACACGAGAACGTCTCCGTCACCCCGCCCGGCACGGAATGAGACCGTTTCAGTCGGTCTCATACCCGATGCCGAATGCGCATTGAGGCACCATTTTTTCATCTGCGATCCACGGTTCCAGATCCGCACGCTGATCGGGATCATCTATGGGGATCGATAGTGGGTGTACGCCGATCTGATTTGTCGTGAGCAATAACGAAAGGCGCTGCAGAACCTGTCCGGTTTTGATCCAGGCGATGGGACCGTCCGTCCAGGAGGATAGGAGGACGACTGCAGGAGGGGGATCGTGTTCCTCGGCCGACGGATCGCCCCCGTCGTGCTTGAAAAGAGACGAAAGAAGATTTGTGACCCATGTCAGAACGCCCGGGACGGACGGTTGTTTGTGCGTTGCCGGTCCGGTTTTGAGGAGACTCATGATTTCCTTTTTGTTTTCGTAATCCAGGTGCAACTCCAGCGCAACTTCATCCTCACAATTCATGCGCCTGATCTCTTCCTGAACATCGTGGGAAATTGTGCGGTTCGAAAAGTACGCGTTGCTTGTTCGCTGGTTCTGTACGGCTTCGAACAGGTTGTTGCGCCGGGGATGGTGGTTTTGCGGAATCAGATTGATGTCTACGTATGCGGACGGATCATCAGAACGGTAAGATAATTTACAGGAGCGGCGAACGTTTTCGGCCGCCACACAGCAATTTTCCAGGACTGCTCCGAGCTGTATGTACTCGTGACGGGAGGAAGATCGAGGGTCGGATGTCGCACGTTTCTGGACGGAAGGAGAGATGCGTACGGAACCGTTTTCGGACTGGATCGTCCAGCTTACGTCGCTGCAGTATGGACTTTTTCGTCCGTACTGAAGCAGAAATTCAATCTGTTTCTCAGGAGGTGCATCGGCCGGGAACTCTTCGTCCGTTTTGTTCTGTGGTCGATCTACGCCTGACAAAGGGACCTCCTCCGGGTGCGGACCGGGCCGAATTGAATTGAGCGTTTCATGTCGTTATTCGGCTTCCTGATCCAGGTAAAACGGGAAGTAGCCGGTAAAAAGCAGGTGGTCACGTAGATCTCTGAAGCAAGACGGGGTGTATGTGCTGTTTTCGTGAGAGGTTGTAACATCAGTAACTGGTCAAAAATCAGTTGTAAAAGTAGCATGGGCATTTTTGCCTGTGAAAACCGCCAGCTTCTTGTTCCACGGACAGGAATGTCTGTGTTACATTTCTACACAACCACTACGAGTTCTAACCTCCAACGGATTTTTGACAACTTACCATGTTTCCGGGCTCCGGGTGATGTTCACCGGGGTCAGACAGCGTCTCGTGTACGTGGGTCGTATGGAAATTTCCGTTTGGCCTTCATAAGATGATTTCTATGATACACAAGTCTAACTGAACCGTTGAACGTGATCAATCGAATCAGTTATCGCCGGTGTGCACCGCCATGATCTGGAATGAAACGGATCTTGAGGGAGACGTGGATGTGTTGCGGGTGACGAGTACGGTTCTGGAAGGAAATCCACTGGACGATCCGGTGACCCGTGATCTTCACGTCTACAGACCCCCCGAATATAGTTCCTCAAACGAATCGTTTCCCGTTCTATACGTTCTGAGTGGTTTCGGGAGCAGCTCCCGGAAGTATCTTTCCCACACAACGTTCGAACCGGCCATCCATCATCAGTACGAGCAGCTTCGACGTGATGGACACGGGAAACCGGCACTGCTTGTTTTTCCGGATTGTAAAACGTCGCTCGGGGGATCACAGTACATGAATTCACCAGCCGTGGGGTCGTACCGTGATTATTTGACGGACGAAATTGTCCCCCGGATTGACCGGGAATATCGCACCGTGCAGCGGCCGTCTCACCGCGGGGTGTTCGGTAAGTCGAGCGGCGGGTATGGTGCAATCCGTCTGGCCATGAAAAATCCGGATCTATTCGGCGTGATCGGAAGTCACAGCGGGGACATGTACTTTACGTACTGTTACCTTCCGGAGTTACCGGATGCCGCCGAGGCAATACGGGAGGCCGGATCGAAGGAGGAGTGGCTTGAGTCGTACATGTCGGACGACGTCAAGCGAGGCGGAGACTTTATGACCTGGAACATCATTGCGATGTCCGCCTGTTATTCACCGGACCCCCGTGAGCCGGGGGAGTTTGACCTGCCCGTTGACCTGGAAACGGGCAAATTACGGGAGGGGGTCTGGGAGCAGTGGCTACAGGAAGACCCGGTTGAAATGGTGAAAGAGCTCGGTGGCCGGCTTCGCGAACTGGAGTACCTGTTCTTTGATTGTGGCTCCCACGACGAGCACCACCTGCAGGTCGGAGCACGTATCTTACACCGGCGGCTCGAACAGCAACAGATTGAACATGAGTTCGAGGAGTTTGACGGGGGACATCGCGGGACAAGTGCCCGTTACCCGGTTTTTCTCCGCAAGCTCACGTCTGCTTTTCCCGCCACCTGACGGGGTCGGTAAAGACGTACAGAAAATACGTTTTTCTTTGGAGAGGGGGCGGAGCCGGGATCTGGAAAAGAACCGGATTACGTGACGACGTTGACAAGTTTTTCCGGAACGACGATCATACGTTCCGGCTCTTCGCCGTTCAGAAAATCCTGGACTCGGTCGTTTTCCTTCACCCGCTGTTTCAGTTGTTCCTCGGAAATCTCACGGGGTACCTCCATTCGATCACGGACCGTTCCATCCACCTGGATGACAATTTCGATCCGATCGGCCTCCGTGTATTCTTCCACGTACCGGGGCCAGTCACGCTGGAAAACGGAAGGGGAGCGCCCGATGTCCTGCCAGAGCTCTTCAGCGATGTGCGGAGCGAACGGTGCAAGCAGCTTCACGAGACGCTCAACGGCGAACCGCAGACAGCTTTTCTGGTTCAGGTCGAACGAATGATCCAGGTTGATGTCCCCGAGCGCGTTCACAAGCTCCATGAGGGCCGATACGGCGGTGTTGGGATGCAAACGGTCCTCAAAATCGGAGGTCACCTGCTCGATCGTCTGGTGGGTTTTGATGTGAAGGTCGTTAAATTTTCCCTCCAGTTCCTCCGGTTTGAGCGCATCCATGCCGCCTTCGTCAATGCGTGGGCGGAGTTTGTGAACCAGCTTCCAGGTGCGGTATAGGAACCGCTCACATCCCACGATTGCCTGATCGTCCCATTCCGCGTCTTTATCAGGAGGTCCCAGAAATAGGGTATACAGCCGTTCAACGTCTGCTCCGTATTCGTCGATCAACTCATCCGGAGAGATGGAATTGTCTTTCGATTTCGACATTTTGGTCATTTCGGATTCCACCTGAGTGCCGCAGTCATCGTGTTCCCAGGTGTCGTCGTCAATCTCCGAGACGTTCTCCTCCCGTACGTACGTTCGGCAGTTCGGGCATCGGAAGGCCCGGCGGTAAATCATTCCCTGTGTGAAAAGCGAGTCGAACGGTTCGTCGAAATCCACCCGGTCGATGTCGTTCAGGAATTTCATCATAAACCGGGTATAGAGCAGGTGGAGCACGGCGTGTTCCACTCCACCGATGTACTGGTCGACCGGCAACCATCGTTTCACGTCTTCTCTATCCCAGGGAGCGGAGTCCAGACGGGGGGAAATGTAACGGAGGAAATACCAGGTTGAATCCACGAACGTATCCATTGTGTCCGTTTCACGTTCCGCCGGACCGCCGCATTCCGGGCAGGTGGTCTGTCGAAAATCCTCTTCTTCAGCAAGCGGGGACTCACCGGTAGGCTTAAAGTCCTCCACCTCCGGTAACGTCACCGGGAGCTGTTCCTCCGGCACCGGTACCGTTCCGCAATCGTCACAATAAATGATCGGAATCGGGGCGCCCCAGTATCGCTGACGTGAAATGAGCCAGTCCCGCAGCCGATACTGCACGGCATGCTGTCCCAGGTCATGTTCTTCGAGGTAGCTGGTGATTGCGTCAATGCCTTCTTCACTGGATAACCCGTCAAATTTCCCGGAGTTGCGCAGCACACCGCCTTCCTCGTACGCCTCTGTCATTTCATCACCGTTCAGATCCTCCTCCTCGGGGTGAATGACCGGCCGTATATCAAAATCGTATTTCCTGGCAAACTCGAAGTCCCTCTGATCATGTGCGGGTACGGCCATGACCGCCCCGGTTCCGTATTCCATAATGGCGTAATTGGACACCCAGAGCGGGACCTTTTCCCCGGATACAGGGTTGACGACGTGAGCGTCCAGGGGCATGCCCTTTTTTTCCATGGCGTTCGAGGTGCGTTCAACAAGGCTCGTCCGTCGTGCCTGTTCGGCGAACTCGAGAATCTCCTCCGTCCGGTCCGATTGCCGTGCAAGCGGTTTCACCATGGGATGTTCGGGGGCGAGCACCATGAACGTCACGCCGTAGAGCGTGTCCGGTCTTGTCGTAAAGCAGGTAAGCTCCTCGTCCATTTCGGCAACGGAAAACGTAATTTCCGCTCCCGTACTGCGTCCGATCCAGTTTTCCTGCATGGATTTGACCCGATCGGGCCAGTCGTCAAGCCGATCCAGATCTTCCAGCAGGTCCTCGGCGTACTCCGTGATCCGGAAAAACCACTGTTTGAGCTGTCGTTCGCCAACGGGGGTTCCACAACGCTCACAGGTGTTGTCAATGACCTGTTCGTTTGCGAGTACCGTCTGACATTCCTCACACCAGTTGACCCGATCCTTTTTACGATACGCCAGGTCGTTCCTGTATAGCTGGAGGAATAACCATTGCGTCCAGCGGTAGTACCCGGGGTGGCAGGACGCGATCTCCCGGGACCAATCGTAACCGATCCCCCATCGTTTCAGCTGTTTTTTTATCGTTTGAATGTTCTGTTTCGTCCATCTGTCCGGGGGGATGTCTTCCTCGATTGCGGCGTTTTCCGCCGGCAGTCCGAACGCGTCCCATCCCATTGGCGACAGCACCTTCTTCCCGTTCATCATCTGATACCGAACCAGTGCGTCGGCGATGATGTAATTTCGACCGTGACCGACGTGCAGTGCCCCGGACGGGTACGGGAACATGACAAGGCAGTAATATTTTTCGTCCTCACTGATCTGCTCGGACGTGTCCACCTGAAATAATTCCTGATCCTCCCAGTAACGCTGCCACTTCAGCTCGATATTTTCCGGATCGTACGCTGGAACTTCCATGTAGAAATCAGTGTACCTGTGGAATAATTAGACGTCGATTACTGGATAAAACAGCTCGCTTCAATTAAAAAAGATCTGTCGATTGAAGACAAGGGAATTCAAATGATGTTCGGGCGTATCGATCATCCGTAAAACTCTGCTCATGAGACGGTTAACGATGATTCATCGACGCCTCTGTGATTTGTTCCGCCGTGGTCATACCGTTTTTCATACAGGCCGGCACGGACACGCCGGATCTATAATTGCCGCGAATGAACAGGCCTTTGTGCTCCTGTTCATACCGATTGATTTCTGACATAATTCCGCTGTGACCGAGTTCGTACTGTGGGATCGCCCGATCCCACTGTTTGACACGAATGCAATCCGGAGTTGATTTCAGTCCGATGAGATCGTTCAGGTCCCGCTGGACGAGCGAGATGACTTCGCTACGGTCCCGTTGAGCAAGGTCTGGCTGACGTGTGCCTCCCACGAACGTGGTGAGAACGGCTCCGTCTTCGGGGGCTCGATCGGGGAAAATAGAAGCGTTCCAGAGGGTGCCGAGAATGTTTCGTTTCTCTGCTTCCGGCACGAGGAATCCAAATCCATCCAGAGGGTGGTTTCCACTGTACTGTTCATACCCGAACAGGATGACACTTACCGGGGGGTACGCCACCTCCTTCAACGCGGAGGCAGCGGTCGAATCCATGGATTCAATGAGATTGGCGGTGGTATAAGCGGGAACCGCAACCACCACCCGCTCCGCGAACATTTCATTCACCGACTCCGATCCCGTCTCACGGGTACGGAGCACATAGCCCTCACCGTTTTCCTTCGATGCAATTTGTTCAACGCGGACGCCGTAACGAATGCGGTCATCAAGCTCGTTACCCAGCTTCCGTACAAGGGTTTCCATTCCTTCGTCGAATGAAATCAACTGGCGCGAGTTGCTTTCTTCAGTGGGTTCCTGTGTAAAGGCAAGTTTCGACTCCACCGCTCCGTTCAGGAGGCCTCCGTACTTCTGTTCCCACCGAACAAACTTTTCCGCCCCGCTCCGTGCACTCATCCGAGTGGGGCTTCCTGCGTAAATACCGGCAACCATCGGATTCACAAGATACTTCAGGGCTTCCTCCCCCAACCGACGCCGAACGAAAGAAGCAAGCGTTTCATCATCCGGCAACCTTCCCGGTTTTTGAAATGGTTCCAGGAGAAGTTGCAGTTTCCCCTGCCAGCTCAGGAGGTCGGACGTGAAAAAAGAGCGGATACTCGTCGGTACGGGGTGCAGCCGGTCGTTTCGAACCACATACCGCCGGCTGGCCCGGTCACTTGCTTCCCGAACGTTCGACCCGAGGTCAAGACGGTCTAGGAACCAGTCAATATCCCGGTCGTCTTTCAGTAAACTGTTCGGGCCAAGTTCGAACAAAAATGAATCCACCCGGGAACTCTGAATGACGCCTCCCGGGCGCTCTGTTTCTTCAAGAACCGTGACCTCCTCCCCGAGCTCTTTCAGGGAAAAAGCCGTTGAGAGCCCGGTGATGCCCGCACCAATAACGATGGTTTTCCTGGCATCGGTCATTCGTACGTACGGGGGGTCAGCAGGATTCGAGAGAAGATCTCAACTCGCTTTGAAGCCGTTCCGGATCATCCGTGATCATTCCGTCCACTCCGGCACTGAGAGCTTTACGGGCAATGATGGGCTGATTGATCACCCAGGGGATGATCTTGATCCGACGGTCCGAACAACTATTGACCGGGGACCCTCCGGCAAACCGCCAGTGCTGCAGGAGGACGTCGGGGTCAATCTGTTCGATTTCGTCCGAGAAAGAAAGAGGGTGTGCGCCACAGATCAGTCCAATCGAAACGTCTCTGGAAGATGTGTTTACATCACGCAACAGTTGGTGATCAAACGAAGCGATACAGATTCTGTTCGAGTGGTGAACCTCGCTCAGAAACTCGTTGAGGCGTTCAACCAGTTGATCGGATTGTTCGGGGGGAAGCCGCTGATTTTTGACGTCGAAGATTACCGGTATTTGTGCGTTCAGTTCGTTAAGACAGGTTGAGGGAAGGAGCACCTCCTCACTGTGGTATGTTTCCGGAAGGTAACGGTCCGGATAAGATTGTTTTAGCTCGGACAGAGAGGTATCCGAGATGGGGGCCCCCTGTACCTCAACTGTTCGATCAATATCCCCGTGGTAAATCACAAGGTGACCGTCCCGGGTGAAGTGAACGTCAAGTTCAATTGCGTCCACGCCCTGTTTGCACCCTTCACGTATTGCCGCCTTCGTGTTTCCCGGGATGTTCCCCCCGCCTCCCTTATGTCCGACGAACTCAATTTCTGAACGTGATGTGTTCATGCCGGACGTGAACCTATCACCTGTGAATGGAAGGGTGCTGGAGATGATGAAGGCTATTCATCAGGAGGAGGATCTTACCTTCTGAATATACGAAACCAGGCGCTGGAACTGCTCGTAAAAGTTGTGTTCCTCACAGCCGAGCGGGGTTTTGAAGAAGCTTGCCAGCTGTGTCATTTCCCCGGATTCACCGCGCTTTACAGCGAGGTCCGCAAACCGGATCAGGTCGAGCACGAGTGGCGCGGCAAGTGCGGAGTCCGATCCCTGCCAGATGAACTGAAGCGACATTTTTGTATCCAGGAATCCCTGAAAATGAATAAAATCCCACGCCGTCTTCCAGTCACCGAGAGATGGGACATAATCGATGCGGACCCGCGAATGTAAATCTTCGTCGTCCATCATCTGTACGAGGGATTTTTGTTTGTCTTCCGTTTTTGTTTTTTTGGCCTCTTCGTCTTCGAGTGTTTTGCCATCGGTGTTCCCGAGCATATTGTATCCTTCCCAGCTCAGTACTTTCAGGTTCCGTGAAGTGAACATGGGGGCAAGGACGGTTTTCAACAGAGTTTCTCCTGTTTTGGCGTCTTTTCCCATGTGGGGGACCCCGCGTTGCACGGCCAGTTTACGAAGCGCAATCGGCGTGTTTCCGGGGGATGGGGTAAAGTTGATGTACGGTGCGTCTTCCAGGAACGACGCCGTGGCGTAGAGCACACTTGGGGGGATTTCGGGCAGGCTCGTCTGATCCGTAGATTTTAATTTCGAAAGAAAGGTGTCGGGCCCGTCGGGCAGGTCGACCTGAAGCCCCGGTTCCGTGGAGGCGAGGTTCACGACGATAACCCGATCCAGGTTCTGTCGGTCCCGGAACCGTTGAAGCTGTTCTCTCACATAATCCACGGCTTCCATGGCCGTTCCTTCGGGTTGATGGGCCCATTCCGGATCGGCCGTGGAGATGTGTCCATGTTCAATCGGAAGCAACCCCGGTTCACACCGTTCGGAGATTTCGTTTAAATCAGTTGATACCCGATCGATCAGCTGATGTCCGAACAACCCCGCGGATTCGTCGAAGTCCCGGGCGCGTTCAATCAGGTCAACCGGGTACAGTTCGCACCCCCCGAAGACCATTGAATCGAGGTCGAGGAAGGAAATTCCGTCCGACTTCTCGGATTCCGTGATCATTCCGAGGGGTTGTTGGTCCGAATTCCTGTACGAAAGACATCCGACGACGGAGGTGGTTGCAACGGCTCCGCCGGCTCCAATGATCCAAACACCCGTCCGGTTCATATTACTCATCAGTACCTGCTGAGAAAAAAGATATTAAATTCGTTTCACCCGTCAGTCTGTACCTTTCCGGAAGACTGCTGAAAGACACTCAAAACATCAGTGACTCGAGTTGCGTAGAAGAGCACGGTGTCCGCCGCAGTCGATGACGTCAGTTCGTCGACAGGGAGGATCTGACAAAGCGATTCAACGTAACTCGTTTCGTCTTAAGAAGATCGAATGCAATTGAAATCTCTGACTATTGCGGATTCTCGCCGATGCCCTTCGGCACCGCCCAAGGAACCACGGACTACGGAGAACCGAATTACAGTCTCCTGAAGGGCATGATGAAAAGTCAGGCACACATTGTACTTATAAGACCTGACCGTATCAACAATTTTAACGAACGAAAGATAGGGAACGCCGGGTTCGACTCCATGACGAATACCCGAACCGCGGATGTTTAATCCGAAAGGCCGTCCGTTTTTTCCACCCAGTCCCGGCAGACGTTCAGCGACATTAACGAAAAACAGGTGACCAGCAGTGGGTTGTCCTCCCGCCAGCGCCCCACCTCGTTTTTCCAGCTGCCGTTCGGCCGCTGAAGTTCGGCGAGTTTTTGTACCAGTTCCCGTGACCAGTGATGTTTTTCGGTTGAACCGTCCTGGTTCATGACTTCGACGTATGGTTCACCCCACACACTCAACGCTTTAGCAAATGTGTGGTAATAGTAATACAGCGCCTGTTTCCCTTTCTCCGGATTTCCGGGCCGGGCCATGCCCGGGTTTTCCTCAAGCGTATAATTCTTCCGGATCCACCGATACGCCGATTGTACACGGGGGTCCTCCCGATCGAGTTGAGCATAAATGTAACTTTTTAACCCCACATATGTCATGGAGCCGTACGAGCGGAGCTGTTTTGTTCCGTCCGGAAGTGATTTCTCACCCGCGTACGTTTTTCCCGGTTCGTAGATAAACCCTCCATCATCTCCAACCGAATACCCTTTTTTGGCGAAAAATTCCTTGAGATCGTTCGATTCAGACCGGTTCTGCGAGCGTTGAAGGAACGTGACGGCTCGATCCCACACGGGGGAATCCTCCGGGAGGTCCGCAGCATGCAACGCCTGAAGTGCGAACTGAACGTTGGACATGTCCGCGTCCGCCTGCTGTTGGGAGTTATCGTAGTCCCATCCGCCGTACGCCCAGTGATCTTTTCCGATGTCGTGAAAATCCGGGGAGAACTGGGTGTTTGCAAGGTATTTCCGTGCCTTACGAATGGCCTTTCGAAAACGTGACCGTTCCCAGGCCGGATACGCTTCTTTTGCCGCCACAAGGGCCATGGTCCCGATGGCCGTTTTGTAATTTGCAAGTAAGGGAACTTTGTTTGCGTCAATGATTGCCCCATTTTCCTGTTGTGCGTTGAACAGGTATTCAACGGCTCTCCTGAATTCCTGTTCGTATTTTTCGACGTGTCGTGCGGGGCCTTCGGCCAGTATCTTCACGGGCATTGCGGTCAGGGCGACGTCGGGTTTTCCGTTGAACCCGGGCCAGGCTCCCTCCTCCTTCAGATACCGGGACATGATGTAGTCCACTCCCTGATCGTACTGCTGCTGAATCAGTTTTGTATATTTTTTCGCCGGGGCGATTTTGTTCCCGGATTCGGCTGCGAGGGACTCGGTTCCTATCAGAACGAGCGTGAAGCAACATACCATCCAAAGCGTTAACGGAATGTTAGTTATTTTCTTCATTTTCTGATTCTCCTGAATAAGGGGATGAAGTGAAAAATGAACGATATGCCTCAATGGAATGATCGTATTTCGGAGGCCATGTTCGTACCTGAGGGTGCCGGTTGAACGCAGTCTGGAGTTCGCTGAGATCAATCTGATACTGTCCCGTGTCCGGATCGGGTTCCGGTAATGACGTCATGATTTCGTTCGTAGCACGTGACGTACGTCTTTTACCGGCCTGATTTCGAGTTCTCTTTTCGTTTTCTCCGGAAAGCGTCCATTCTGTGTCAAGTTGATCCAGCATCTCCTGTGCAAGCTTCACCTGATCCTCCGGTGAAGATTCACCGACTGCCGGTACTTGGTTACGGGAACTCTTCGAAGAATCGGATTTCCCTGCTCCCGCTCCCGTTCCAGCTGTGTCCGAAGACTCGTTTTCACCGGAGGAATTCTCCGGGGAGGAAGCCGGTTGGTTCGCCTCCTCCGGCCGGTCGGAAGAATTCGTCTCCTGACCGGGATTCGGTGAATTGGAGGTTTCGTTCGAGGAATTCGTTTGACGATCAAGGAAAGATTGAAGGTCTTCCTTCAGGTTTTCTCGCCGGTCGGACAACGTTTCCGTGGAATCGCTGGATTCTCTTCGTTGCTTAAGTTCTCTGTACCTGTTTTCTAATTCCGTCAACGTATTGTCTCTTTCGTCGGAAACGGTCTGTTTTTCTCTTTCATTTTCGATGTCGTTCTCGGAGACATCCCGCTGATCTGATTCTACCGGACGGTTCGTGGCGTGTGAGGAACCGGTGGAAAAAATGAGGACGGAGGAAAAATCAGGCATCCAGAAGCCCATGACCAACAAACAGGCACAGGCCGACGCTTTGCCGGCGGGAAATAAAAGATCCGGTTCAGGAATCGGATCGGAAAGCTGTTCGGAAAGCCGGTTGACAAGAGCAGCTTCTTCGATCGAACCCTGATTTACGGTACGATTGGCCCCGGACTGCTGCGTCGACATGAGCGTGATAAACAGGCTTGAACATCGATTTGTTCGGTCGAAGACATAGATTGCCTCCGATCTTTTCGGAGAACGTCGATATGCAAGCACAAAACAGACAACCGTACCGGCAAGCAGAATGCTAAATGAAACGAAGTGATTTACGGGATGCCCCTGGATCGCGCCGGATAATTTGATCAGAAGCCACATCAGGCAGACCGTAATCAGGCCTGAAAAAAACGTATTCCAGCGTCGCCGGAAAGAAACTCGGTTATAGAACTGCCGGAACTGACGGATAATGTTCATTTTTTGCCGTTTGGTGGAATCGTTCATTTTATTTGTCCTGCTTCTTTTTTTGTTTTCGTTCCTGTTTGCCTTCCAGCCGGTCACGACGGTCCGACCATGCGGATATGGACTCCTCTATATTCTGGTCAATTTCCTTCTGTTCCGCTTCGTTCGGGGGCCTCATAATCAGCCGAACATTCGTCTCAACCGGGGGCAACACCTCCGTCCGGGGGTTATACAGGCCATCCGTGCCCCCCTGAGGAACGGGGAGATCCAGAATTGCGGAGGGATCGTGAAATACCGCAATAAGTGTTTTAATCCGGCTGGCGGCAAACACCGTTTGATCCTTCCGGTGGGGTGATTCTTCCTGAATGAAATACGAACCTGCAAAGCGCCAGCCGACGGTGCGCATGATCATCTCCTCCTGCTGGTTGCGGAGGAGGGATTCCGCCCTGTATCGTACCCATTGACCGTTATCGAGCTTCCATTCGACTTCGACGACAACCGGGTCTCCCCCGGGGACCGTCGGGTCCCCGAGATACTGTGGACCGGTTTCGGCGGGACGGTCTTCCGGTGAAAAGCCGGCCATTATTAACGAAAGGTTGACCTTTTTTGCCGGTTCTTCCGTCATCAACAGCGATTCGTGACTTTTTCCGTTACGGGCACACAGCAGGAGTTCAAGAAACGCCTCTCGCACCACAACCTTTGCAGGAAGCACAACCGCCGAGGCGTTCTGATAAACCTTGATGTTTGCATCTTCAACCAGCGGTTCCTCGTCCGGTTCGAAACGGGTGTTTCGGATCTTGCCCGGACGTGTCCGGGAGTTGTGTGTGGACGGTTTCAATGCGTCTTTGCCGGATACGGAAGTGTTTTTTTTGTTCTCTGGATCGTCCGGTGACGGAGACCCTTCCGTTTTGCCCTGATCCCGGTCCGTTGATGAGAACGGTCCGGGCGGGCTTTTTTCACTTGATGAGGCCCCGTTGTTGTGCGTCTTTTCTTCGCTGACTGACTCCCGGGCAGAGGAAGCACCTCCGAAAATTATACAGAGGAACCATACCACTGAGATCAAAATCGCTACATCACGTTTTTTGCAGCAGGCTATCAATTGCCCGGACGTATTGAAGAAACCATGAGACGGGGTTATGTTAACGTATATTTGATGTTAACGTTTAACGGAAGACGGAGCGAGTTGCTTCGTACCAGAGATCCGTATGTATGCGTCAGTACACCTTGCTGATCAAGTGAATTATTATACGGAAACTCCGGGGTGAGGCCAAGAAAAGCAGGAAGGAAATCCCCGTAAAGAAACGGTAAAACCATGAAACAGATCGATATTCCGGGGTTTTTAGCAGTTGTCCGGGGTAGGAATCAACTCCGCCTCAACGTTTATACTTCGTCGTCCGGTCCGAGCAGAATTTCGTCGACGGCGGCGCCTGCGGGCATCATCGGGAACACATTTTCTTCCTTTTCGACCACCACTTCGAGCAGGTACGGCCCGGACGTGTCCAGCATGCGGTCAAGGCCGTCGGAAAGATTTTCCCGTTTCATGATCCGCTCACCGGGAATGGAAAACCCTTCGGCAACTTTGATGAGATCCGGGTTTTGAAAGTCAACGAAGGAATACCGCTCCTCAAAAAACAGCTGCTGCCACTGCCGAACCAGTCCAAGGAAGTTGTTGTTGAGAACAATGATATTCACCTCGAGATCTTCCTGAGCAATCGTACCGAGTTCCTGGATCGTCATCTGCAGGGATCCGTCGCCGATAAACCCGATTACATCCTTGTCCGGTTGTCCGAATTTCGCACCGATGCTGGCGGGGAGAGCAAACCCCATCGTTCCGGAGCCACCGGACGTCACGTGAGTCCCCGGCGACGTGTAATCTATATAACGCATGGCAGCCATCTGATGCTGCCCGACGTCCGCGACGATGATTGAATCCTCGTCGATTTTGTTCGAAAGGGTTCGAGCCACAATATTCATCTTGATTTTGTTACCGGAGGAGGACAGGTCCTTTTTCACCACTTTTTCTTCCTCCTCCTGGTTGTATTCCTCGAATTCTTCAAACCAGCTGTCGTAGTTTCCTTCCTCGATGCGAGGATTTAGTTCCTGAAGTGCGAGTTTTGCATCCGCCTGTACCGGAACCGATGTCGGTACGTTTTTTCCGAGCTCTTTCGGATCGATTTCTATATGAATAATTTCAGCGTCAGGAGCATAATCCTCCAGCCGCCCCGTGACCCGGTCGGAAAATCGCATCCCGATGGCCAGGATGACATCCGCGTCGTTGGTGACCATGTTCGGCCCGTAGTTTCCGTGCATTCCGAGAATTCCGACGTAATTCGGATGATCCACGGGTATTGAAGATAGGCCAAGGTGGGTTACGGCAACCGGAAATCCTCCGGTTTCGACAAGCTCCTTCAGTTCGTCCTCCGCTTCGGCGAGCAACACGCCGTGTCCCGCAAGAACATATGGTCGGTCCGCCTGATTCAGCAGGGTGGCCGCTTCCTGGATCTGATTGATATCTGGCTGTCGATCCGGAACGTTCGTTTCGTCCTCGACCTTGATGCCCTCGAGGGTTTTCGGGTACGTGAACTCGAATTCCTCCTGCTGTGCATTTTTGCAGAGGTCAATCATCACCGGTCCCGGTTTCCCGCTGGTGGCGATGTGAAAAGCCTTTTTCATCACAAGAGGAATTTCTTCTGGAGATTGGACCTGATAGTTCCACTTTGTAATGGATTCCGTGATTTCGATGACCGGGGCTTCCTGAAAGGCATCCGTACCAATCACGTCCTTCGGAACCTGACCGGCCATACAGACCAGGGGAAGGGAGTCCATCATGGCGTCGGTAATCCCTGTTACAAGATTCGTTGCACCCGGGCCGGACGTGGCAAGACAGACCCCCGGTTTTCCGTTCACCCAGGTGTATCCCTCTGCCGCATGCGCGGCCCCCTGCTCGTGGCGTACGAGAATGTGCTTGAACTGATCCCGGTACTTATAAATCTCGTCGTAAACGGGCATAATGGCCCCACCCGGATAACCGAAAACCACTTCCACGTTCTCTTTCAGTAAGGAACGAACAATCGCCTCGGCTCCGGTTATTGTTTCGGTTTTCTGTTTCTGTTTTGGTGTTGTGGTTGGCATGGTTTCCTCCGTTTACAGATAGCAATTTGCAATTTGTTCCTGCACTTCTTTTTCATCCGGCCTCAGTGAGGGAGTTTCCTCCTGAGAATCGGACGTCCCGGTTGAAGTGTTGCCCGGAGTATCAGGCCAGAACGCCCCGTTTGTCACACCAGTAATTTTCATTTTTACCTGTGCTTCCTTCCGGTCGTCGGCACGAGTGATGTCGTACGCTTCGACCTGAAACTGGCCGCTGGTGATTTTATCGATTAACGTGTCGATGATGTGGTTGGAATAACGGTTATCGTCAATATTGGATGGTGTTCTTTTCATTGTTCTGGGAATCAACGCAATCACGAAGTAGAAATGTGCGAGGGATACCAGGGAGCTTATGAGATGCTGTGGTAGGGGACGTGCTGTCGCAGAGAGGTTTTTCCGATCGTGTGTCCTAAGCGGACACCCGTAGCAGGTAGGAGGATCGAGATAGGGGTAGTGCCCGGGACAGATGATAAAGGAGGGATGGGGGAAAGAAGTGGTTGACACCGGAGGAACCGGAATTTAACCCAGCAGATTTTGGGAAGTCATCTGTCATCATTTCTGGACACCTGCAACTCGTGATTGGCCGATCAATCCTATTCAGCTTAAATTATACACATTACTGGCCGGGTGTCAAGTGAAGGGGGAATTTACGTATTTGATTTCGACGTGAGCTCTTCTATCACCCGATCCGTCATGTTCTGAGTAGATAAAGAACCACCCATATCGGGCGTCATCAGTCCCTGGTTCACCACGGAGGTCAGGGCGTTTTCCACCCGGTCCGCAGCGTCCGTATAATTGAGGTGACGGAGCAGCATCGCTCCACAAAGAATGGCCGCCGACGGATTGGCAGTGCCTTTCCCTGCGATGTCGGGGGCGCTTCCGTGTACCGGTTCAAACAGCGCATGGTCCTCTCCGATGTTTGCGCTTGGACAGACGCCGAGCCCACCGACCAGCCCCGCAACAAGATCACTTAAAATGTCACCAAATAGATTTGTCGTGAGAATAATGTCAAAGTCGTCCGGGTTCATCACCAGATGTGTCGCGGTCGCGTCCACCAGTCCTTCATTGTATGAAATTTGTGGATAATCCTCCGCAATCTGACGAGTACAGTTCAGAAATAACCCATCACTTTTCTGCAGTACGTTTGCTTTGTGCACAGCGGTTACTCTGTCGTGTCCGAACCTGTTCGCATATTCAAAAGCGTATTTCGCAATCCGTTCGCTGGCGGGCCGGGAAATTGTTCGTGATGCATTGATTACCCCCGGTTTTACTTCCTCTTCTTCCCCGACGTACAGTCCCTCCGTGTTCTCCCGCACGATGACGATCGGGTCTTCTAACAGAATATGTTCGGCGTCAGGGATCAGTGGGGTCGGTCGCAGGTTCACGTAGGTGTTTAGTTCCTGCCGAAGACGGATGATCACGTCCGCGGCTGTTTCCCCGGCGGCACCAAACAACACCGCATCCGCCGCTTTCGCACCTGACAGGGTTTCTTCGGGTAGCGCCGTCCCCCTTTTTTCGAATACCTCGTCCCCCGCCCTGTATCTTGAAATGCTCAGGGGCACCTTCGTTGATTTCAGCACACGCAAAGCGGATTCGGTCACTTCAGGGCCGATTCCATCCCCACCGATGACCGCGAGATTCACATCTTCCTCTGTCATGAGAATGACTCCTTTGAAACCGGTTAAAAGACATTCTTCTGTTAGGATCTGAACGTTAAGAAATGCCCGAAATGGTCATTCTGGACCGCGGGAAACCGAATAATGTTAGATCGAAAATCAGTGAATATCAAATCGTCTGCATTACGCCCGTCTTCCTGACGTTCCATTGAAAAAAAATACATTCTGTAATAATATTGAAAAATTCAGTATGTTGTATACATATTAGACGATCTGAAGCTCCTTCGGGATCTAAAATTCGTTTGGGCTTCATTAAGGTGGTCGAACTTTTCGTGAAACAGAAAGCAAATCAATGACTTCTCAGCACCCCACCAGCCGGGAAAGCATACGTTACCCCCTGATCATCACCGCGGTGGGTATGTTTCTTCTGATTCTGCTTTCGGGTCTTTTGTTCCTGCTCCTGCTCGAGGAAGATGATCGAACCGCCAGCACGGGGACGGTGCCGGAGCGTGTGAAGTTTAACCGCGACATCCGGCCTATCCTCTCCGACAAGTGTTTTGCCTGCCATGGTCCGGACGAAGAGGCGCGGAAGGCCGACCTGAGGCTGGACATCCGCGAAGCGGCAACTGCGGAGCGGGAGGAATACGATCGACCCGCTATCGTGCCCGGCCACCCGGAGGATAGCGAACTGGTCAGACGGATCTACAGCGATGATCCCGACGTGAAAATGCCGCCCCCGGAGATGAACAAGGAAGGGGCCGGCGGCCAGACGTTATCGGCCCGGGAGAAACGACTTCTCCGAAACTGGATTGAGCAGGGTGCGGAATACGAGAAACACTGGGCTTACATTCCACCGGAACGACCGGAGCTTCCAGAGGTTTCGAACGACAAGAACGT
>CAYXQY010000015.1:21248-37464 GCA_964466525.1 uncultured Planctomycetia bacterium
GCGCCCGGAACTTCCGGACGTGAAGGACGAGGGGAACGTGTACAATCCGATCGACCGCTTCATTCTATCCAAACTGAATGAAAAGGATCTGGCCCCTTCCCCCATCGCTGATCGCCGCACACTGATACGCCGGGTAAGCCTTGATTTGAGGGGTCTGCCGCCGTCTCCTGAAGAGGTCCGGTCCTTTGTGAACAACGATGACCAGGACGCGTACGAACGGATGGTCGATCGTATGCTGGAATCGAAGCACTACGGCGAACGGATGGCACTGATGTGGCTGGACCTCGTTCGATATGCGGACACGGACGGGTATCACTCGGACCTGCATCGCCATATTTACCCGTTCCGTGATTACGTCATTAAGTCATTTAACGAGAACAAACCGTTCGATCAGTTCACCCGAGAACAGATTGCGGGGGATCTTCTTCCTAATCCAACCCGAGAACAGCTGGTTGCGACCGGTTTCAACCGACTAAATCAGGCCACGAAGGAAGGCGGATCGCAGCCGAAGGAGTTCCTGACGGATTACGCAATTGACCGTATCCGGACCGTTTCCAACACCTGGCTCGCTTCATCCATGGAGTGTGCCCAGTGTCACGACCACAAGTACGATCCATTCACGCAGAAAGATTTTTACAGCATGGCCGCGTTCTTTGCGGATATAAAGGAGCGAGGACTTTATCCGAACGAGAATGAGCTTCCCCCCGAGATGCATCTTCCGACCAAATCCCAGGAGAAGACGCTTGAACAGCGGCGCAGGCGGGTCCGGGAACTCGAAAAGAAGAAGAAACGTCGGATCGTGAAGGGGAAAAACGTCCCCGAGAAGCTCAAAAAGAACCTCAAGAAAGCACGAAAAAAGCTCAAACGTCTCAGGAAGAACATGCAGAAAACGATGGTGACCCGATCCGTCGAGCCCCGGGTGGTTCGGGTCCTCCCCCGGGGGGACTGGCGAAAGGACAGCGGTTCAATCGTCCAGCCGGACGTACCGGAGTTTCTCCCGGACCTGAAGGTGAACGGACGGCGTGCGGACCGGCTCGACCTGGCCAACTGGCTGGTGTCCCGCGATAACCCCCTGACCGCGAGATCATTCGTCAACCACCTATGGGACGAATATTTCGGGACCGGACTGTCCAGAAACCTGGCCGACTTCGGGGCACAGGGGGAGTGGCCCACGCATCCACGGCTGCTGGACTGGCTGGCTGTCGAGTTCATGGATAGCGGCTGGGACGTCAAACACATGGTCAAGCTCATTCTGATGTCCCGGACCTACCGGCAGAGTTCGAAGGCCACGGAGCGACAGCAGAAGGTCGATCCAAACAACCGGTACCTTTCCCACCAATCCCGGTTCCGGTTAAAAGCGGAACTGGTTCGGGACAACGCCCTTGCGATAAGCGGGCTGCTGACCCGCAAACTCGGCGGACCCAGCGTGAAGCCGTACCAGCCGGACGGGTACTGGAGTGACATCAACACGTTTGGAGAGAAAGGACCGGCGGCAAAATGGAAACCGTCGAAGGGAGAAGATCAGTACCGGCGAGGGGTGTATACGTACTGGAAACGGTCGTTCCTGCACCCGAGCATGAAGGCGTTTGACGCCCCCAACCGGCAGCGGTGTACGGCCGATCGGGTGCGATCAAACACGCCTCTGCAGGCACTGGCCCTCCTCAACGACCCGAGTTACGTGGAAGCCGCCCGGGTGTTTGCCCAGCGAATTCTCAAAAACGGGGGTTCCTCCCGAACAGAGAAGCTCCAGTGGGCCTTTCGGAAAGCACTGGCCCGTCCTCCGGAGAAAGGGGAGATCGAGGAACTATCCCAGCTGTTCGAGAAACAGTTCAAACGCTACAGTGAAGACGATGAAGCAGCAAAGAAACTCGTTCAAACGGGCAAGGCGCCGGTACCCGATCAACTGGACCGCACAAAACTGGCCGCCTGGACCTCCGTTAGCCGGGCGATTCTGAACCTTCACGAAACCATCACCCGTTATTAAATGTACAGGGAATCCTCATGAACAAGGACGAAAAAAATTTACTGCAGAACATCAAGAGATCCGTGACCCGTCGTGAATTTCTGGGCCGATCCGCTCAGGGTATCGGCTGTATCGCCCTGGCGTCCCTGCTTGGAAATTCGGAGGGTCAGGCGGCCGGTTCGGAAGAGGATTCAACCGGTGATCAGGAGGAGGATGATGAATTCCAGGGAGTCGTCAACCCGCGACACCATACGCCGAAGGCGAAGCGTATTATCTACCTCTACATGGCCGGGGGACCGTCTCACCTCGAAACGTTCGATTACAAACCAAAACTTCTGAAGCACCATAACGAACCACTTCCGGATTCCCTCGTTGACCCCGGGGACCAGATGAGTACGATGACAAGTGGCGGCAAACTGAAACTGAAAGCGCCCCTGTACAAGTTCAAACGACGTGGGGAATCCGGTCAGCTTGTCTCCAGCCTGTTCCCGTACATCGGTCAGATCGCGGACGACATCACAATTCTCCGCAGCGTACAGACGGAACAGATCAACCACGACCCGGCCCATACGTTCATGAACACAGGTTCAACACTACCCGGCCGTCCGAGTATGGGGTCCTGGCTGAATTACGGCCTTGGATCCAAGTCCGAAAACCTCCCGGGATTTGTCGTGATGACGTCGAAAGGGGGTGCGCAGGGCCAGCCCATTGCCGCCCGGCAGTGGCACAGCGGCTTTCTGCCGGGACGCTTTCAGGGGATCAAATTCAGTTCCAAAGGAACGCCTCTCAACTACGTGGATCCCCCGGAGGGCGTGTCCATGGAGGACCAGCGAGAAATCATCAATTCGGTCTCGTCCATGAATCACATGAAGGACGAGGCGATGAACGATCCGGCGATTAAAACCCGGATCAACCAGTATGAGATGGCGTTTAAGATGCAGACCAGCATCCCGGAACTGGCGAACATCGACGAAGAACCCGATCACGTGAAAGACATGTATGGCGTGGACAGTCTCGACGGATCGTTCGCGGCCAATTGCCTGATGGCCAGGCGCATGGCCGAGCGCGGTGTCCGTTTCATTCAGCTTTACCACCGTGGATGGGATCACCACGGAAACCTGAAAGACGGCCTCAAAGATGCGGCCAAACGTGTGGATCGCCCCTCCGCCGCGCTGGTGAAAGACCTGAAACAGCGAGGAATGCTCGAGGATACGCTGGTGATCTGGGGAGGGGAATTCGGGCGTACCCCCATCGCACAGGGCAACGACGGGCGTGATCACCATATTAACTGCTTTTCTCTCTGGATGGCCGGTGGTGGGATCAAAAAAGGGCATTCCCATGGCAAAACGGACGATTTTGGATACGATGTCGTGAAGGACAAGGTGCACGTCCACGACCTGCACGCCACGATTCTTCATCTATTGGGCATCGACCACAAGCGACTGACCTACCGTCACCAGGGACGGGACTTCCGCCTCACGGACGTCCACGGGAACGTCGTGCACGACATCATTACCTGATAAACGGACGAGCCGAGCCATACCTCAAGGAAGAAGTCCGTCCGGAACCGTCCGTTCAACTACACGGGACGGAACACAAATACTTTACGTCACCACCGGTCATCCAGTGTCGTCCAGAAACTCGTTTACTGAACTTTGCAGACCGGCTGCAGAGGGAGTCTGAACGATCACGAATCTTCTTATCCCGTCTCCCCGGCGGAAGCAGGTGAGCGGGTCCGTTTCTGTCCGTTATTCTCCGATCAATTCGGCAAGTCGGATCACGTGAACACCGCCCCTGTCCGCCGCAATGTACGCATGGCCCTTTTGAATCGCCAGCGCGTGGGAGCGGTGATGCTTTGGGGAAACAGTTCGAATACGCTCCGGATTTTCGTGGTCGGAGATGTCGAGAACACTCAGGCCGTGGTCGAACTCCGTGATGTACGCGGTGTCTTCTGAAATGTCTACATCCGTTACGATGCCGGACGTGTCGTAAAATCCAGTGATACTCGGATCCTCCGGTTTCCGAACATTCAGCACACGGAACCCATCGTCACAGGCCACGTACATCGTGTTGCCCCGGACGGTTGCTCGACGCGGGCGTTGCTTCATCGGAAGAAACCCGATCATTTCAGGCGAGCCCGGTTCCGACAGTTTGAGCACACGGATGCCGTCATTGTACAGGAGGTACGCCCTATCGTCCGTGATCACCGCGTTCGACACGGCGGCGGGGTTATTGTAAAAATTCCCGGAGGCATCCGTATCCCATGCACCAATCTTTTCCGGATTCCCGGGATCGGACACGTCGAAAAGTTCCACCCCCTCCTCCTTCTCCGACACGACCAGGAGACCGTTCCGGACGGTTGCACCGATGGCTTCGTGGGTTGTTTTTAACCGGGCCTTTTTCTCAGGACGGGAGGGGTCGGACACGTCGATAATGTGCACACCCTCCGGCCCGGCGGCGGCAAACACGTGAGAATCGCTGTAGACCACCTGTTCAATGCCAGGGATGTAGTAAACGCCCGTCCGTTCGGGCGATCCCGGACGTGAGAGGTCTCCAATCCAGAGACGGTTGTCCCGATCCGCGACGTAAATGTGCTTGCTTGAAGCGGTGATGTCCACGGCAAAAACGTCCGAGTCCCACGTGCCTGTCACCGTTGGCTCAAATGGATCGGAGACGTTCACAATGCGCAACCCGGCTTCCCGGACCGCCACGTATGCGCGGTTTCCGGCGACGGCGACGTCCATTGCCCGACCCGCCAGCTTCGCCCCACCGACTTCGAAGAAGTGCTTTTTCTTCTTCCGCTTCGAAAAGTAAATTCGCAATCCTCCTTCCTGATCGGCCAGATACGTGTAATCCCCCGCCACGGTTACGTCGGCGGGCCGATATACATCCTGGATCAGTTTCTGGGTGGGGGCCTTGTTGTTCGTGCTGGAGCGGTCCACGCCCGAGACGTTCACACGGCGGATCCCGATTTCCACGTTTGCCACGTAGACGAACCGACCGTCCTGTGCAATCCCCCATGAAAAGCCGAAATCGTAACTCCCGCGTTTCGCCGACCCGATCTCCTTTGGGGTGGTGAGATCAGTAATATCGATAATTCGGTGACCGCCGAACGTGGAGGCGACGTGAGCCAACTTTTCGGACACGGCAACGTCGGCCGCCTGTTCCTCGGTTTTAAAGGAACCAACCACCTCTGGTTCGGACGGGCCGGACACGTCGACAATCTGAAGGCCGGCGGTCCGGGCCGCCACAAACACGTGGTCTCTGCGGTGGTCCAACCCATCGGCCCGTCCCTCGAACTGAACCGATCCCATTTCCCCCGGTTTCGCCGGGTCGGAAACATTAATGATTCGCATTCCACTCATGGAAGCCGCCACATACAACCGATCGCGGTCCACGTTGATGTCCCGGACCAATCCAGGAAGTCTGATCCGTCCTACCTCGCGGGGGGAAGCTGATTCCGAGACGTCCAGCACCACCACGTTGCGCCCTTTTCCGAGGTATACCGTATTCCTGTGCACGGCCACGGCATAGCTTTTCTCCTGGGTGTTCGAGGTCCTCGTACGGGGAGCTTCCGCTCGAGCGGTTCCCGCGGTCAACATGAGGACAAGAGACAAAAGAAGAAATCGACGGATAAACCGGGAGAAGGGGCCGCTAAGTCGTTGAGATCTGTTTTTATGGATAACTTTTGTGGTTTTCATTTGCTCGGACAGCCCTGTTGAATCACGTTTCCTTTTTAGCCAAGTGTACCTTAGCACCCGTGATTTTTCAAAATATAACGTCAGAAATTGTGATTTAGGAAACCTTCGAGGGGCCCATTCCGAACGGTCGAACCTGTTGAACACGCCCATGCAAAAACAGGTGTATGCGACGGATAACTCCCATAAAAACGTTGATTAGTAAGGGGGGGGTCATTTAAGATTACATGATGTTCTGATGGGTGATCGGTGAATTTGCAACTTTTGATTCGACCAATCAATAATGCCGGACGATAATTCGAAGCCCCTGTCGCGGCGGGAGTTTTTTTCGATGCTGCGGCCGGAGGTGAGTGAAGAAAAGACGGAGGAGGAGTCCGTTTCTGGCCTGTCTCCTTCCCGGATCATTGGGGAACTGGAGAAAATCGGGGTATCGGTTACCCCTTTATCGGAAAACGATGATCGACTGAACGTGCACTGTTCGGGGGCTGATGAGTTCACGGACAAACAAACTCGACTGTTTCAGCCTCTTTCTTCCCGTATCGTACAGCTTGACCTTGGAGGGACGAATATCGGGGACCGGGGTCTGCGTGTGCTTCCTCATATGAACCAGCTGGAACGGCTGCACCTGGAGCGTACGAAGGTGACGGACAGCGGTCTGCAGTTCGTCGGTCAGGTCGATACGCTAACATACCTGAACCTGTTCGAAACGGCGGTATCCGACCGGGGTCTGGAGCACCTCACGGGGCTGAATCAACTCGAGCGGGTGTTTCTCGGGCATACGAAGGTTACGGATGAGGGGGCCGGGCACCTGCAGGACCAGCTACCGGAAGCGGACGTTGAGGCCGGATTCGATTTGCTGGAGTGATCGCGCTCGCCCGGGTACGATACCAGGAGTGAGTGTTGGGTTGAAACGAATTTAACGGAAAAGGGGAAATGAACGCAGGCAGGTACAGAAAATTCCTTTTGACGAACAAAAGAGGACAAATTGTCCGACAGATTATTTTCCAGTTTCAATTTAACCAGTAATCTAACGTGGAATCCGTTCTACGGACCTTTTACATCCCGCGATCCGTGAACTGGTGGACGATCTGGATTAGCATTCTCGGTGTTCTGTCCGGGTTGCTCCTTCTGCTCCTGGGATTGATCCTGTTCGTTGACTTCGACACGCCACCGGATTACGTGCTTTTCCTGGGCCGGTTTCATCCGTCCCTGGTTCACTTTCCCATCGGTGTTCTGTTTCTGGCTGTTCTCCTGGAAGGTTCCGCTTATTTTTACACCCTGAAAACCCTCCGTCTCGCCACCTCGTTTGTCCTGACGGTCGGGGCGAGTTCGGCTGTAATGGCGATGGGGGCGGGATACGTCCTTTCGCTGTCGGGGGGATACGAAAGCGAGCTTGTCGGCTGGCACAAGTGGGCCGGCATTTTGGCAACCGGTGGAGCGATTCTGGCGAGTGTTCTTAACCTCCTGTACCTGAGCCGGCGCAGTAAGAGGATTCAAATCATGTACCGGCTGGTTCTGTTCGTTACGGTGGGCGTGCTCCTGTACGCCGGACACCTCGGGGGGACCCTCACACACGGTTCCGGGTACCTCACCGAATACATGCCCGCGCCGCTGAAGACGATTGTGGGAGGCATGGATCAGCCCGACAAAGATCGGGGGTTTCCCGTGGTGGAAGAGGCGGAAATTTACGGGGATCTGGTGAAACCCATTCTGAAAAAACACTGTGTTGAATGTCACGGACGTTCCAAATCAAAAGGAGACCTCCGGCTGGACTCAAAAGAGGAAATTCAAAAGGGTGGTGAACACGGAAAGGTTCTTGTTTCCGGTCAACCGGAGAAGAGTGAACTCTACAGGCGCGTCACACTGCCGCCGCATGACGAGGACGTCATGCCGCCGGAGGATCGCAAACCGCTCGGGGTGGGGGATACGGAATTGATACGCTTTTGGATCAAGAATGGTGTGTCGTTTGATCAAAAAGTCAAAGACGTTCAGGACAAACCGGTGCCCTCCTCCGTGCGGACGGTGCTCGATCGACTGTCGAAACCGGCCGCCGAACGCAAAACCGGGATCTTTGCGCTGGACGTGGGGAAACCGAACACGGGACAGGTAGAGAAAATTCGGAACAGCGGCATACGGGTGCAGTTCGTGTCGGATGAAAAGCGGTTTCTTCAGGTGGATTTTTCGGTTGACGCGAATGCACAACCTGAACCAATCGATAAGGAACGGCTTCGTCTCCTGAAACCCGTATTCGAACAGGTGGCCTGGTTAAATTTCGAGGGGGCAAAGATACAGGACGGGGCACTGGAGGTGCTCTCGGCCATGAAACACCTCTCACGGCTCAACCTACGGAACACCGGCGTCAAATCGGAGGATCTCCAGGCCATTTCCTCTTTGAAACATCTAAAATTTATAAATCTCGTCGGCACGGACGTGGACGACAGCGTTGTTGCTCATCTTAAGGAACTGCCCGCCCTTCGATCGCTGTATCTTTGGAGAACGAACGTTTCGAAGTCAGCCCTCGAAAAACTGGAACAACAGAAAACCCACCTGACGATCAATACGGGAGCGAAACTGGAAGAAGCCCCGGGACCGGAACTGATAAAGGATGACTCCGATGAATCCGATGACGGTGACTGACTGTTCACATCGATTAATAAATGCGGAGAGAAAACAGTGAACGCGTTCAGGTTTCCATGCCGCCTGCCGGTCCCTGACCGGAGAAGATGCACACGCACTACGAGGGTCCTTCTTTCAAATAAAAAGGTTGCCTCTTCCGCACCTCGCGTCCCCCGGCTTTATTGCCTGTCAGCAAAGGGCCCTTCTTCTACATTGCCTTCTTGAAGTTCTCTGGTCATCGCCGGATAAAGATCTGAAAAAGTGGATATCTCGCGTTGTTCCGGTCACTTGATCACACAATTCCTGTGCCGACGGTTCCGCAATCATGTTGAAGCTCATAGAATCCCGGACCGTTCTGGAATGACCGGAGCAGAACGGCCGTGTACTGCGGGGTTGATTAGAGCGGGTTTGGTACTTAATATAAATACAAATTTCCCGGGAGGTATCGTGGTGACCATTCTAAGAACCCGAAGGATGTGTCGTAATGACAGGGGCTGGTACGAGCACGAATAACCCGTAACGAGACGTACGTTCAGGAGGTTACTGTGGCGAATACGGATGAACTGACCGATTCCATAGAAGATTATTTAAAGGCCATCCATAAAGTACAGAACGGAAGTGACGCTGTTTCTACGTCCGAACTGGCCGATCACCTGGGTATTTCACCGGCCTCTGTCTCCGGCATGACAAAAAAAATGGCGGAGATGAACCTTGTGGAACATACACCGTACGAAGGCGTGTCCCTGACCGAGTACGGAGAAAAAATAGCGCTTGAAGTTGTTCGGCATCATCGTCTCGTTGAACGTTTCCTTGCGGAGGCACTGGACATTTCGTGGGATCAGGTGCATGAAGAAGCCGAACGACTTGAACACGTCATTTCAGAGGATCTCGAGGATCGAATGGAGGAGTTTCTGGGTAACCCGGACACGGATCCCCATGGTTCTCCTATTCCCTCCAGGGAAGGGACGGTTGAGCGGCCTCCCTGCAAGCCGCTTTCAGACATGGAAGCGGGGGATACCGCACTGATTTACGAAGTGAGTGATCATGATTCCGACCTTCTACGATACCTCGCAAGAAAAAAACTGTACCCCGGAACCCGGGTAAAATTTATTTCGGAGGAACCCTATTCAGGCGGGGTTAATATTGAAGCGAACGGAGAGGAGATCACAATTGGTTCGGAAGCCGCAAGGTACATACAGGTGACGGATGAGTCTAATTTTTGATGATCTGGATACTTAAACTTTTCCTGATCGGTGGGGTTGCGGGGATCATGAATTCCATGGTGGGGGGGGGGTCCATGCTGACCGTTCCCGCACTGATTCTTATCGGTCAGTTTTCGGAGCAGCAGGCGGTGGGCAGCAACCGGTTTGTCCTCGTTTTTATGACGATGACCAGTTCGTTTCGTTACTGGCAGCTGGGCAAGCTGCAGATGTTCTGTTTGAAGCAACTCGCTCCCGGTGTCATTCCCGGTGCGTTCGTGGGGGCCATGATCGTGGGGGGGATGAGTTCGAACGTGCTTTCTACCATGATCGGGGGCATTACACTCGTTCTGCTTCTCCTTCTTTTCGTCGATCCGGGACGAGGGGAGGAAACCCGGCCACCTCCGGACGCCTGGTGGACAGTGTGCCTTGCCGTGGCGATATCGTTTGTCCTCGGGCTGTACGGCGGATTTTACGGTGCAGGAGTCAGCACACTTCTCTGTTTTACCATGATCTATCTGATGGGTCGAACGATGGTTCAGGGCATTGGAACGGCACAGGTGCTGACGTTTTTTATTTCGCTTGCCGCGTCCATACGATTTGCTATGGACGGGCACATTCTGTTTGGTCGAGTCGTACCGCTGGGAGTGGGTTTGGTCACCGGAGCAATGGTGGGGCCGAAACTTGCAACGACATTCGGTAACCGGTACGTAAAAATTGTGTTTGCGTGCATCGTTTCAATTGCGGCGCTGAGATTGATGTTTCCCGGTTTTCTCCAGATTCCATAAAGGAGACACGACGGACGCTTCCGGATCGTCGGGCGGAAACCCTGTCCGGTCGCTCAGGAAATGAGGGGTGGGCAACAAAAAGGAGGGCATACGAACGGACAAACAACGTGAACGGAACAATAATGACTTCGAACCGTGGTTAGATCATTTCCCCGAACCGTTCTTCCCGAACCTTTTCCGGCAGGGCCCGGTAGTCATGCGGTTCAAGTGTGTAGGTGCCACGGCCTTCCGTGAGGGAGCGAATCGACGTGGCGTAGCCGATCATCTCCGAAATCGGCACGAAGGCATGAATGATTCGATCCTCATCCTGATGGTCGATTTCTTCAATCTCGGCCCGGCGTCGGTTTAAATCCTCGACAATGGCGCCCAGGAAATCAGAAGGAGCAACCACCTCCAGTCTCATAATCGGTTCGAGAATTTCACACCCCGCCTGCTGAAGTGCCTGTCGTACAGCCCGGGCAGCAGCCGCTTCGAACGCATTCCGGCTGTATTGATCCGAGCCCACCTCCGCACGAATGCCTCGTATTGTGGTATAGATCAGGGGAAATCCCGTCATTCCCCCTCCGGCTCCCCCGCTTTCCAGTCCGTCCTCGATGGACGGGACCAGCTCCTTCGGAAGGTCGTCCTCGTTTTCGAGGGCCAGCTCGATCCGCGGAGACAAGGAGGAGTCATTCGGTTCCAGTTCTACGGTGACCCCTGCGAACTCCGTTCGATCACCGCTGGACTGCTGAAATTTGCCCGTCGCCTGTACGGGTTCGGAGACCTGTTCTCGATAGGATACGCGCACTTCACCCACCCGAGCCTCCACATTGAACTCCTCCATGATTCGTTCACGCAGGACCTCCAGGTGAAGTTCACCCATCCCGCTGACAATCTTCTGACCGGTTTCCTCTTCCTCACGCACCTGAAACGTCGGATCGTCCAGGGCCATTTTTTCAAGCGCTTCGTTCAGCTTTTCCCGGTCGGAAGAAGATTTGGGTTCAACCGCCATGTCGATGACCGTTTCCGGAAAGGAGACCTGTTCGAGCAGGATTTCTTCACCGGGTGTGCACAGCGTGTCCCCGGTGCGTGTATTGGAAAATCCCATGACGGCGACGATACGCCCCGCCCGGGCTTCGTCCACCTCCGTCCGGGAATGCGCGTGCATATTGTATATGGCCGTCACTCGTTCCATGCTGTCCTGGGTGGCATTGTAAATCCGGTCGCCGCTCCGGAGGGTGCCTGAATAAATCCGGGTATACGCCAGTTCCCCATGCTGGTCCGTGTCCGTTTTGAAAACCAGTGCGGAGAGGGGGCCGTCCGGGTCAGGTTTTCGGTAGAGAGGTTCCTCGGTTTCCGGGTTCACTCCCTCGACTGCAGGGATGTCCGGTGGAGAAGGGAGAAAATGGCAGATTCCGTCCATCAGGGGCTGAACGCCTATGTTATGCAGTGACGCCCCGCCGTACGTGAGAACAACCTGTTCCTCCAGTGTTCCCGTTCGAAGTGCGGAAATCAGGAGTTCCGTGGTGATCTCCTGGTCTTCTAAATACTTCATCATCAGTTCATCCGAGAAGTCACAGGCCGCTTCAAGTAATGCTTCCCGAGCGTTCTCCGCTTCGTCCTGCTCGGATTCGGGGATTGATTCACGTTCGATGCGGGCCCCTTTGGATTCCTGGTCGAAGTACAGCGCGTCCATGTCGATCAGGTCGATCACTCCCTCCAGATCATCTCCCGAACCGATAGGGATGGTCACCGGTACAGGATTGGCATCGAGCTCCTCTTCGATTTCCTTAAGCACCGACCGGAAATCAGCACCCATTCTGTCGAGCTTGTTCACGTAAGCAATCCGGGGGATATCGTAGGTATCTGCCTGTTGCCAGACCGTTTCCGACTGGGCTTCAACGCCGCCCACCCCACAGAACACCCCCACCGCCCCATCGAGCACACGAAGTGAGCGTTCCACCTCCGCCGTAAAATCGACGTGTCCGGGGGTGTCAATAATGTTAATCTGGTGATCGTTCCACGTACAGGTGGTTGCCGCACTGGTAATCGTTATACCGCGTTCCTGCTCCTGAGACATCCAGTCCATCGTGGCCGTCCCCTGATCGACTTCTCCCATCTTATGTTCCCGACCGGTGTAGAAGAGAATTCGCTCGGTCGTGGTGGTTTTTCCGGCATCGATATGTGCGATAATGCCGATGTTACGAATCTTTTCTAATTCCGATGACATCGCCTGTGAACAGTTGGAGCCAGAAGAATAAACATACGGGAATGAAGTGAAAGATGGTCTGAATAATACGGAAATCAATCCGCGAAGTAAAGTTATTCGTCCTTCATCTCGTGGGTTCGAAGGTCCTCAAGCCCCGAGAGCAACCTGTTCGAGTCTGTTCTGAACGAGATCCCCCTGATTTGTTCGTCGACGTACTCCATGTGCACGAAAAGAGAGACGTGCTCTTCGATGTCCGGCATGAACCGGTCCACCCATTCAATGGCCGTGATTCCTTTCGAAAACTGCTCCGACCAGCCCAGTGTGTAGAACTGATCCTCCTGCTCCAGCCGATATGCGTCACAGTGAAACAACGTTTCGTCAAGCCGGTAAATGTCCTGAAGCGTGTACGTTGGGCTGGTTACGTTTTCCCATGGATTTTTCATGCCCAATCCGGCGGCGACCCCTTTTACAAATACCGTTTTCCCGGCACCCAGGGGGCCGGTCAATCCGATTACGTCTCCTTTTTCCAGATGAGGTACCAGTGATCTCGCCAGCTCGAACGTTTCGTTACTGCCGTACACACTGGTTTGTAGCTCAAACGTCATCGTTACGACCGTATCAACGCCTGATGGAAATCCGGATTAGGTGGCACGCACTGAATTGTGGCAGTATATCGTATTTTATGTTACACTTTCATCGTCTTCTCAACTGGATGACGATTGATGGTTCCGTCACGTTCCGATTGGAAAAGGAATCGACCGGTGATCAGGTTCTTGATTGGTGAAAAGGTTGGCGATGAACGAGAAAATAGACACATGTGCGCTTGATCGATATGCGAGCGAGGAAATGCAGGAGATCTTTGATCGCAGGAAGAAGTACGTCTACTGGCGAAAATTATGGATTTACCTTGCCGAGGCCCAGCAGGAGCTCGGTCTCGACATCTCGGACCAACAGATTGATCAGATGAAAGCCGTCGTCGACCGGATCCCGTTTGACCGGGTGCGGGAAATCGAAGAAGAGACCCGTCACGAGGTCATGGCCCACATCCGAGCGTTCGGTGAGCAATGTCCTGAGGCGGCTCCCATCATTCACCTCGGGGCAACCAGCATGTTTGTCATGGACAACGGTGACCTGATTCGGCTCAAAAAAGCCCTCCGTCGGGTGGGGGATCTGCTGGCGAATATTGTTCGTGCGCTGGCCTCGTTCAGCGAGGAACACGCGGACGAACCCATACTGGGCCTCACACATCTTCAACCCGCTCAGGTGACGACGGTCGGGAAACGAAGTGCTCAATGGTTAAGCGGATTTCTCGACGACCTCAAGCGGGTGCGGGAACTCGAGGACGAACTTCCGTTTCGAGGGGTCAAAGGAGCCGTGGGCACGCAGGATAGTTACCTCACCCTGTTTGACGGGGATCACGAACGGGTCAAAAAACTCGACAGGCGAGTTGCTGAAAAAGCAGGATTTGAAAACGTACTTCCCATTACCGGACAGACCTATTCACGAAAGTACGACCATCGTATCCTGAGCCTGCTTTCGTCGGCCGCGCAATCCGCCGGAAAATTTGCCGCTGACCTGCGGCTGTTACAGAGCAGGGGGGAACTTGAGGAACCCACGAAATCTTCACAGGTGGGCTCCTCCGCCATGGCGTACAAGCGGAACCCCATCAGATCCGAACGGATCTCGGGATTGTCCCGGTACGTCCTGCAGGAAACGGAAAACAGTTCACACACCGCCGCCAATCAGTGGCTCGAACGAAGTCTCGACGATTCAAGTAACCGGCGCCTTTCGTTGCCCCATTCGTTTCTGGCGACGGACGGCATGTTGCGAACGGTGTTAAACTGTTCACGGGGACTCGTGGTACATCCGTCCAACATACAGCAAGCGCTGGAAAATAAGCGACCGTACCTCGCCACGGAACGGATCCTGATGGAGATGGTTCGGGAAGGGGGAAACCGGCAGAAAATTCACGAAAAGATACGCGTACACTCCCGGGAGGTGGATGAACAGGTGGATGCCGGGGGAGAGAATGACCTGCTTGACCGGCTGAAAAACGATCCGGAGTTCGAACCCGTCCATGATCAAATTGATGAGCTGTCCCGGATTTCAAACCTGGTCGGTCGGGCCCCGGAGCAGGTGCGGGAGTTTCTCAAGAATGAGGTCCAACCGGTCCTGGAGAGGGAGGCGGACGTGCCTGGTGCCTCGTCGGAACTTTCGGTGTAGATCCCGGCAAAGGCGGTCCGTGCAAAGCTCCAGATTTTTGGGCGCCAGACGGCCCCTGGAGGAGCGAAGTCAAATTGCACTATCTACGGGAAATGACGCCGTTCGGGCAGGGACGGGGTAGAACATGAAATTAACGATTCGGTTGAACATGCACCATACAACACGTTCATGCACGACAGAATTATTCGTGATGTTCAAAGAGGGAGCCTGTCCCGAAGATTTGCACCGGTGAGACTGGGGGTCTGTGACTCCAAGGAACTCATTCACCCTATGGAGAACGATGGGGAGAGGAGTTCAAGCGTTTCCGTTTTGTCTCTCCAGTTGGATAACCCCTATCGAGGCTACTTGACGAGGACTGAATGCTCCTTTGACCCTCCGGACGCGTTCGTGCAATTGAGCGGTGGTGAGCGATTCGGAATGGTGAACAAATAGAGGGGAATAAGAACGTGTGTCGGCGGCATCGTTTCGTGCCCCACGTTGCTCGTCCGAAGCGGGCCCGTTGATCAAACAGAGGGAGGAGTAGCCGACCAGCATCGACACGAAAAGCACACCAGTATGGTGGCGGCTGCACTGCTGGCGCATGTAAAGGGACGGGACGCCCACCTCCATATAAAATTCCATTTCATACAGGGGGGGAGCGATCCTCCATCATATTCATGATAAGAGAGTTGATACCCTGTCTGGGGGAGGGGTGCATTTTGAGAAGTCCCACTCAGTCAGCTCATCAACCACCTTCCAGTTATTTGTTCCATTACAACTCAGCAATACTGACCGTCGAAAGAACATGGTCGAATGTTGGAAGCCACAATCAATACACTCATTCATTCTGCACACGCATTTCTTTCGACGGTGGACGATCATCTTTCGACTGCTTTTCAGAGACCGGTGGTGCTCATCGGCTCCCTCACGCCTCAGCGACCGGGAGATTACCGGACATGTGATGGGGGAAATAAACTGGCGAGGTGCTGCATCGAACAACCGGGGGTCGAGCACGTGTTGACTCAAGTGATACTACTATAAAAAAACAGCATATTTACTTGCGTCTCGTTTGGTCCTGCCGTTTCGGAACGGATGGTTTCCAGATGGGTATTCTTCTACAAGAATGTAGAAGAGGGAAGGTTGCTGATATGATTTTGCCGGCAAAGATGTCGGTGTTCCATTTTTGCATGTACTTTTCTGGAAGGCCGGATCGGAAGATGGGGAGGATGAAACGAAGGTTCTCCCTGCCGAAAGACGGGTTTCTTTCAACAACCTTCAGGTGATCCCTCGCGGCGACCCGGTCGGTGCAGGGACGATGCCGCTCCGCTGGAGCTCATGATTTTGTGGGGAACGGTCCTGTTCTAAGACAATCGGGCTCCGCCGGAGCCCTCACACGGGGCCTGTGTACCGGGACGGTGGTCGGTCGAACGGAAGGCCTGGTTCTGCCGGAACGGGCCTAAATCAAAGTCCATCCCTCGCGTGACCTAAACAATCCGTTCGGTGCGGCATGGCCGCCCGAATGATCGGATGATGTAAAATAATCTGGGGCAGGAATCCATTGC
>CAYXQY010000016.1:0-36349 GCA_964466525.1 uncultured Planctomycetia bacterium
TTCAAGATCGGTAACATAACGAATATCTGTAATTCCGGTTTCTCTTGAAATAAAGTCGATAGCATTTTTATCACGAATCACAAGAGATAGAACAGCTGTTGGAACAAGCCCTCTTTGATCGCAAGCTTTCACAGCTTCCACGACAGAACGACCGGTTGTTATAACATCTTCAACTATTAAAACCTTTGATGCCGGTTTAACATTTCCTTCAAACCAATTTTCCATTCCATAATTTTTTGTATCCTTACGAAGGAAAAACCAATTGGTAAAGGTTTTCAGCCCCAAAGCGGATGCCAGCGGAATGGCACCGGTTTCCATTCCACCAATCGCATTAACATCTTTTGGCACATAATCGCTTAAAGCAGAAGCTACAAATGAAAACATGTCGCTTTTCGAAAACAAAAGTTGAGCATCAATATACTCCGTGCTCTCTTCTCCCGAAGAGAGCAACACAGGCTCTTCTGTTACCTTATATGCGTTCTCTGCTATAAGCTGCTTCACAATTGAAAGTTTCATATTTTTCTCCTGAACCTTTTTCTCTTTTTGTTTCATAACCATCTTCTATTTTCCTGAAAAAGTCACCCCAGACATACGCATGAGTTGTCTTAAGGATAATCACCTTTTCTCCTAAAAGAGCCCGATAAAAATACCCGGCATCGTTAGTGTTTATATCCTTGTCGTTAAAGACCCAATGTTCAACCGGTATGATAAAATCATAATCCATTATGGATTCTATAATAGAATCTTTTTCGGTAAAATCCATCGGTTTAGGATATACAATATAGAATGTAAGGTCATGTTTGCGAGTTCCTTCTATCAACTGATATAGCTTGCCCAATTCTATATTTTTATCTTCGGAAAGTTCTTTACCGAGGAATTTCGTATCAATGAAAAAGCGGACATCTCTCGGTTTATCAAATTTGAATCCGGTTTGATATTTTTTCTTGTCTGGCGTCCAAATCACAGTTCCGAAAGTTCCGGCATCCATCCAATACCAGGCATCTTCACCAATTACCAGTTTTCTCGCTGCCCGAGGAACCGAAGCGGGCTTTTTTCTATTTTTTGGTTTTTGATCTTTTTCACGCATAAAAATATGCCCGGATTATACCGGGCATAATAAAACATGGTGTTTCTTTTTTAAAGGTTATTCTTCACGAAGCACATCTTCATGAAGTGCATCCTCAACCAAATCAACGCAAAGATCATCAAGTTGGTTGCGGTTTGGCTTTTTAGGAAGCGTCGATGTTTCTTCGAGCTGTTTCACTTCTTCTTCCAGGTTCTCGGCAGCCTCCATGACATCGTCATAAGACCATTCACCCCTACGGATAGCCATCAACTCTTCTGCATCGGGTCGATGGACAAGCACCTCATGATCCCGAAGGATCTCACGACACATTCTCATGAGACGAATAAGATGCATTGCATGTTTTGTGTCAAACCCAAACTTTGCTTCCAATGCAGCACGCTCCTGGTTTCGTTCTCGCTTCCAACGCTGATATTGCTCCCACTCACGCAAGGCAGCCTGATACTGCTTCTCACGATTGAACAAATCAACCACCTTGCCATCAAGGGGCACTTCCTGCTCAAGAAGCTTCTCCGCAGCACCAAGTTCACTCTGACTCATCTTCTGTTGCTCTGGAAGACCATACTCACTACGAGTCGGCTTGTGAGTTGGAGGATTGAGGAGCCAACGGCGATGAGTTTGAATACGCTTAAGCTGCGAATGTGCATACCCACTAAAAGTATGTCGAGCTTTCCGGCTCAAAAACTTATGCCTATTCATGTAGAGCTTTTCATGAAATCCGGTACTCAAAACCCAATGCTCCGGACTGGTAAAAAGCACTTCGATAATGTTCGGGTTGCAATCCGCAGCCAATTGCATGAATTTCCGCAATCCATACACAACCATATCATATGGTTGACTGCTTTCAGCCTGCTCAAACTTGTGCATATAACCGAGGAAATACTCTCGGGGAGGGATACAAAGACCCTTTAAATCAATATCGCTATCAGCCGTGGAAGTCCCATAGGCTTGGGAACCATGCAGGGTCACAAAAATGGTTCGATCCTTAAGCCAGGGAACATTCTTATGACTTTCATATCCCTCAAAAGGATCGATATGCGACCACTTACTCGTGGGCAAACTACTCATTATTCCTCTCCCTTATAATACCGTCGGTATTCCTCTACCCATTTATCGCTAGGAACTTCTTTACGAAAGATACCACTATCTTTTAGGACAATATATTTGTTGGTCCATTTCCTAAAAGAGGATTCCTTTTTACGCTTTGCGTTTTCGTATGCCTTCTTAAAGGCACCTTCAATAGTATGAGGGCGTATTAGTTTTGATACACCTTGAAATTTGTAGCCAATATCCACACACCGTTCAGCAACTTCTTCACGAAACGGTTCGGCGCTATTCAACTTTACGAGAATATCATCAATTTCATCACGAAATTCACGAAGACGCCTGGCAGCCTCCATAAAGTCTTCGGTTCGTTTGAGGCGCTTTTCGGTTTGTTTGTGGCAATTACTCATATTATGAATATAGCATATTCGCCAACGTATTTCAACCGAAATATTTTCAGTGATTCCAGGGAATACCTATTTTCTTTACAGCCCAATAATCAAGTAATTTCTCATATTTAGCCTGGACTGGCCCTTTACTAAAAAAGCAGTCATAATGGGCAAACCGGTTTCCATCGCCTCGGCCATCACCAACAAAAGCCGAATAGATAATCGGTGTATCACATATGGTGCATACCGTAATCATGTTCAGAACTCAGTACATTTATCCGGGCAACTCGCACCCCATTGGCTTCGTCCACATGTAGGACAAGGTGTTACATGAAAGTTCTGTGTACACACGGCCGTACTTGATGAAGCTGCATTATTTTCATCATCTTTATTGTCGACACTGTCTTCATTATTTTTATTTTTGGTAGTTTCATCACTGACAGTTGTATCAACTTTTTCACCGGCTTCATCTTTTTCTAGACCAAGCAAACCATATCCTACAATATCCTGATATGGACTTTCGCCAAATGCATCCTTGCGAGTGGCAATCCTTTTCATTTTGTCGAAAAGACGAACAACACAAAGCATATCCGCATATTGTTCTGGTTTAATCCCGTCCGGATAAAGAAGTTTCAAAAAATTGCCAGCCTCATTAAAGGAATTCCCGTATGCGGCATTCTTGTTTTCAACCAATTTCCCAATTCGTTCAGCAAGTTTTTCGTATTTTCCCTTTTCTTCCATATGCACTCCTATATGTCAATACAACACAAATGTTCTTTCGGAACCAAAATCATATCTTCACCAACCAGAATTCGCCATCGTCGTTTTGATGGCAAATGATCTTGATCTTCTTCAAAATATCCCACGACAAATCCAATTGCATGATCTGTCAAAGTATAAAACTCATTGCTGCCAACTCTCCAATACATTAAGAACGGATTTGGTTTTTCTGTAAATGTAACCAAATATCCTGGCTTAAGTTCTTTATCTATATCAATCTTGAAATGGTTCGAAAAGCTTTCCCTGCTCATCTGTAAACCCGAACGCATACATAGTCAAAGGAAACTGGCCAGTTTCATTAATAAGATTCAACATTTGTCCAGCTATATTTCGTATTTCTCTTTGAGCATGTTGACTATACCGCAGTTTAGCAAAGTGAGCAAAACTTCTAAAATTAAATTGGATGTCGCAAGTAATTTGATTTCCATAAGGGAGATAAAACCGAGCACTTTCTTTTGCTCGTTTTCGAGCATCCCTTTTTTCTAAACCTTCTTTTTGCATATAATGATCTGTAAGTCGTTCAATAGCTTCATGATAAAGTTTATATGACTGCTCCATGTGAGCTATATAGGTATTTCTCTCTTCTTCTGGCCAATCAAATGGAATATACAATTTATCATCTTTTAGTTCTTTGTAGCGGGCACTTTCAGCGTTAATAGACACCCCAGCTCTATGTTTTAGCATATGAATGTGACTTGCAATATCGCTCTTAACAAGAAAGTGAAGTGCGCTCTTTTCAAATGGACTGTGGTGACCAAGCGATGCAAGCATATTCAAAAGTTTATCCATTCTTTGGCGTCTTTCTTCGTCAATTTCTCTTCTTGTACTTGTCCAAGCTGACAGCGCATGCGACTCATCAGAACCATATGTTCCAACAAGCTCTACTGTATTCTCTGTGTTGCCAAAGTCTCTACCCATCTTTCTTTACCTCTTTTGAAAAGAAAGCTTGCTCTGTAAGATTATTGACCCACTCTACATATACTACCGTATCAAAGTCATAAGTCATTTCCGTAGAAACATGCAGGTCATATTCATTGCTCATATGCTCTTCTATGCCCGCCTCTCTTGCCAATTGGCGTACATCTTCCTTGAAGAGCTTATAATAAAAGCCTAAATCTCTTCTGCATTCGAGTGTATTGCAGTTCTCCCACCACTTATCAAAGTTCATGCTCATACCACAATACTACAACATTCAACCTTCTATGTGTTGTAGTTCATGAACTCATTTAATTCTGCCCGGACAGCATCTCTAATCATCTCATACAGCTCTTCTTCTGTAATTTCTTCGTCGTCCATCATGAGCAATTTTTCTTCACCGCCTACAACAACCTTTTTCGTATTATCAGCTACATGCTCATCGCTATGTTCTCTTTCTTCGTTTTCCTCGTTCTCAAAGAGCCTATTGAGATCTCTCATAAACGCTTCTTCTGTCGTTTCAACTCTCTTCAAGACATCAGGGTTGATTACAAATAATTGTTTTGCTCCTTTAGCGTAATCTTCACTATCCCAAACCACATCATATCCCTTGTTTTGCAATTTCTCTGTGGCAACCTGATTATAACCAAGCGAATCCATACTGGGAAGTGAATATTCAACCTGGCTCATATCAAACCATTCTGCATCTGGTTTAATAGAAAATGCATATACATTTTTGCCATTCATCTCTGCGAGCGCTTTTGAAGGTGTAAGATACAACGGCTCAATATCACCTGTCAAATCCTCATCTGTCCCATGATAAAAAATGTCCATTATCTATACCTTTGAAATTCATTCAACCAATTTCTGGCAGCTGGTGTTCCTAGCGCATCTGCTACTATCTTTACATAGGGTCTTGGATCATCTCTAAATTTTGCCGCTACGATATATTCAACAGATTCCAGCAAATTATGCGACAAAGGATAAAAAAGACAATGTTCTATTTTCGGCCGAATTCGTTCAATGACGCTTTCAGCTTCTCTGCTATTTGGATGCACGCCCTTCAAATCTTCATAAAGGCTTTCAACCAAATCACTCATCATGGAATCAGTTCCACTTGAGCCCACCTCTGCCTCGTCAAATGTAATTTCCCCTAATGTCTGCTCTTCTATTGCTTTCATTAATTCTTCTGTTGAATATGACATCGGGTCATTTGAATGAAATCCTGCATCCTCATTTAGGGTTTCCTGGTCTATTTGTAACCGATTTAAAAAATCTCCCTTGTCTTTTTTGGGATTATAATTCATTGGCTGTTTATCGGCCAATTGGGTATAAGGTCCAGCAACACTATCATTTGCTCCGAACGCACTCGTTTCGGTAGATAAACCAGCCAATTCCTTCATTCTACGAACCGAATATTCGAAATCTTCTGCCATAAAAACTTAACAATAAATAGGGCTCTTGTTATAATAGGGCTATAAGCTGATTCTACGAGAAATCATGAATTTATGAAGGAGAAACACCATGAAAAGCTTTTTGACATTTTGTTGCATGTTAGCAGCATCACTAACATTTGTAGCCTGTGCATCCAACAGTGAACCTCCTCCGGAGGGTCCGTCCTTTAAGGATATCACTCCAAGTCCGAAAGTACATGATACAGTACATGGTTGTTGGTTCGATCCCACCACAGTTGTGTATAGAGGAGCTGAAACAAAAACTCTCTGCGATCTACGAAAAAATGGAGAAGATGTAACATGTAGAGACCTTTGCGAAAGCAGTGCTCGTAAAGTACATACTATGTGTGGCAATGTAAGAAATTGTTCTGCACTACTTTGGGTAGACGAAGAAAATCCTCTTTCAGATGAAACAGAAAACGACTGCTGGAAATGCGTTGAAGGTTGTACCTATGGACTAGATAGAAGCCCAGAAAGGTATAATCTTTGTCGTCAAGAAGAAAGCGATGAAACCGTAAAATAAGGTTTCGCATTAAACAAAAGAGCCCGCCTGTAAGCGGGCTCTTTCAGTTCTAGATTTTAAGAAAGACTAGCTAATGAAATCCTATCATTCCATAGAAGTAAGCTTATTATAAACAGTGCTCATTTGGTCTTCAAGTTCCCTTACTGCCTCCTGGTCTTCACCACTACCTTTTTGAATTGCTCTCTGCAGAGCCTCCATGGCATTACGAGCATTATGCTTTGCAATCTCTATGTCTTCTTCACCTGGATCGGGTTCTGCTGGTTGTTCGGAAAGTTGCTGTCCTTCTTCTTCACCCCGAAAACCATCAGCCATCGGTGATGGAGAAGCGACTCCAAACATTCGGAATTCTTGAAGCTGTTCCTGCTCTGCTTCTTCGCTTTCTTGAATGTTAAGTCCGGCTAGTTGTTTAAGTCTTGTTTTATCAAAATCTGTCATAAACCTTCTCGCTTAATGAGATTGTTTCTTCATTTTTAACTAGGGGTTTATATTATCATTATCCAGAAACTGGACCATCTTTCATTGCTGCAGCATCTTCCAAAAACTTGGTTAATCCTTTGTCTGTAAGGGGATGCTCATAAAGTTGTTTGAACACCTTATAAGGCATGGTTGCAACATCAGCTGACTTTTTAGCTACCTGAAGCACATGCTCCGGATGCCTAATACTTGCTGCAAGAATTTTTGTATCAAAACCATAGTTGTCGTATATTTTTCGAATATCATCAATCAAATCCAAAGAAGGCCAACCCACATCATCAATTCGTCCTAAAAATGGGCTAACATAAGAAGCACCAGATTTTGCAGCCAACAAAGCCTGGTTGGCACTGAAGCACAAAGTCACATTCGTTGCAATTCCCTCGTCTGATAAAGTTTTTGTAGCCTTCAAACCATCGATGGTAAGAGGGGTTTTAACAACAACTCTCGGATCCAAGGCGGATAGATATTTCCCTTCTTCACAGATGCCTTCGTAATCTGTCTTTGTAACTTCTGCACTAACAGGAACATGCGATATTTCACAAATTTTCTTTACCAACTGGTTGGTAGTCCTGTTATCTTCCTGTTTAGATAACAAAGTTGGGTTTGTCGTTACACCATCCAACAAACCGGTCTCAACAGCTGCTTCTATTTCACTCAAATCGGCACTATCCAAATAAAGTTGCATGATTGCTCCTAATCACATAGAAAATGAAATACTTATCCCATGCTTAAAACATATTTTGGTGGGAAAGGTAGCATTTGTAGCTTCTTTTGTTCAAATTCTGCTTTATTCGCTTCAATTTCTGCGAGCTTATCATAAGTTAAGCTTTCCAATTTTTGAAGCAAACCATTGTCTCCTGTTATGAGGCTTTGTTTGTCTTCTCGACCTTGCGTGACCAAAGAATCACCATTAAGCTGCAAATCAGAACCAGGAATAGGAAAGTTTGCAAATTTGCTACGGATCAAACCAAGAAGTTCACGGCAACAAGCAAGAGTATATTGAAATATCCAATGTTTAGCCCATGGATTGAGTGTGCTATACTTTATTAGTCCAAACGGAACATTTGCCGGATGGGATGCACCAAACAAAGTATCATCCGGCAAAGCTGGATCCTGTCCAAGCCCTGCACCAACAGAACCAGAAAAGGATGTCCCTACAATACCTGGTGCCGGACTTTGTGGAAATGCAACACGAACCCATAGTTTCAATCCGCTGGCAGCACTACCACTGGTTTCGTTTTGTACAACCCCTCCAAGAAAACCGCTAAAGGGATCACCGCCATGGCCCGGCATAGGAAATATTCGAATATTACGACCAGATATTCTATATCTGTAATGAGATGTTCGTATTCTGTTTGAGGTCTCAAACATCGTGGCTCTTAAAGTATCCTCAAAAAGCGGCATAACATGATAATCGTATCCGCCGCCTGCGCCGCCTCCGGCGCTTTGTCCATAGCCACCATGTGCACCATAACCTCCGCCATAACTACCACCGTAGAAATATGAATATCGATTTTTGGGATCGTGATGGTATACCTCTACAATCTTCATGCGCCCACGAGAACCGGTAGGCATATAATTGGATAAAGGCACACCGGTCGCATCCCTTAAATCTGTATAAAGATCATAATCCTGCTTTCCAAGCTGCAAGTCAATTGAGCCGGAGTATGTATCTAATGATTGACCATGACCAATTTCAGCAGCATAAGGTTCTGCTTGCCTAACCAAAAATTCCAAATTGGGACGAATATAATTGTCCGTAAGATTAACATCTAACTGGGCTGTATTTTCGGTAGGATTGTTTGGGTCAACAGATCCGGTAGGTTGTCCTAATAGGTTTGAAAGATTTGACTTTGCCTGGTATTCTATGATGTGAGAATTGAAAGCCAGAGTTGCTTCTTCAAAACAACTCCAAATCATCTTTTTTGTTAATTCAACAGAAAGGATATCCTCACCAAGTTTCCGTAAAACAAAAAAGACAACCTTGTCAGCATCTTGCTGAAACACTGGGTCTGAATCATAAAAACCAAAAGGTGTTGGACGAAATGTTGTTAAAAAGGTACTCATAACTTTCACAGATAATTAGATGTAGTCATTATGAGAAATTTAGAAAAGCTAATAGGAAAATTAATTGATCAGATATTGGACGAAATATCTGATCAAGTTCTATATGTATATGATTTTGATGATACTTTGTTCGAAACCAAAGGCTCTATTCATCTAATCAATACGGATACTGGCGTAGCTCGGAAAATTAGATTTCATGAATTTCATGAATATGAGCTTAAGCCAAATGAAAAATTTGATATGGATGATTTCTATAAAATCATCGAGCCCAAAGCACTACCAACATTTGAACATTTCAAGCGTATATACCAGCGGATGGGTCCAAAATCCGTAGCAATTTGCACTGCTAGACCAGATGCTGAACCCATACGAGAATTTATGGATTCGTTGGGTTATACCGACATTGAAATTGCTGCATTAGGTGAAGCAAACCCAAGAGGAAATGTTGGCGATGTAAATGCCTCTCGTAAGAAGCGATGGATTAAAGACAAAATCACGACCGACAAATTGGCGAGAGTTGAATTCTTTGATGACAACCTTAAAAATGTTGAAGCGGTTGCTGAACTGCAAAAAGAATTTTGCGAAGTGAAGATTAAGGCACACCATGTTTATTGGTGAATAGAACTGAATCACCAATAAGAACTTCTTTGTCCGAACACCATCCCATTCTCACCTCAATTACATAAGCTGTATCCGGATGGCTGTAATAGCGGCTATTTGTCTTTTCTTTAGGTGACTCTCCAATCATCGGGACAATGTTCCGTATTTCACCTGCCTCATCCAGACAAATCATTTCCAGATTGAAAGGAACATTGTTCATATGGAATGCATGTTGACCAGTATATGGCAATACAAACAACAATCCTTCATCCTTTCCAGGAGGATATTTGCAATACTGGTAGCCTTTCTTTCTTTGTTTTGGTGTAGATAAAACCTTCAACCTAAGCAAATTGTCGTTAATATTTGCATATATGCAGCTCATATGGCCAATCCATTCGGAATAATATCTTTATTCAGCCAATGTTCCGTAGTTTGCACATGATTTGGCCTTACATATTTTGCAATCGATTTCCAGAAATCATCTCTATAAAATTCTTCCTCTATCCTTATCACATAACCTTCACTTTCATAAGGCAAATCTGTCCAAATGTCATGGATAAGCTTTTCATCATACAAACCATGATACAACACCGGAACAAGATTAAGATTTAGCAAATCGCACCATTCAATTGTTTCTGCCCAATTTAGACACTTATCGCCTTTCCAGATGTTGAATACCATAAAATACGAGGGAAGGTTGTTGTAATAAATAGAATGCTTTGCATAGAGGTTTTCTCCGCAGATACGCATCCCTTCCGGAATATCATGGCGAATAGTGCCCCATACAGCCTTTACCCAATCTCTTGAAGGATGATTTGAATTAGCACTATCGATACTGCGAGCATGTAATCCATCTCGGTATAATGTAGTATTTTCCCCGTCCATTTTTTCCGTGACAACAACCGGTCGCTTATAAAAATAGGACATAGTTGTATGTTTCAAGTCCCTATTATTCGAATGGGGACTCCATGGAACATGGAAGGTTTTTGGATATTTATACCTCATTGCCAGCCATCATTGCTATATTGGTGTCTACCCCATAAGCACGAGATGAAAACCGGTCAACATATCCACGACTGGTCATAAAATCCAACCAAGCATTCATTACTTGAATGCTTTGTACGACTGACAAAGGACTCACGCAATAATCGGTCTTTTTGTCTAGACGAACACCACCCGGATACTTGATATCTTGTTCGCACCGACTGCAATAAACATATGCATCCTCAAAAGCAACAACATGTACATATTGGTCAGTGCCTTTGCGTTTGAATGCCTTTTTTGGTGTGCATTCAATCGCCCACACATGATTGCCAAAAGCACACTTAAGTTTTTGCCAAAGAGACATTTTTTTCTTTTCTGCGGGAAGTTTGCTTTCATCATATTGAACACGATACGGCATTACGGCCTCCCATGACTCGGAATATAGGTTTCTGTTGATTGCCTTACAGCCTCCTTCGAAGCCGGCGGATGCTTCGGTGTAGGGGTGTTTTCCACCCTTTCCCATTCTTGGCGCATTCGAGCAATTTGCTCAATCATATATTGATCATCAAAACGAACTGCTTGGAGCTGAGCTACTTCCAATTCTTCCGGTCCGGGTCGTGGAAAGGTCTCCGGTTCTCGGACGTGATCACACGCATGCGCATACGCTAGAGAAAGCCGAAACAGACTAACGATTGTTCCATCCGATGTTCGCATATGTACCACTCTTTCTCTCAATTTCATTGATTTCGGTAAGAAGGACGCAGAATTCAAAATAACTTAGTCGACCGTTACTTGCCCATTCGTAAACAATCTTATAAGGTCGGCTTGCATCTTCCTCTGCAGCCCACCTGATTGTTTCTACTTTATCTGACAGAGAAATCATTTATGCACCCATTCCGCCATCTGGATTGGCAGCCCAGCCAAGCTCCCAATTGCGATGTTCGAGCTTTTGAATTTCTTCCTGTTTTTCTTGCATCCTTCGACGAACTTCATCCCGAAGTTCGTTATAGCGATCAATACTAACCTGCCGTCCAAGCATTTGGACATCTTTGACGGCTAGGTCAAGTTCTTCTAGTAGATCCGAATCGGTCATCTCGTTGAGCGTCTTTCCTTGCGCATCCATCTTTGTATCTCCTTTTACTTCGTATCCCAATACAGCTGTACTTCTTTGTCATATGTCTCAACGCATGCTGAGCATGCATTCAGATTCGCCATAAACCTTTCACTTACATCTGCTTCTTCACAAAGATCGCAAAGGTTGGCTACTTCCGTTTCCGGTTGCAGCTGCAAAGAATCGATCAAGCTTTCTAGGTCCCGTTCCTCGTCTTCGCCTTCTCGCCGAAGCTGTTCCAGCTCATCTTCAGCATGCTGATCTAGATCATCGCAAATCCGAGCACGCTCCTGCTCATTCTCTTGACGAATAATATCGTATTGTCGCTTCGCTTCCCGGCGAAGCTCATCTCGTGCAGCCTTCCGGCGTGCGATTTCTTCTTCGTATGCCTCAAACTGGGCATCGTAATCTGGACTAAACGTCATTTCCTTTTCCGAGTATCGCATCCCTCTCTCCGTTCCGTTTACAATTATAATATAGCAAATTTCGAATGGGAAGTCAAACAATTTCCGGAAATTTCAAATCTGCCAAACACCCGAAATTATTGATTTTTATTTGTCCCAACCAAAAGCTTTGAAATAGGAGATATTCTCGATCTCGGTCTCTAGGTCCGAATCCCGGTTCCACTTCGAGGATGTGCGGAGCCCATGAGCCTCACAGAGGCTTTCAAACTCCCGCCGGGTCATACCCGCCGGGACGGAAACATAGGCACACACAAGCCGCCCATAAGCCTCATAGCTAGGCATCGTGGGCGTTCCAACACTACGGCAGAAAGCCTCCAGCTTCTTTTTGCTTACCTTGCCGGCTTTATTACGAAGGTCTGTATTCATTGCCCTTTTCCTTTGCTCCATAATTTTAGAATAGCAAAGAGGGCAGCTATTTTAAACCGATTTTATAAAATACCAGAATTATTCAATTATTCGAATTCTTCATACCAGTCGGGAGTTTCCATTTCCCGAATTCTCCGGCCGTATTCCTCTTTGGCTACATCCGGATCCTGTGTCACCTCACCTGCTACAGCATCTTCCACATATTTCAGTGTCACTGCATTTGCGCCCAAGCTCCCGCATCGGGCCCACACTTCTCCTTTAAGGCCATCAATAATGATACTTCCGGTCACTTCGGCAAAAACGGAATGCCATTCCGGAGGAACATCGATATCAATGACACCATATACAAAATCCCTGTGCGCTTCCGGAAAGTTGTGAGGCACACTCTCATCCTTCAAACACACAAGCTTGAAGGACATAATATCATACCAAACCATATATGAACGAGAGAACTCATCCGGTTCACCAAAATTCTTCAAGAGCACTTTGCCATACTGAGCAGCATCGTCGTGATCGAAATTATCCAATGCCTCTTGCGCCGTTTCAGGCATTGGTGGCTGTTCTACTTCTTCTTGCTCTTTAAGAAAGACTTCTTTGAGTGAAAGTTTCATGTTCCTTAATTATCGTCCGTTTTTTCACTTTGTTGTGGTTTGTGGTATAAATCAGCATACCAACCACCACCCTTCAAAATGAAATTGCCAGAGCTGATAAGTCGAATAACTTCCTCTGCATCACACTGCGGACAAATTGAAATTGGATCTTCCGTAATATGTTGAAAGTCTTCAAACTCATATTCACAAGACTTGCATTGGTATTCGTATGTAGGCATTATAACAGCTCCTCCCATTGCTCTTTTGCAAAAGTTGCTTTAACTTTATCAAGCCAAGCTTGGTTCTTTACTTTAAACATTGCCGGCTGCTGATTTTTTCTATCCGGTTTGGCTTTGAACACCACTCCCTCAAAAGTCATTCCGTTCAATGAGCCATCTCGAACAGACTGAATAATATCGTTGGTAATCGGTCCTTTGTACAAAAGGGTTGGTGCAGGAATATCGCATTCCGCTATTAAATTAACAAATTCTTTCGGAGGAAGAATGCCCTTTTTATCGGTAGCAATATCAATCAAAAATGTTTCAAAGATGTCGTCCTCATTATGCAAACCGGCAAATGATTTTTCTCCCACAAACTCAAAGAAGCAAACGGCATGTTGAAATCGTGCCTCAGTAAGTTGTCGAGCAATTGTATCTTCATGCGCTCTAATCAAATCGACCGAATAATTCAGAATTTCTCCCTGATCCGTACCAAGCAGTCGTTTGCGACTACCAAACTTATAAAAACCCTTCTTTCGACTCCATTCCGCACGAATGTTCGAGCCATCCAATTTATCAAACGCCCAATACTCGGTAGCTCGAACATTCGGTTTTTCTGTTGGAATGGAGGGGTATTGTTTCATTCTTCACTTGCCTGAAAATTGTGAAGAGAACGCTCAAAGGTCCGCAACCCGTATTTGCCTTCTTTTTTGAGATCCATAAGTTTCTTATAGGTTTTCTCATTTACATCCAGCAAGAAGGGACGGCCGTCCTCTTTGCTATATTCGGGAGGTGGAGTAGGAGGCATATTATCCCAATACTCTTTGCAATATTTGCTTCGATCATCTTCGGTTAGATGAAGCGAAAACCCGTCGGGTCTCTGCCCCCCATCCAGCTTCACTCTCCAACCACTTTTGCGCAACAACCGGATGTCCAGCCATAAAACCTCTCCTTACATTTTAAAGCTAACATATATGTGATCCGGTGCAATAAAAAATAACTCAATATTATTGGAGACTTATGAAGCTTCTGAATTTCCAGTATCTTGTACTACCTTTTTTCCTGGAATATGTTCTGGATTTTCTGGATTTTCTGTATCATCAACAGGAATCCATGCTCCCTGCTGAAATTCTTCGAAAATCACCCTGAGCTTGAAAAGGCTGTCTTTTCTGCGTTCTTTTACTTTAAGCAGGCGGTTCCTTGCTTTTTCATACTCTTTGTCATCGTCAAACAAGCGCTTACTTTTTTGAATCCACTTAACCTTACCCTTCGCATTCACTTGGCCGTAAAAAGTTCTTATGCGAAATACCCTCTCCAATTTACCTCTCCAAGATCACTTTAAACAAGGAATTACTGCGACCGTGTAAATCGTGTAGCCATTCTCGATTTACAAACACAACTCCGGCCGGAAATAACACTTTATATGCTAATATCGACTTACGATACTCTAACAACTGTCCTATTTCTCCTTTGTTGAGTATGATTTCACGACCAGAATAAATCTCACGGCCATTTAAACCATTTTTAAGTATCTTTATCAGAGTGCTCTTTCGGTATATGGTTTTCATTTCAGACATTATTTTGGTAGAACTTGTTGATAAAATCAAACATCGCAATTCCAGCCGCAACCGAGACATTCATATCATTATGAATACCAAACACCGGAATTGACACGATGCTGTGTGCCACATCCAAGATGTCATCTGGTGTTCCCCATTTTTCTGCCCCAAAAACCATTATTGGCTCGTCTGGGTATGAGAACAATCTCAGATCTTCCATCTCCAGTTCCGGGCTTCGTTCAAACACTACAATGTTTCTATTTTGATTCCTTTCTATGAAAGAAGCTAATGTAACATCTTCCACATCTTCCCATTTGTGGGTGCCCATCGCCGATTTCCGATAAAATCGGTCAAAATCAATCATCCATAGCTTACGAGCTAAGAACGAATGTGCTGTTCGTACTATGGTGCCGAAATTGAAATAATTCTCGCTTGAATAAACAGCAACTTCAAACGGATGACGAACCTCATCTAGAGTATCGATGATTTCCTTGCGAGAGAAATCTCGTATATCTGGCGGAATGGTCATTTTTCTGTCATAAAAATTTAAAGACGAAAAGTGATGATTCCACGATTAAGATCGTAAGGTGACACTTTCACTTTAACCCGATCACCATCTAGGATATTAATCATGTTTTTACGAAGCTTTCCTCCAATAGAGCAGACAATCACAGGACCAGACTCTTCACTTTGCGTATCCAATTCACCACCCGGATCCAGTTCTACCTTGAAAAGACTATGCGCTGTCTCTACAACAGTGCCATACATTTCCAGATGATTCTTGTCCTGCTGCTGCTTCTTCTCTTTTTTGCCCATTCCTATGTTTCTCCTAATAATAATAATAATTGTTGGCGGGTCTACCAGGACTCGAACCTGGAATTGAGGCTTAGAAGGCCACCGTGATGTCCTATTTCACCATAGACCCAATGAGCGCCCGAGGTAGGATTCGAACCTACATGCATCCACTTACCCTTTCTACGGTTTAGGAGACCGAGGGGATACACGGGCTTTTAAATAATCGATATGCATACACTTGAGCTTCGGGGGCGAATTTACAATATTGCTATGGTGTCACCATCACACCTACATTGATTACCAAAAACAAAAGTGATAATACGGCAAGAGAATAGCTTATATACTTCACAACCTTAACTGCTTTCTCTTTTTTCTTTAAAAGCTCTTCTTCCTGCAGGCTATCATTCACTTTTTCTTGTTTTTTGTCAAACACAAAAAGCAACAAAGGTTTAGCTACAAACGACAAAAGTGTCAGCACTATGAGTACAGATAAAGTAATGTTCAAAAAGGCAATCATATACTTAACTATAACAGGCTGCTAACCTTTTTTACACCTATATTTCACCTTCCTGTGATGACAATATTTGTCAATTGACGCAGATAGAATATAGTAAGTTATTCCCATTCCTCAACAGGATGCCCCTTTTCTGTATAACGCCTTACACGGGTTCCGGACGAAGGCAGGGGACGGAGAAGCAAGTACATCCAAACGGGTTTTGTAAAACCTTCTAAACTCACCAACTCCCTTTGGTAGAAGCTTCCATTGCTCTCCAGCTGATCGATTACTTCAAGAGCTTTCTCATTTACCCGGTAAAGTTCCCCTTTGATTTGCGCACTGCCCTTTTGCCCCACAGCCGGAAAAACACGAAAGCTACGCATTCTGTATGCCGCCTCTTTCGTCTTATATTCACCCAGGAACTGCACACCACTTCCAAATCGTGCAATACAATCGTGGTTTTCAAACCCTCGTTTCAATGAACCGTATGTAAAAACATAATACTTCATCTTCATCTCTTCCTTATGTCAATTGACGCTACTCTCACACGAAGGTTACCCGGAAAGCTCAACTTTCACACCATCGATATAACGAACAATGGTTTTCCGGCCTCTCCTACTTTTTCTCCTCCTTCTCTTTCTCGGTTTTGGTGCAGTAACCACAGATTTACTTGCCTCTTTATTTCTATCTTTTTGCTGCTGTTCCCTGTAACCGGGAATGAAGCTATAGGTGTTGCTATACCAAATTCCATCTTCGTGATGCCATTGCTCACGATTTAGGATTCGAATCTTGCCTTCGTCATCCAAGAAAAGCACCTTATTGAAGGACTTGATCTTCCTCTCCATCTTTGATGCCACCTGATCACGGAACAAACTATCCGCTCCATGCTCTGCAGTGAATTCACGCAGCAATTCTGCAAATTGCGCTGTATCACTAATACCAGGTGTTGTCCGCAAGAAATCAAATGTACCGTTATGCATCATCCATACATGAGATTTTCGTCCGGACACCTGAAACGGATGTGTCATTTCCTTGCCAATTGGCCCAACCGTACGCCAACGAAGATGGATTACATGCGGAATACCATACAACCGATCAGCAATGTGCATCAATTCCTCTTTTGAGAGCATTCCACGAACAACCCTTACACCATCTTCCTCAATCCACATGCATCCAACACCATGCGGATTATTGTCATAGCTCTGCGAAAGCTTTCGATAATCATGGGCTGTTCCATGCTCGTTATAAATGATAATGCACATCGCTAGTCGCTTTCTCTTAATTGGCGTATCCAATTGAAAGGAGGCCGTTCTCTTCTAGGCTTTTCACAAAACTCTCTTCATCGTTCACACTCAACAATATGTCCAGCAATGCATACGACCTTTTTGCGAACCCCTCCATATAATCTTCATTCGTATCTTCCTCAGTGTGATTGTAGCTTTGTGCACGCAGCTGCTCTACCAAATCAGCGGCGGAATCTGCAAAGAACTTTTTCCCGTCTGCGAAAATATAGACATACATAGCATACCTCGCCATTCCAAGCGTGCGGCGCTTCACCGGGAAGAAAGCTCCATGATCCGCTCTTCATAGAAACTGCGGACCTCGTTCGAAAGACCCCGGAACGGGGAATCATTCTGCTGGTGTTGCTGCTGCGACACCATATTACGGCGTTGCTGGCGGCGCTCTTGCGGTTGATTCCTCCAATCATCGGAATAATCATTATTCTCGTTAAAGTAGCGAAGAACCGCTTCCACCTGCGGCAATGAGACTACATACTTCGGCATGTTACGGATCTTCGTAATCCGAATACCATACCGACGCCGCATCTGTGAAATATACATTGGAACCGAAGTCGTGCTCCAGCCAGTGATTCGGCAAATCTGCGTATCGGTCAACGCACTTCGGGGAGAAGCCTGGAAGGCTCTCAGGACAGCTTGAAACTTAGCTTCAAGGCTATTTCGACGCTGCCGGCCGGAACGGGTAGAAGAACGCCGACTACTACGGACCGTCGAAGAGACCTTCGACTGCTCAACAAAATTCACACAGAATCGAATCCAATTTTCAATCTTCGTAGCATTAACCGTACCGCTATGTTGCCGAAACTCCACGGTGCCTTGGCGGACGATTGGAAGCACATTGAGCTTCACATAACGGGCCCGATCAAGGTCAAAAGGATTGTTGGGCGCAAGATCTCGGTGCCGTCGAAAAACAGCCTCTTGAAAAGAGTGAACGAAATCACCCGATGAATTTACCGACCGATTGAAGATTTGAACATCCATAGACCGGCAGTACTTATTATTGTTTCCACGCCGACTATGGGGCATCATGCTGTCAATCGTTTCTTCAAACCGAGCATAACGCTCAACAAGATTTCGAAGACTGGGAACATCCAGACCGTTCGAGCCTACATGCACATGTAGACCACAACGATGGTCGACACGAGCACCGGCCCGCACCAAAGCTTTTGCAACCTCACGAACAGCACGAATCCCTTCTTCACCCTTAAGAACAGGGCTCACAACCTCAAAACCGTCACGAACGCTCTGATCGGTCGTAATCTTCCAATGACTACGAATCCGATGGTTATAGCCCTCAACATGGGCTTGATGCCCGACATTTTCGATTGCTTGGGCCGCTTTCTCCATAGAGATGCCAAAAGCCTCAATCTCAATGCCAAAGGTGCGGTTTGCGATAGCCATTATGTTGGGCTCCCTTCCCTTCGTTCTAATTTTAGAATAACAAACGAGGGGAAGGTTTTAAACCATTTTTATAAAAAATAGCCCAATAATTTCAAATATTTATAAAATACTACCCGAACTCACAATGTGGGATATGTAGGATATTTGGAGACCCGGTGGGGAATCGAACCCCGAGTTCAGGCGACTTTGCAGGCCGCCGCTGGAGACCACCCAGAACCGGGTCAAATAGCTTTTGACTGATTGTAAAGTTGTCTGTTTACAGCTGTAAAGTTGTATTGAATATCCCTACCGTCCGGCAGGCGATATGTTCGAACTTTATCCGCATGATAAAGCATGTAATTAATGTACTCAAATGGACGAGAATAATACATATATCACCTCTCAAAGAATATCGCTAAATGTCACATTATATTCGCCCAATTTCGCTACAAACCCATAATCTTCTACTTTAGGTTTGTAAAATTCTATCCGGTTTCCAAATTCGTCCATTTCCGGAAATAGGTCCGCCGGAATTATAACCGTAGCAAAATTGCCCAACAATATACGAACTTCATGTCGAAACCTAACATATTGGATTCCAACAAATATCTGTTCCCTGTTGGTATTGATAGGGTCACCTGCAACCCTCATCTCTTCTCTTGGAAGCAAAGAAGTATCAGTCGGCTCTCCAAAAAGTGGATTGAAGTCTTCCCTGTCCGGAATCATTTTACTTCCTGTATTGTGCCGCTTACTTCAAATTGGTCCGGGAGAGGTTCCCAATCTTCAAGATGATTGCTCATCACTGGCTTTCCGCCTTCTTCTTTATTGACAGCCAGTGTGATATGTTTTTTATCATTTTTACTGGGTACATCGGTTTCTACACCAACCGCCAATACTTTATCGTTCCCGGCAACAGATTCAATTGTTAAAAACACATCCTCGCCAAGCTGCTGTTCATCAATAAGACCACCTGCTTGTGCGTCGCCCATATTGATGGTCATATGATGTGCGATAATGTCCCACCCTTTTGGGATAAGGTGGATAAAACGCTTTATCAAATTTTGCCTATCATCCTCATCCAGAACGACAGCTGTATATCTCGCACCCATATTATTGTATTGTAGCAGTTATACAAGCGATTTGCAACTACTTTTTCTTATTGCCGCCTTTACCCTTCTTTTTTCGGGCTTTCATTTTTTTCAAGGCTTTTCGCTTTTTGGAGCCAAGCTTTCGACGGCCTCGGCTTTTTTGCTTTTTTCCTACCATTTTTGCTTCCTTTTGGCTTCATTTCTATATATTTCCAAAAGGAACATTTTTCAGTTATTCAACTATTTTGCCTACTATGGTAACAAAGGTAGTGCCGGAAGGAGGCGAACCTTTTGAATAAACAAATTTGCTTCCATCGAATCCACGATATATTAAGGTTTCTGTTAAACCTCCAGTTTGTTGAACCGTCTGTTGACCGACCGGTACCTTAAAACCTTTGAAACTATCCACATTTACAGGTGCGTGTGCGTTCTTTGGAACGCCCGGATCGTTTGAATCTGCTGCATAACCCTCTAAGGGTACATCGGCCCCACTGGAACTATCCTGATTAGCATCAGTTGAAAGGTCGCTTCCCGTTAAAGGAAATAAATTTCCTGCAAAATTTGCCATCTAACCTCCATTATGGCTTTGGTATAGTGCCATCCCACGGCAGTGCAACACTTCTAGCGATAATAAAATCCCTAGAAGAAGCAGAACCAGTAGACACGGTTGATAAAGTTGCCCTTGCTGGGGTCACGGCCATACGCATCTGACGACTGACACCCTTATAACCGCTCGGCGTTGATAGACTTCCATCTCTATACCAAATTATAGGTAATAAGTCATCATTGTTGTTATGAGGGTTTGTCGTACCTTGATTATTTCCATCCCCATATGAGTCAGGACTTTGGGTAAATCGCATAGCCGCTACACCGGTATATTTTTCATCTGACTGTCCTTTTTTCATCCAGCAAGCCGGATGTGAGATAGTTGAGCCGGTACTTGCATCAGTCATGTCGCCACCAGCAGCATCCAAAGAAAATGTGCTAGAATCGCTTACATAAATCACATAAGGATCTTTATCTTGCGATGCAGTCGTGCCCACAGCCATAGGCTCAAACACTAAACACTGATTTACATCTCCACCATGAGAATAATTGAAAAGATACCAACCAAATGGTTGTTTTGTATCTGCTGCCATGGCAACCTTGTAACTTCCGTTAGATGAAAAGAAATTAAGATCTACACCAAAACTAGGAAGTTCTTCACCCCAAAATCTCACCTGATCATCAGCATCTGGTAAAGTTGAAGCATCAGCGCTACCTGTAAAAGAGGCGCTATAAGAATATTTGCCTCTCCAATCATCATCAGCTGAACCCCGTTGTATTGCAAATTCTCTCTGTACTCCACCATAGGAAGCAGTGGCATCTAGAGGTTGTCGTAATATAAACCAAGCATCAGTGTTTGCTAAATCAGATGGCGAATTCAAGATATCTCCTGAAGAAAATGTAGTGCCATCACTTGAAGACGGTACGGTCCACCCAGCCACTTTCAGTAGTTGTTTGAAATCAAACATCATTGTCGTACTAGTTGCTGGTGTAAAAGATGCTGAAAAAATGTAACTCGTCATATATCAACCTCTCTTCTATACTGATGGCGTTGTTCCATCCCAAGGCATTGCTACACTCTGAAAGACAATAAGGTCTTTTGATGCAGAACTAGTTGTAGAAATTGTATCTGCAGTAGCTCTTGGTGGCGTAACAGCCATTCTCATCTGTCTACTAGCACCTTTAAAGCCGCCAGGCGCCGGAGTTATATTTCCGGGTCTATAAAAGAATATGGGTAGAAGATCATCATTACTGGTAAATGGATTCGTTGTACCATAAGTATTATCATCGCTGTATTCACCTTCAGTAGTTTCCATGGCCATGGCAGCCATACCCACATATGATTCATCACTTTGCCCTTTTCTCATCCAACATGCTGGATGATTAACTGTAGAACCGGTTGTTGGATCGGTCATATCGCTGGTAGATGTATTTAAAGAGAGTACTGAAGAATTAGCTGAATATTGAATATAAGGATCAGTATCCTGTGATGCAGTTGTACTCGTTTCAAGAGGCTCATGAACTATAGCAAAACTAGGATTACCACCACCATTTGGAACACCTACAACATACCAACCATAAGGTGAATCGCCATCAGCTGCTATATGAAGCTTATATGATACAGGATCAGCCGGGAAAAAGGTAGTATCATAACTAAAATCAGGAAATTCGGAACCAACAAATCGAACACCATCCGATGCGCTCGGCGGAGATGTCGACCCAGCGCTTCCTGTGAAAGTTGCCTTGTATGAATAAGCAGCTCTCAAATGATCTACATCACTCCTATTACCACGCTGAAACGCAAATTCTCGCTGAACACCACCATAAGATCCGGTGGCGCCTTGCGGTTGCCTAACCACAAACCATGCAAATCCATTGAAATCACCTGACGCTGTCAGGATGTCTCCGGATGCAAAAGTACTACCATCACTTGAAGATGCTACAGTCCACCCGGCATCTTTAAGCGTCTCTTTTAGATTCCATAAAGTTTCACGGTTTGAAGACGGTTCTAGTGATGTAGAGAAAAAGTAGTTAGCCATAATTTACCTATGCCTATTCGCACAGGTAAATATGTTAAACTGCCCTTATTACCTCTTTGTATTCTTTAATGGGTTTGGAATTTTTTTCCCACGGCCTTCGAAGAGTAAAATGAATCGTATGCTCTCCGAGTTCATTTGCTTTTATGTGCCAGATTTTCCTAACCGTCCTACCAATAGTTTCAGATGGATTCAAACCAAATGGAAGTTCTTGTTTTAAAACAGTAAACTTGTCTGGATTCTCCAACTTCCAAACATACCCAGTAGACGGGTTCTCTTCCAATTCCACAAAGAAAACAGAATCTTTGCTAATTTCTCTCACATCCATGAATTTTTTCTCTTAACCGATCTACATCAACCTCGTTTAAGCCTAATCGGTTTCGTGCCTCATTGGTTAAACCAAATTGGATTAGATCCTCTAGGTTATCACTTACACAAACCCAACCACCAGACTGGCATTCCCAGCCAGTGAAATCACAACCAGCTGCAACAAATACAAAACGACCATCATTCAAAAGAAAGACACCCATCCATTCAGGTCCATCATTTTGGCCTTCTTCGGTAAAATACACAAACATTACATCTTCAGGAGAAAATTTCGTCGTAGAAACATGTGGAGTCGCCGCACATGCATGTATGCTATGATTAGCAGCCTCAAAGGCACTTACCCAATCTGAATCTTTCAGTAAATCTTCTCGCTCCATTTATAAAACCTTCGTATTAGATCGGCACAATAGCTGTTATTGTTGAACTATCCCATAGGAGGGTTTGTCTCAACCCGAAGGGGCGGTAATCTTTTTCGCCAGCTGCTGCTTCAAAACGATGATGGCCATCGATAAGCCTGTATGGTTTAGTTTTTGATTTATTAGGCACAAGAAGGCATCCGGGAAATACAGCATCGATACTAACAAATGGCTCGAAGCGGCCTCGATTTGTAAATATCCCTTGATAATCTCCAACCAATTGTTCCGAGAAAGAATGGTTGTTCACCTCAATATCACTTACAGGAATAGGCTGCAATCCCCAACATGTATACTTTTCTACTTTGTCCAAAACATATCCATATTCGCATGAGAGGATTTTATGCAGTCGTTTTGTATTTGTTATTGTATTAAATTCTTCCAGTTTCTCTCTAAAAATCATCCATTGATCATGATCAGCAAAATATACCCCATCAATTTCATCACCATAATATCCGGGGCTAGTTTCAACCTTAAAATAGGTGTTCTCACGACCCTTAAGAATAGCTTTCAAATACAAGAAAGCCAATAAAATTTCGAAATTGATATTCCAGGGTAACGACTCTTTACGAAATCTCTCTTTTGAGATAGAATCCAATTTGGTTTCGAAAAAACCATCCTCACTTAAAATGTTTATAATATTAAATGGTAGAGCCTTTTCAACATAAGCTTCTTCTATCTTGTAACAGCGACATATGCCTTCCTCAAAACAACCGGCTGATGCACAATACGAATTTCCCTCATGATCTGTATTCAAAAGATACTCGAAATTTTCATTTAGGTTCGGAAGCCTAAACAAATACTGCTGCATGTTGTTTTGAATGTCATCATTCATTTATATATCAGTATTTTGGAAACCCGCCTTGGCAAGCTTTCCAAGTTTGTTCATCTGATATTTGAAAACGACTATTGGTCACTTTCTTTATCAGGACCAGAATCGTTCGTATGAACTGCCTTTGCCCCGACTGCACCAAGTTTATGGAAAATCGGTTCCAATTTGCTCAATTGGGGCTGAATCATATCTCTTGTCGAGGCCTCGATAACCAATCCGCAAGCAGTCGACACATTACAAGCCTGCGGTACAAAATCCGGATAATTGGTTGCAGCATAATGAAGGAGTGTTGCAGACAGAAGCTTAACAACATCCTTACCCCGTTCTGTTTTTGCCAATTCTGGATACGATTCTCCTACAAGCTGCTCTGCCATATTGAGAAGCAAATCAGCTGCTTCATCAGACAGAGCAACCTGCGCTCCATGAGTAAAAGAATTTGCAAATACATCTCGGGTTGATTTGGTTTTATGTGACATTTCCTTCTCTCTTTTTTGGTTTGGTTGTTTCGTATTTTCCTTACGGCTATGATTTATGTTATCATTCTCCTCCGGAGAATTGAATGCATTTTCAAGCTGTTGTTTTGCAACAACTTTATCTTTACAAGCTTTTTTCGAAATAGGATATATAGAATAAGAAAGATACCCTCTCCATTTTTCGGAAAGCTTTTCTGGATTTTGATTAATTGTGTCGGCTACTGTTTCTAAGTTAATGGAAAGCAACGATTCAAACTTAAACCCATTTCCTCGTAATCTCTTAACAAGATTTTCCTTTTCAACCTGAAAATCAGAACCTTCTCTGTAATAGTTCTTTCCATGCCTATTTGGGTCAAAAGATGGATTTGCAACCCATTTAAAAGGTGACCGGTCGCTCTCACATGCCGGCAATACAGTACTATACGAACACCATGTTTCAATTTCTGGCTTATACCACAGCCAAGCAACTGGCGATGAATTTGGTACACCTACTCTTTTAATGTAATAGCACCGATCGCCATGATGAAGTAACGGAGTAAGTAGTCTTTTTGCATCCTGGCCAGAACATCCATTTTCAGATGACATCGCATTTTCCGTTTGAATTGGCATTTTCGATCCTGTATGCAGGGAATTGTGTGTTCTTATGACCGAATCATGATTGCTATAAAGAAGGTAATTTCTTTCTTCATATGTAACATTTTCTGGGCTATTAACAAGCTTATCCGCAACAATTTTAAGGTTGATTATTTGGCCAGAGGGTTGTTGATAACCTCTCTCACAAAAGGCAGTCCAAAGTTCCCTTTGGGCTTCATGAAAAGCTTTTCTTTCTATATAAAATTGCCTTCCATGTATCAATTCATCGTAATCCGGATTTTGAATTTCTTTAAATTCGAATGGGTTAGACGAAAGGTAGGGAGAATATGCACACCACATTTTAATCTCTGGTTTATACCAAAGGTGTGCAACTTTTGGGCCATCCGGCTGCCCCTTGAATTTCAAGAAATAACAACGATCACTATGATGAAACCATGGCGTAAGTTCTTCATTGGTGTTTTGATTAGTTTGTTCCTTTTTGGGTGAAGAAAATTTTTCATTATGGGCGGTAGGCGTGTCAGCGCTTCTATAATGTTTATCAAAATTCGAATAACGATTATACGGATCAAAACTTCCAAACCTACTCATCCCAATATCGAACTCATCTATCATATCAACCATTTTTACCCACCCATTTCTTCCCGGATTTCGGTTGAAGAGCGTTTCAAGGAGGCTTCGCTTCTTTGAAGCTGTGCTGGAAAACAATTGCGGGGAACTCGGTTTCCAAATTCCGTAGACAAATCTTTATGCTCTCCATTAAGAATCCGATCATATACCGTAAACCTAGAAGCCAGACCTTGAATACCAAGCGTTCCGTAGTCGTCTCTCATGCGGATTATCGTATCAATTCCCACATGAAATTGCAACTTATTTGCATACTGAAGAAGCAGTCCAATCTTTTCAATAAAACGGGGTGCCCTTGTAACAATGACCGGAGCATACCCTTCAAATTGCTTCAGACGCTCTCCCAGTTGAGGAAGAGTGATCATATCTTTATCAACTCGCTCAATTGAAATCTCAAAAAATCGATATTCATCAGCTGAACTATCTGTTACAACAATTTGATCAAAAAGCTCTTTATGACTCTCATGGAGTGGATCAAATGAGCCCGGTACAACATGGAGCCTCATCACATCCAATCTCATATTGGTATAGGGCTCTTCATCATATGAAGAAATTTGGCCATCCTTCTGAACAATGAAGCTATGGCCAGCCGCCTCTAAAAGGCTGTTGTAGGCTGCTGACAGATTTCTCATTTCCTACCTCATGCACTATCGGTGGGAAATGGCGGCGGTCCTACACCATTTGCCGTTTTCGTTTCAGTGGATTGTTCCGGAACTTTTTGGCTATCTGCCTCAGGCCCATTCGGATAAACGGTTACAGTGTTGCTGTAACTGAATTCGCCGGTAGCCAAACGCAATAGCGTCTGCGACAATTGGGTATCTTCTGCTTGCCTGGTTAGGCATTTATCATAATGTTCCATTCTTTCGAAATCTTCTTCACTTTTCTTTGGAAGCTTCTTATGAAGCATATGAATATGAGGTGAGTCCGGTTCCGACACCGCAATATAGGCATGATTCTCACCTCGTCGCCAACGATTGGTTGTTAATGCAGCCGAACATGCAACAATACGACAATTTGGCCAACGAATCTTGGCAGCTTGTGCCAGTAAGCTTACAGATTTCGCCGAAACAGCTTTTTCTTTGAAAGATTCCCCTATAGGACGCCCAAGATAAGAGCCAATAAAACGGCAAGACTCTTCAGCTGAATATGGGATATAGAAGGCTTCAACCATACTACTGGCGCCAACTGCCTGCATAAGTTTAGCAGTATCCACGCCCCCACCGGTTACAACGAATGCAACCTTCGGCCCATCAGATTCCTCATATTCCTTTACAGCCTCAAAATAAAATTCATCATTCGAACTATCAATTGCTGGTACAAAAGCCATATCAGTTTCTCCTATAGAGATGTTTTATTTACGATATCGTTCCACTAGTTCATCAATCTGTTTTTGAAGCATATCACTACGATAGCCAGCCCTGTAAGGATATTCATCAAACTCATGCATAACACGAGTCTCAGCTACAGAAAATCGATCAGTGAAGCCACTTCCAAACGGTTCTTCTTGCGAACCATCATAATATTGAACCAATGCATCCGAACAAGACGAATTGGGTTTCATTAGTGTAATACCAGTCTGAAGCGAGATTCTATCTCGTACCACTTTACAGTCAGGTAGGGTTTGCTTTCCAGGTGAATTGCTCACTTTGACAACGGGACGCTTTTCCTCACCAACAGCACAAAGAGCAAACTTCGTGCTTAGGTCATCTCGCTCAATGTTGTTTCTCATATGGCCGCCCATGCCATAAATTCCACAGCGCCATGGCACATACCCAGCGTCCAACGCCTCTTTCGTAATCCGAAAGACCGAATCATAACTTTCACCGTTCCCTACGATGTACCGAAGCGTATTGGAAACATATCGAGTGCTTCCATCTGCGCATCGATATTCGCTCATGAGCCCTTCTTCTTTGGCTCGGTTCAGAGTACCTACGACCATTTCAACAGAATCCCCGCTATCCGGCCGAGCTACAACAGTGCGTCCATCTCCAACCTGTTGTGCTTCCTTAGCAAGCGGGATAAGGTATTGATTCAATGCGTTCCAGTAATCGTAACAATCGGCAACCATGCTCAAAAGCTCATTGGGGTTTGCCGTATCATACATCTTTCTATAGCAATCGCCTTCTTCACGGAAACCTTGTACAATCCGATGTGCAAGAGCCTTTACGCTACTTCCATGTGCTGCCGGAGCCCCATTTTTCCAATTCTGATAAGCTCCCCTGAAAGTATCCGTTCCGAAAAACACATAATTGTGCACTCGACCTACTAGTTCACTTTCCATGGGCGAAGCAGCGGCTCGGTCACCGAAATCATGAATCTGAGTACGAGCCAAAAACATGCATTCTTCATCCGATACTTCTTCTGGCTCATACTTGCGAATAACTTGATACATCTTATCAACAAAATGTCGAGCCGCCGTCAATCGCTCTGTAGCAGCCCACACATGAAGCAGTGTGCTCTCAAACCAAGGCACCAAAGGTCCAAACCCAGGATGCGTCGCCTCTACTCGGAGGAATGGTTCTTGCGGATAAACCACAGCCCCTTCGGGCATGCCTTCCACTCGCAAAGGCAAATATCCTCCAAATTCATCCACAACTCGACGCCACATCTTCTCCGGAAACTCAAAATCTTCAAAACCTCCATTCGGAGGGGTTACCTTTCTCCCCTGGAGGAATTCGACCGTTTCATCAATCTCTTCATGCGTAACAGGATCATAAAAGAGCATGTCGCAAAGAGCTTGAAGCCCTGCGAACACCATTCGCCTATCCCGGTCATCATATTGTGGCTCCTTATGTTGTGGAAACTTTCGAAAAGTTCCGTAATACCTGGAAAAGTGAGTTGCTTCCTCACTTTCGAAAACATATCCGTTGATCGTATATGCGTCGCTCCAAAGAGGTTTAGGGGTTCTATGATAGCGCCGTTCCGGAAGCTTCTTTTGGTGGCTCATTTTTGCCTCCCGTTCATCTGCTTTCAGAATAGCAGACCCGGGAGGATTTTTCAACATATTTTAGAGGCGGGAATTCCTGAATAAAATCAGGAAGTTACGCTGTGAAACTCATTCCACAACCACACCCGGCCGAGGCTTTCGGGTTATTAAACTGAAATCCACCGCCTAGACCCATCAAATCATCCTGAACAAAATCAATCCAGGTGCCTTCAAGGAATTGAAGACTCATAGGGTCAACAACGACACGAATTCCATTCGTTTCATAAACATTATCCATTTCCCCTATGCTGTCTTCTTCTTCAAAAAAGAGAGCATATTGGAATCCACTACATCCGCCGCCTTTTACACCAGCCCGGATGATTTTAGATAAGCCTTCGGCTTCAGCAACGGTTGACACTTGTCTTGCTGCAGCTTCGGTCAATTCCATAGCTTACCTCATTAATAGCTCGGAAGCAGGGAATCGAACCCCAATCTCCTGGGCCAGAACCAGGCGTTTTGCCTTTAAACTACTTCCGATTGATTAATTTTTCGTTCAACCCATCCAGTCGTTCTTGACCTTATCAACAAGTTTCGGTACGCCCCAAGATGAAAGCACTCCAGCACCCACAAGAGCAGCTGTAGCGGCGAGACTTGGAACGCCCCAAAATGACGCATAAAGTGCAACCAAACCTACTGCAGGTCCGGCCCATCGTGCAACCTTTTTAACCGTATCCAACATAGTATCTTTCTCCACTTCTATCTCTTAAATATTCTTATAGCCTATGTCTTAGCTATTCCTAGATATTCCTTAATGGTAAGTTTACGATAAATTGGTTTATGTGTCCAAGAACCAATGCGTTTTACAACTCTTCCTTTTTCTACCAATCTTTTTAGGACTTCACCTTTTTGGCCTTCGTAATACCATTTATTGAAGTCCATTTCACGAAGACATCGCCGTTCCCCTTTTGTGAGATTTTCACCATACCAAACCATCAACTATACTCCGTTCCTTGTTTTCTGGTAAGATAAGTTTCCGCCTTTTCTTTAAATTGAACCCTATCCATAGGGAGGTTGGGATCAAACCGCTCTACAACGGGACGGATAATGATGCCTTCACGGGTATGCAAGCCTTTTCCGGAAACCGTTTCACGACCTTCTGCATACTGCCGCATCACTTCTTTAGAAAACGGCCCACGATATAGAACAGGCACCCTATCCAAATCAAGTGCACTGCAAGCATTGTCTAAAACCTCATTGTTCAAAAAATGACCTTTTCCAGGCCATCCTAAATAAATATCAAACACCCGAAAACCAATATTGTCATCCTTGCTTGTGTCGGCACCATAGGATAAATCCTGTATACCGTTTCCAAATATCTCTCCAAACAAATAAACCGGTTTTGGCGTATCTTCTTCGGTAAGCCATCCACTAGGATTAAGTGTTGGTCTGTAAGCTTGCTCAATTCGATGGGCAATATTGTGATATCGCTCAACCCTCATATACAAATTGTCTTTGTTTTTATCATTGAATTTGAAAGCTAAGCCTTTTGCAGAAAGGCCTTTCGAGGAAACGAGCACTCGCCCATGTTCCGTAGCATGTTGCTTTGGTAAAACACCAATAACACAAAAAGTTCCATGCAACTTTTCAGTAAAGACTACTTCCTCACCCTCCTGCAAGATATCTGGATAACGCTTGAAATTCTCAATATCATATTTGATAGTTTTGCTTTGTCCGGCATTGAAAACTTCACCAGACATATGAGTGGGAACAGGTGGTTCCCATTTCTCAATGCCAAGCTCATCCGTTACATCCTGTCCTTCTTGCCAGTGAGGGCGAGCCGGAAGGCAAATCCCCTGTGACAAGACACCACGAAGTTTTGTCGCCTTTACACGATTCTTATCTTTGCCCGCTAATTTTCCTTCGAGACCAAGTTCTCTCAAAAGCCATTGAGGCACAAGAGCATCTTCCGGAATATATGCAGCCAAATCACCAGTTTTGAATTGGCCTTTACGAATAATGCTTTGAAAGTCGCCCACACGAGCAATCTCCAACGCATCCGCATTCTCGTGCGGTTCTACCTTAATCCGCTCAACTTTTACAGAAAAAGTGCTCATTACTTATTCCTATAAGTCTCAATAAACTCTACGAGTTTCCAAAGCAAAAATATGCCAATTATCAGACCTATAATAGCGCCTAAAAAGGTAAGACCGACTGTCGGCCAAAAATAAGTTAGATAGGCTATATATCCAACCGTAAGGAGACCCAAAGAAACTACTACAACAAGGGCAAGTACCTCAAACGACTTTCCAAGTGCAGTAGCAATTTTCACCTTAACTTCTCTATTTCGTAGAGTATTCATTTTCCCGGACTATTCCAAGATTCGTCTCACAATAAAATTCACAATTGCAAAGCCTATTAATAACAATAACAAAATAACAGATGCAATTAAACCGAATTCTATCCGATAAAGAAAAACGCTAAAAACATAATAAAGAACAAACCCAATGAAGCTTAGTATCATTATTGATACAAACAACAGATGGAACAAGAGAAGAATAAAGCGAAATACAAATAAAAGCTTATCTTTCCTGCTCTCTTTCATTCATCCTTAGAACGATGCTTTTCAACCCAACCAGCAAGCAAACATATAGCTACTGCTGGTGCATATGCAGCTAATAATAAAAGTATATGCCAAATTGAATATGTGAAGATGATATAAATCAGCGCACTCGGTAAACCGATGATTAAAATCAAATTTAATGCATTGAAGACTATAAATGCTATATCAGCTATTTTTGTCTTTGTTTCTTGGCGCACTATTTCTTTTTCTATCCTCTTATGAACTCTTTAAGGTGCTGAAGTTTTCTTGAGAACATCACCAATTACCCAACCCACGAAGCTGACGAATACCAGTTTTTACAATTAGATTGAAACATTGCAACTCATCAATGTCTTGTTGCTTCGCTATATCTTTGATGTCCTTTCTTACACCTGGCTGTAGATATTTGTAGTATTCTTCCGCAGAATACTCTGTTCCCTGGTAAGGTTTCCAGGTATGTTTCTTGTCACTCATTTTATCATTCTTCGTCAGGAGATGAATCTTGGTTTTCTTCTTCCTCTAATTCCGGAAAGTCTTCCGGATTCAATTCACTTACTACACACTGAAAACAAAGATGCCTGGACTTCTTTTCTCTGTTGTAAACCACATGACTTGCAACAGGATTCCAGGGATGCACATCACATCGTTGTTCGATATTGAGCGAGTGAACCTCTTTTCTCTGGTCGTCTGTCATGAAACTCCTCTTTCCTGTTTAAAGATTTTCATTTTAGGAACTTGCATTCGGTGGATTTGGTTTTTGAAGCTCACCAATTGTGCCAGCATGCATTGATGTCAATGGAAAGCCATCCTCTCCCAAGTCATCATTTGCACCGCATTTAATACAGCTTGCCTCAAAACAAGCTACACGAATTCGGCCTTCTGGTCTATAGCCTTTCGGTTTACTTTTATCGACAACAAACTTGTGACCGCCGAAAAAACAAAACGGTTTCAGGAAAAGCCAATTAAAGACCTTATCTCCAATATTGTAATCAAAACTCATTTATTACCCATGAAACAGAATAACATACACAAGGAAGGTTTAAACCTCTAATCAATCCAAACGGCGTTTCCATCTTGAACTAGTGTTGTATTTAGAGAAAGAGCGTCAAACCCACTAGCAGGCGGGAAGATATGAACCAAATACCGTCCATATTTTCCAGTATCATCCTTATCGCTTTTTATCAAACATTGATTTGAATTATTTGCGAACCACTCTTCCACAAACTTCTTTGCTTCCTGCCCTTTCTTATATTCTTCGCTTTCCTTCTTTACGCCGTAAATTTCTGGCGTATCAATCTCAGCCAACCTCACATACATTTTGAAAAATATCTCAAATCCCAAATCCACATTCAGGACAACAGTATCACCATCAACAACTCGCACCAATTCTGCTTTGTATTTGTATTCAAATGAAGACATTTCTAATCACCTCAACTTAACTCATTTTTCCAAAACGATAGCCCATCATATCTTTTCAGCGAGAAAGATTACCATCTTTATCAAGACTTTCTTCAACATCAAAATTTGTATCTTGAAGAGTTTGCTTTGCTTCTTCCACGGTATCGGAATCGTTTGGTTCGGATACCAAACCATACAATGAACCACGAAGACGACCAATCATAGTGATTAATTCCTTACGAGACAAATCTACACGAGACAAATCTACCGATTTCCGTTGATTCATAGCATATCCTTTCAACCTTCAAGCAACTTTCCCCTTCTTTCCATCAAGAGGAAACCCAACCAGTTTTCTCCCTCATTGGTTCGCAAGTCCACTCCCCAAAATGTATCTCCCCAATGGTTGCCTTCAACCAGAAGAGCTGGGTATGTAGCCATAAGCAATTCACCCATCAAAACACTTTGCGAAAACTTTGCTTTCAGGCCTTCACGCATTACATCAATTTTCACACTTTCCCAGTCTAGGCGAAGGTGCAATTGTTTGCCAGCATGTTTTGCCTGTCCCGGACTTTCTAATGACGCTATTCTTTTGCGCTCATTCCTGTCAAGGGTTTTACATGCTTGATAAAAATGTTCGTTTGTGGGATATACGATGCCACCTATTGTAAATGGGCTTTCATAAAAATTGGACAGGAATGCAAATTCATCAACAAACCTATCAATTTTCGCCACAGAGGTCACAATGCGCCTCCATCACCTTCCCAATCCTGCAAAGACTCTTCATCTTCAGTTTCTTCATCTGCCGGTTTCACAGCCATTTTCACATTTGTGCCGTCTTCTTCTTCCTCTGTATCCGGATCCAAAGACCAACGAGAAAAATTCACTACGCCAATGTGTTCACCAAACTTTTTCCGCTGTTCCTTAACAACATCTCCTACGGATTTTGAATCATCAAACATCCATTTTTGGTCAAGCAAATTCCCCGTGCCTTTTGGATTTTCCCAAGCAATATGCATTAAGAGATTATCCACAAACTCAAGAAATTCGTTATTGCGGGCAACAAAATCTGTATCGGCTGACACTTCCGCAATAACACCAATCCTGTTGTTATGATGCTGATAAACTCTTACCACGCCTTCTCTCTTTTCTTGTTTCTCTTGTCTCATTTTCTTTTCCCTGCAATTCCAATTTGGTCTTCGACCAAAAGCTTTGCATCATCTCCGCCTTCAGCGGCTCGTATTTCTACAAACATTTTACAATCCTCCCTCATGAAATTTTCCGATATTCCTTTCAATATGTTGCTGCACATCAAGATATTTTCTTCTTAGAGCCATAGTCAGAATTTCACTTCTAACGGTCTCAGAGTCTTCATAAATGAACATAAGATCATTATACATGTCACTAAATCTTATATTGTCAATATAGCTAGCCCCATTTTTTCTTATTAACTCTTCGTACAAATCCTGTTTATGTTTATTTTCAAATATCATTCTTAACCTTGCAAAGAAGCCCTCTATTCCTTATTCAACTTTTGTCTTATGCCATCCAAAATTATTCCATATTTTTTCATAAAGACAATAGTGGACAATTCTTTCCAAACATCTGAGTGATTTTGATGAGTAAACATGAGGTCATCATAAACTTCATCAAATACATCTACATCAATTGGAGAATGTACTCTTGTCAATTTCTCATACAAATCTTGCTTGTTTTGTTGCAGTAACTTCTGCTTCAAGGTTTGCGTATTTGTTTTGTTTTTGTTGAACATTCTTATTTGTTTTGCTGTTCTTGATGAACATGCTTGATATGACATTTCTCATAGCCCATTTTATTTATGTACTTTCTTTTCTTTGATGGTGCATTCATCGTAGCGCAATATAGTTTCATTTCCGTTTGTGTCTTTTACTTTAAGTGGTGCTGGACCACCGCCTAAAGCACCGCTTTCATAATAGCTATAATCCTCTATTTTCTTATTATATACGACTTCCCCATCTTGCTTGCATTTAACATACTCTTCAGTTTCAGGTGCAGTTACAGCAAAATAAACTAGTCCAACACAAATTGTAAGAAAAGTACCCACAATACCTAAAAATAGAATAAAGCCAAGCACATCCTTAATTTTGTCAAAAGCATTAGGTTCATCGCTCATAAAATGATTCTCTTTTTCACGAGAGTATCAAAGTCATTGTGACATTTAAAGTTCCATCCTTCAAAGGATCGTTTCATTTCTGTTTTCATGAAAATGGGCCGGCCCAATTTTTCCTTGTGCGGGTAATATACTGTTGCAATATGAAAACCCATTGTACGAAAAATCGGGTTGGCAACTACCTTCAACAGCGAACGATGATTAACAATTCTGCTATCTTTATATAAGATGCCGAGTTTCATAATTTCTATAAAACCTTAATGTTGGGGTGGCTGACGGGAATTGAACCCGCAAATACTCGGGCCACAACCGAGCCCCTAGAACCATTTTGGGTTCAGCCACCATAACAGCAGTCCGGCCGGAGAGAATCGAACTCTCATCTCTGCTTTATCAGAGCAGCGTCTTTTTCCATTTGACCACGGCCGGTCATTTCATTTTCTTTTCTGTTTTACCTTTTTGAAAAAGGCGGGGTTAACCCAATATATCTTTTCATTATCAAGCAAAACCTTTACTTTTGAAGGACAGGTTTCTTTATAGGGATTCCATGTTGCTTGAATTGGATTTTTGTTAACTTGTTCATCTTCTACTACAAATGCCACATCACCAACCTTAAGTTGTTTTGTTTGCACTAAATCCAAAAGTAACTCATATATTTCAAATTCGCTTACCGCTTCTAAAGCACTTTCAACAAGTTCTTTATCACCAAGCTTGGTATTGTTTCTCACATCAACCGGATAGGCGGTAACGAAGAACTTATCTTGTTCTTTGTTAAAATTAGAAGGGTTTTGATATTTTACGAAATTTCTGCATTCAATCAATTGTCCAGCTTTAAATGTTCCTATATTATACTTTTTAAGGTATTTCCCTATAAGGCGAGCAATACCTGACATAATCGCTATCCAGTCTGGTAGTACCAATATATAAAGAATAAGTGGAGATAAGCCGAACAATGCTCCGACTATAGAACAACCGACAACAAGAGCAATCCTGCTAACCTCAAACAAAAGAAGCTGTTTATCACTCAACGGCTTATTGAAAAGCTTTTCATATAAAAGCGTTAGCAGGTAAAGATGTATTCTCAACATTTGCTATGTTCCTATAAAAGGAGAGCATACAAAAGTGGGCCGCCAGGGAGTCGAACCCTGTTCGCCGGGTTAAGAGCCCGGTGCATCGCCGTCAATGCTTGCAGCCCAAAGAGACGCTGGAGGGGTTTTACATTACCTTACGCCTCAAACCCAATTTGGAGCTCCACTCGGTAACAACCTCGCAATGAGGAACATTCTACTACAATATAGTATAATATGCTAAATGTGCGGGAACTTTACAACTATACCCTCGTCGTCCACTCAGCCCGCACGCCAAGCTTCCGAGTCAATGGGTTATTTGCCAAATTCTAGTATCACCTATCCGATGACAATTACAAACCTACCATACACATATTCACTTTTAAACTAAGAAAAGCATTTTTTCTAAGAGTCGGGGTGGGGGGATTCGAACCCACGACCTCTCGATCCCAAATCGAGCGCTCTAAACCAACCTGAGCTACACCCCGCTAAATCCATATGTCCTTATATAGCATAAAAGGATATATTTTTTCAACCAATTTCTTTCTATCCTGTTTTGTACAATATATGACAATTTCTCTTCTAGATATCCAAACAAACCAAAGCTGTTTTTCCGGATTCAGAAAATTTCATCACATCCACTGAAACATTTGCAAATGTTCCATCCTGAAAATAAAGCTGAATCCTCGTAT
>CAYXQY010000017.1:0-1675 GCA_964466525.1 uncultured Planctomycetia bacterium
TCCACTGAAACATTTGCAAATGTTCCATCCTGAAAATAAAGCTGAATCCTCGTATCTTCATCATGAAGTCGAAGCTTCTTTTCATTTCTAGAACCAATGGTCCATATAGAAGGCCCGGAAAGTTCTTCAGAAAACTGGACCTTGTAAAAGGAACCATCTGATTTATGTCTAACAGTCCAAATCAATATTCCTTTATCATTTAAGTTTTTATCATATGAGCCTTCCGATTCATTAAAATCGGAATTTCTATATTCGATTAAGAAAAATTCACGCTTTGAATGTTCAGAATCAACCACCTTTATTGGCATTTGGTTATAATGAATCGTTTCTCCCAAATATTGGGGTGCTTGCAAATCAAAACACCTTGTTTTGTGATAAGTTCTAGAAAGATCCACAACTCTAGGCTCTACCCATCCCAGCTTTGCTTTATGGTAGGGATCCATACCAAATGCTATATTAGCTAAGGCTTGTTCGGCATTCGTAATAATTGTGCAACTCATTAATGATTTCTTGCTGTTACAATCAGAACCGTAGATATCATATGTTCCTAAAAGGTGACTCACTTCATGAGCTGCATTAGCCAAATTTGTGTGATAGCCAAGCCGAACAACATTTATTTTTGCTAAACCTTCAACTTTAATATCACGAACAGCACCGGTATACTTCCTTTTATTGTCAATCATAACAAACAGCAATTCATCTGTTGTTATAATGCCATCCTGGTTGGCATCATATTGCCTTTTTATCTTGTCCGGCCCAATCCGACTTACAAAAGCCCTGAAGGATTCTCTTAAACGATCCCGTAATTCTGCTTCCGGTTCTTCATATGGAAACGGACCATAAATCCCATCTACATCGATCTTGAAGCGTTCATAGGAGAGCGATTTAAAATAATCAACAACATTGTATTTTCCTTCATTAAAGAAAGTCCAATATTGATCTTTGGTTGGCCAATTTGTATTATCGCTTGTCTTGTCGTCCATTAAGACGACAACCATTGGCATTTGGCCAATTGAAATTCGCTCTTTCTTTTCTTTTTTGTCGGTATTAGTACCAGCATCTGAAATTTTATCAGAAACTGGTGTTGGGGCTGCTGCACAGCCCCAACAAACCAACAATAAAAATAGAAAGCTTATTGCGAAACAATATTCCCGAATAAACTTCATAAGAATTCACCTGTAGTCTATCTTATCAGGCTACAGAAGAATTCTCAACTTGATTATTTGAGTTTCTTTTCGAGGCCAATGCAGGCTTCGCCCCATTCGTTCATAAGTTTTTCAAAATCTTCCATGCGAATGTAGGCATAACCATCGTTGCCCCAGCCTCTTCCCCAAGAGTTCTTCAAGCGGAAGTAGCCGGTATCCAAATTCACACCATTCAAGACATAAGCGTGACCGCCTGCCTGATCCCCGCCGGGAACGATAATTCCTTCATTGTTGGGATAAAACATATCCTTGTACCAGGGAGTACCTACAACAACCGGACCAACCGAAAGGATGGCTGCAGCGACTTCATTTGCATTTGAAGCCCATCGATATTCTTCAATTACGCCGAGTTCTTTCAAAACCTTTGCACCAGCTCTCACAGATGTGCCATCATAATTCTCACCTGGCCATCGATCTTTCTTTTGAGCGCTCTCATAAACCTTTTCTGGCTTGAAAAGCGACTGATGCTT
>CAYXQY010000017.1:1724-35410 GCA_964466525.1 uncultured Planctomycetia bacterium
GGGGTCAAAATTTCGTCCCTCATAAAAATGAGTCGTCGGCCCATCCTCTAGCCAATGCATCCACGCATATGCGACACATTGCGGAGTCCTTCCTTGATTGCCCCACCAAGCAGAAGACCACCAATAGCGGTATGTCTCTCCTGGAGCAGCAGAAGGCAGAATTTCTTTCATTGGGTAATTCTGATCCCTGTCATCGTGCACATAGACACGACCCAAACCATATGGAAGCTCTTCTTCACTCATAACTTACACTCCTTTTCTAGAGTTAAGTATTTTGCAAGAATAAGAGCGGCCGACGAGACTTGAACTCGCCCCTCCGGGTTGGAAGCCCGGTGTGCCACCTGCAACACCTCGGCCGCAAATGATGGGCAGTCGGGAGCTAGGTACCCATACATCTTTACCTGCTCCTAGCGTTCGCTCGGTATGGGTGGAGCTTCACGCTGCTCACTGCCCAAAAACAACTCTCATCTACAGAGTCGCTTAAATAAAAAGAACCCAATGAGCTTACCGACCAGGAAAGGGTGCCACCCTTTCCACCTCAGCGTCATAGTTTCGTTCTTCAGCCACATTCCTCCGAAAGCCGGCCAAAGCTCTCTTCAACAGAATGGGAGGATTTTCACCTCCAAGTGCGGGTAGCTCTGGCTTCCCGTAATATCCGCACCACACGCTCCAGTAAGTTGAAAACTCGCTCGTCTTGCTGGTTACGCTGCCTTACGCCCCCATGACGCCTTGGACCCCCTAGAGTTTTCTCCCACCTTTAGGGGTGCCTTATGCCGAGCTACGAGCATTTGGGTTTCAGCCATAGTCGGCAAGCTCATTGGGTTCGTAATTCTCTACGATACGCCAATCAGCATCGTTTGTATAAACAAACCTTATTCTGTTTTCTCTCTCAGGGTCTTTGTAAATTCTCGCAAATCATTCGCAAGCTTCCTTGCCAATTCTTCGCCATCATCAACATCATTTCTATGGGTTTCTGTGAAAATATGCAACAATATATTGGCAGTTGAAGTAGGAAGCTCATCAGAAAAGTCAAAACCACCCGTTTTAGGCCCTACTTTCAAAAATTCACCTTTATTGCTCATAACATCCTCTTATCTTTCTATCGATAAAGATAGTTTTTGTTTGGTTTTTTGTATTAGAGCACCCACCCGGATTCGAACCGAGATCTCTCGCTTACGAGGCGAGGGTTTTGCCGTTAAACTATGGGTGCTTACCTTTGAAATTTTTGTCTTTTCGAAAACGCTCGATATTGTCAATCCCAATCGTTATATGTTGTGTCCAATTGGTTGGAAAACCAAATTCTTCACGAATTTCTTTAAGGAAAGGGCAATCCACTTCAACAAGCCAAAACCAAGGTTTCTTTTCTGCTTGTATAACAGAGTGATTATACCAAAACTTTATTTTCTTTCCATCGTATTTTTTCCAGAGATGGAGTTTGTCTTTTGGTGGTTCTTCGCCACGAATAATAGAAATGTGAGCATTCCAGGAAGGCTGCTTCAACTCAATCCAATACCTTCTCCATACCCACCATCGGTAATACCTTGTGATTTCTCTATCAACTTTTACAATAGCCCACCAATCCACTCGCCTTTTCATGCCAGGACGAGGCGGATCGTATTTGATAATGCCGATGCTTGGAAACCACATTGCTTCTGACCAACATCATAGTGACCGGGGCGGGACTCGAACCCGCACTCCCCTTTTGGGGAACATGATCCTTAATCATGCGTGACTACCAAAGTTCCACCACCCGGCCAAAGTTTGTTTCTTACATTAAGCAAACTTAAATTCAACGGGACGAACAAATTCAAGTGAATCGGGATCTTGCTCAACTTCGCCAAAACTAATACCGAGCTTTTCTAATGCTTCTTTTGCTTCTTCTGCCGTTACTTGATTATTTTTAATGCCCTGATTTACATAATTCAATAACGCTTCAACCGTTTCTTTATCCATTTCTATTTCTCCAATACTACGAAAGTGCCCATGAGAGGATTCGAACCTCTATCATCCTAATTTTGAGTTAGGCGCCTCTACCAGATTGGGCTACATGGGCTTATTTTTCCACTTCGTCTGCCAGTCTAGCCAAAACATCTCCATGACAAGGCTTCGGTTTGCACCAACACCCTAGCACCTTTCCCTTAAGATTTGGAATCTCCTTCAGGAGGGCATCTTGCTTGTAAAGCCACTCAACATATCGCTGAATGGCTTCCTCTCTTGTTGCCGTTTTATAAACTGCTTGTGTTCCTTCTTTATGAGAAAAAGGATTTCCCCATTTTGAAGGCCTTCCAATATAAATGTCGTATGGTTCTTTCTTACAATGAACAACTTTGGTTTTCATAGACTATTTGGATCGATCAATTCCCACTTTGCTTCCGTTAAAGTAGTTGCAACCACCCGGTTATCAATCACAACATTGACGATATTAACATCCTGTTCTGACTCAAATATTGCCTTTTCTTTTGAATTGATATGTTGTGCTTCATCACCACTTAACTTTTTATAAAGCTCATCCTCATATGCGAAAATGTGATTCAACACCACCTGATTAAATTTGCAGCTTTCTTTCGTTGGTTGCAAAGCCACAGCAATACCTTCGCTCTCTTCTGTCATAAAGACTCCTTCTATGATTTTGGATTTTGAGTGCCACCTACTGGGTTCGAACCAGTAACACTTCGGTCTTCAGCCGAATGCTCTACCATTGAGCTAAGGTGGCATAATATTTGGCAGGTCCGGGAGGACTTGAACCCCCATCTTTCCGGGTTGGAGCCGGATGTTTTTCCTTAAACTACGGACCTATATTTCCGTTTTAAGCTTGCTTTCAAGCTGTCTTGCTATAGCTTCCAATTCTGCTTTTTCTTGTTTTTCACGACTATCTGTCTTAAAGTCGGCTGCAGATCTCGCCATAGAAGCCAACAATCTAGCCTCTCGTTCTGTTAAAGCAATTTCAATAGCCATCTTTGTATCCTCATCTAAAATCGATTTATCAATCATAGCGGGCCGTATAGGACTCGAACCTATAATTCCGGTTTCGAAGACCGGCGTGATGTTCCGCTTTCACCAACAGCCCTTAAGTTCCTGAAACATATTATTCGGTTTCTTTATTATCGTTAAGGTTCTTATATCGATAATATCGCCTCAAACCTTTTATAGCCATCGTCAAAGCCCAAACATCAACAATCAAGAAAAGTATTACAGCCCATTGTGTTGGGTCATTAACAGAAAGGATGACCTCCATTGCGGCATAGCAAAGATACACAAAAATATTGAGAATATACACGATTTTAAGCGAACCACGAGATAAAAACCAGTGAGCACAAACTTGCAGTCCTACGGTTAATATCACCATTATCGTGATAAGCGATTCCATTCATATACCATCATTCAAACGAAGACATGTTTCTCACAGATATGCGATCGATTTGACCCTTTTCACACGCTGTGAGCCGTTCTTGTTCTGGGCCATTAGTAGCGGAGGACGGATTCGAACCGCCGACCTTCGGGATATGAACCCGACGAGCTGACCCCTGCTCCACTCCGCAACAAGTAGGGGAGGTGGGAGTCGAACCCACTATGCTCCGAGCCGTCTCCCCTAAAAGCGGGCATGACCAGATTTGAACTGGCACCTCCACGAGCGACAATCGTGTGCTCTTCCCGTTTAAGCTACATGCCCAAAGAGTAGTTCCCGGAGGAGGACTCGAACCCACCACTTCCTGATTCAGAGTCAGGCGTGCTTCCAATTACACCATCCGGGAATAACATCCTGCCGGCCTGCCTTCAACTGCCGTAACAGCCTACTACCAGGCAGTGTCGTTTGGAGCCATGACGCAGCGACAGGAACAGGTGGGGCAGGAGGGATTCGAACCCCCATAGGCGTAAAGCCACCGGGGTTACAGCCCGGCACCAGTACCAATTCTGGCATCTGCCCCTGGGAAAGAGGAAGTTTAGTTTTGTGGCCAAACAACCTGAAAAGCCTCACTCCATTCATGAATGGAGGACCGGTCCACCAGGGCGAGTTTTATATCTTCCCGAGATAGGAGACAAAACCGACTTTTTATTAAAGTGAGTCGCCGGGCTAGCCCCATCTTCATGGAACCGTAAACTCACTAGAGCCAGATGGTGGAATCGAACCACCGCTATCCAACCAAGCAAACATAAGCCGGCTTTCAATTCATTTGCTTGGCCATGTAAAGCTCCGCACGCTTACATGCTTATCGTGAATGTCACTCCGTGAAAAGAAGCCGCTCTACCACTGAGCTAATCTGGCATAAGCTCCAGGGGGAGGGCTCGAACCTCCAACGACCCGGTTAACAGCCGGGCGCTCTTCCGATTGAGCTACCCTGGAATAAAGGCTAAAGATAATGCAGCTAAGGTACTACCCGCCACAGTAGCATAGCATTAACGTGCTGCATTACCTGGGCATGTATGCCCATCGGCGGGGCGGGGAGGACTTTCACCTCCAACTTCCCTCTCGAATACGAGGGACGCTTTTATCGTTAAGCTACCGCCCCATAAGGGAATGGGATGGATTTGAACCATCAGCTCTCCTAAATAAGAGGAGCGTTTTTACCGGGTTGCCAGCCTCTCTGTTAAAACAACCACTTTAAACTACCATTCCAAAGAGCGCCGGGATAGGACTCGAACCGTCAGCTCCCCCATTCTATATTGGGGGTGTGTTTCCAGTTACACCACCGGCGCAGAGCTGGGCGGGATGGATTTGCACCATCACTTCCCCTTTAAATCGGGGCGTTCTTCTGGACTGCCTCGATATGCATACAGCCGCTTTAAACTACCGCCCAATAAATGGCATCGTATTCAGTTTTCAGAGAACATCCAGCATTGTATAATGCCAATGTCATTTTTTCGTGACCCCGGGGGGACTCGAACCCACCACTACCGGATTGAGAGTCCAGCGGTCTACCTTTAACCTACGGGGCCAAAGTCAATTTGTTTCCCTGTTTCAAATGCAGGGAACAAGGTAGCAAGAACTAAATATTTTTTCAACCTATTTCTTTACGACTCGTCCTCTCCATTTTGCTAGCTTTTCACGGGCTAGGTTCTCCAATTCCTCATCCGAACAACCCGTATCATATATGATAGAATAAAGCACAAAAAGGACATCGATACTTTCTTCTAGAAGGGCCTGTTTTCCGCCAAGCTCTTTTCTATATCCTTGCTCTTGTTCAGATTCTGTTGATAGAGCCGCCCTGCTCAATTCCCCAAGTTCTTCCGAAGCTTTGAGGCAGCGCTCATACAAAGTTCGATCATCAACCTTTGCAATTTCTTCTATTTGTTTCAGAATTTCATTCTTCATGGGAAGTATCTTTATCTTGCTTCCCATTGTTATTTGTGTATTCCTCTAGTTGATATTTCTTAATCTTGTTTGTCAAACCCTTACGAGAAATTCCAAGCTTCGAAGCAGCCAACCTCTTATTTCCTTTTGCATCTTGAAGTGATGTTGAAATTGCCTTTTTCTCAATTGAGGAAAGCTTTTCTTCTAGAGGTCCGTCAGATTCGGTTGCCGGATCTCCAGCACCCGTATCGTCATCAATCCACTCTACAACGGTCTTTCCGCCATGGCCATGAATGTGTTGCATTTCCACAACACTATGGTAGATTCCCATGCTACTAGTGGCGGTAAGCCAATTGATGACACACTGACCATCCGAAAACTGCACTCCTTCAGCAATATAACCAGTGCCAGAAATCCCGGTTTCGTCTTCTTTCCTTTTGAGACGAAACCGCCTCATCTCTACTTTTTTGCGCAGCATAACGAACCTCTACGCTTTCTTTTAGAAAATCTAGACTTATGTAAATATCACCCGAAAATAACAATCATTCCCCATGCATGGTACACCATTAAAAGCAAATATGGAATGGTTGCAAGAACGATTCCATACTGTGCCATTTTGAAGCTTCTCATCCACCACAGAAGATAAATGAATGGAAACACCATCAACATTTTCCCAATTACAAAAACAACAGTATGCACCTCCAAAAGAGCAGCCATAAGAGGATTGGCTTCATTTAAACCCTCAACAACAGAAAGCAACATTAATGTTGTCACAATGTCTACCCCTTGCATTGCAATCAAGGCATAGACCATAGGTTTCAAAAATCGATCCGGGATGTTTGGTAAGGTCAACGCCTCTTTCCCCTTTCAATTTAAGAATAACATAGACCTTACCATTTTTTACCAAAATAATTCTTCAATCATTTCAACATCTTATCAAAATACCAATTAATAGCTCCCCCTATGAAGAAACAGAAGGCAGAAACCAGGAAAATATGAGAAATAGCCGGCAACATCCCTAATGTGCTACATGTAAGTGCTGCACCCAGATCAAAAATAATCATAGCCAGGCAAAAACGATACATAATCTTCGGCTGTAACATACTGCACCTTTGGTGCGGGATGTAGGACTTGAACCTACGGCTTCTACTATGTCAAAGTAGTGCTCTGCCAGCTGAGCTAATCCCGCAATAATTTCATACACTTATCGCCACCGACACCGACCATCACCCCAGCCACGAACAAACGGATTTCGAGGGCGTGTCTTTACTCCGGTATACGCATATTCGCCTGGCGGAATTACCCAGGAATCACGATTTTGCAACACATGCCCAGACGATGTTTCTCCATATACAGTCATGACACAATAAATTGGTCGGTCATAATTGTTATATACCGTCACCTGAATATATGTCCTCCTTACTTGTACATCGCCTTCGACACTCCACCAGGCTTCAGCAACCGGTGCCTGCGCCAAACAACCAGCAAACACAAGAACGGCTAGCAAATTTACCAAATACTTCATTTTTCACCTCATAATGGGCTTGTATCCTATTACCTCTATAGACCAGAATATCGTTTTCCGTGCTAGTTTTCAACCAAATATTTGTGATAAAATAGAAGAAATTTTATTATATATTGGTGGCTGCGTGAGGAATTGAACCTCAGCCTAAACGCTTATGAGACATTAGTTCCCACCAGGGAGCGCAGCCTCTTGATTTATTTGATTTTCATAAGCTTCATCGAAGTCGTCTTTGCAAATTACATTCTCAAATAGGATTTCATCAGGCTCTACATCTCTTTGGTTTTTAACAGAAGTTATAGCTTTGAAACCATCAACCTCCCATACCCAGAATGTCGACGCAGCTATTTCATTCGTTGGCTTTTTGGCATAGACAAGTGTAACATAATACATTTTATAATTTCTTTGGGTCATAACTTACTATACCATGAAACTTTAACAGTATTTACATTCTTATCAGGAGCTATCATCCCCACAAGCCCAAGCATCCAACATCACCTGGTATAAATTATCGTCTTCTTCGTCTTGATCATGATCATTGGATTTCAAGAATGACAATTGTTCATTCATTTCTTCTGCCGTATCATTTTCATGATTGCTATTTGCTGCATTTTGATTTGAATAAGTTTCTGCTTTCAACATATTGACAATATTATTTGATTGCTCTTCCGTATAATTGTCACACTCTGGGTTTAAACCGCACTCAATTCTATCCATGCCAACATAAATCTTACCGGCACCACATTTGGGGCATCTATCTGGTGTCGTATATTCTGTCATATCAAACCTCTAACGAAAGGAATATTCCTTAAGGAAAAGCCGAACTACCTCATTTTCATACGGGTTGTTGTGATCACATCCTTCCCTCTTTTCTTCACAACGGTATTTATAAACAGAAATTACAAAATCGAGCAATTGTTTTCTTATCTCAGGGTACATTTGAATCTCCCGGACCCATAAATAAGTCACCTCCGTTATACAGGTAGCCTTGCAAATTGACAAAAGGAAAATACATGGGGCTCTTATATATTGATATCAAAAAAGCAAAACGATCTTTAAAACTTTCCGCCATAGAACTACATATCCTCATCCGGACTTAGCGGGCCAAACTTATTATGCTTACCCATTTCATTAATGCCAAATAATCCATAAGACCAAAGCCAGCCCTGTACAAAACCAAGCCACCTCATGAATTTTTCACGACGAGCCTCCTTGAGGAAATCTTCCATCAAAGGAAGCATCGCTTTAACATGAGCCACACCATCGTTTGAGTCTCTATCCGGCTTAATTTCAGGAAATTCTCTTTCTAGAAAAGATTTATAGTAATCAACTATCTCCAAACATCTTTCATTTGTTATCGCCATATATCAAACCCCGAAGAAGTAATGTGTTCATACCCCGGATTCTGTTTTAGACACACATTCATCTATTCGCCCCTACCCGGTCATCATAGCGCTGCTCCCCCGCTAGACCTGTTTGGGTTGCACCGCCGGCAGTGCAAAAGGCTTTCGCCTCCTGCCGTGAGCAGAGGTGTCCGGAGGTTCCTCACATCCTTCATAATGAAATGAAGGGTAGTGCGTGTGTCGAACACATTACGCAACTTCATATGAGATCTACTCTGTTTGTTCTTGTTCCTCTCCTTTTTCTTCTCCTTCTTCGGGAGTAAGGTCGACCTCTTGATTCAAGCATTCTTTTGAAAATTTCTCAACAGCACGACAAGCCTTACGATGCTTACCGCCAGTCATTTTGCAAACAGCATATGCTTTATCAACTCTCGGCCGCATTTGGGCGCACTCATGCACATGGTTAATTTTTTGGTGCACCTTCACAAACTCTTGTCCTTGTGAACGATTAACATCTTCGTTAGCAGCAATATTTTTCCTGTTTTCGTTTACAGACCTCCGAAGGCTATCAAACTCGCCTTGCGACACACAGCCAAAACCAAACAAAACCATACAACTTACCAAAAATGTTTTTCTCATATTAATTTCTCCTTGTGTTCCTTTGTTTTCATTGTAACGCATCACTCAATAACTCTATAATTCAATGACAACGAAATTCAAATGAGGTGCCCAGGGTGGGATTCGAACCCACACTCACATGCTTCTGAGGCATGCTGCGTTGCCGAATTAGCATACCTGGGCAGATTTTATTCCTACAAGGATATCAGGTTGCAACAACACAATTTCCGCATCAAATGGTTCATAAACTGATACTTCGAAAACCCAAAAAGATCTTGTAACGAATTCAAGTGAGGACATAACAAGCCCAAGATGACTCGCAGTATTGCCTGTGTTTTTAATTGATTTTTCAAAGAAATGTTTGTATCTTACAACCTGATCTGACGGAAGAACAATCTTTGGTGGTTCTATTGCACTATCATTTTCATTCAAAGCCTTTATGTAAATCTCTAATCCTGCAGGAGTAAAATGTTTAACAGAAAAAGCAAACTTATAAGTTTGCCCCGCTACCAATTTATCCGGATTCATCGTAGAAAACTCTATAAGTTTTTTGAGAGCAACTTTCCTTCATAATCAAAAATGGCAATTTGCACATCAGAACCCTGTTGTTCTATAAACGCCTCCAGTACAGGAGTACCATGCTCACCAAAAAACAATAAATGTCTTTTTCCGAGTGCAATTGAAGACCGAGCTTGCGGATAGGTCTCCTCTATCTTTTCATATATTTCATTCATAAAAACGAGCGTCCCCGGTAGGGATCGAACCTACAACCTTCGGCTCCGCAGGCCGATGCTCTTCCGGTTGAGCTACGAGGACTTTTATATAACTACTTCAAGCCAAGCTTTTTCTTTTCACGAGAATTAATTTGACGAAGGTTTGAGCAATAAACTTTCTTTCCGTAATATTCTTCAAAATCGCTTTTCCGGAACTTCGCATCCTTATGATGATTAAGAACATGAGGTGAAGAAAAAACAACTGAACTAGTTCTCCAACCTCGCTTCATAAATAAGACATCTTCTGCACGGATAATCCATTTGCAAATAGAGCCCCAACGACGAGGCTCAGTTTCCATTCTGGGTTTAGGCAGAGGACGAAATTCTGCCTCATACCAAACATCATCAATTTTGGTAAAGAAATTTCCGTTTATCCAACAATCCGGGTATTGTTCATGAAGCTGCAGCTTTCTACCACGACTTCTTTTGATATATGGGGCTCGGCGAAGAATACCTTGCTCATCCACATAAAAGTTCTGATCCTGACCTCTGTCAATAATATAATCGGGGCCTTCTTTCTTCCAACCGAATTGCTCGGCCTTTATGGGGTTTCCATTTTCATCATATTGCGGTTTAACTTCAACAAAATCAAAAAGATGTTGATATATGTGCGCATTCACCGCACTATCATTTGGGCATGCCTTCTTAATTTCGCTATACACATCATCCCATTTCTCGCCAACATTTGAACGCAAATAACGGATAAGAGGCTGAAGATACTCATTGAGCATCTTATGGTCTTTATATTGACGAGATTTCATTGCCTCCTTTTGAGGCAAATCCCAATCCTCGTAATCTCCACGCATCCCTTTTTGGATACGCTTCTTTACGCCCTTTTCACCAGCCTGCTCCTTAATGCGTGGGCGAAGACAAAGGAGCTTTTTCATGTCGTTTCGCATAATATCCTCCTATCAAGCGACATTTCAATTTGTCTCGACGCCTTGTCGTGCTTTCAATATTTGTCTGCCTTGATAGGATGCGAAACATGCAACATTCTCCTTATAAACTTGCTTTCACTTCAAATGATTCTATTACTTTTACCCTGAACGAACTAAATGGTCTCGAATTTCCACCATTGATATCATCATAAGCACACTGCAAAATCTGCTCTAAACTATCTTCCGGCACATAAAACTGAAATATGGTTACATCTTTGTCCGGATAAAATGATTTTACATCACTCAACAATTTATCAAATTCACCTTTTGGTGGCAGAATCATGTTTGTGGATTCTGCTTCAAAATCAAAATCCATTAGCTTTTCATCTTCAATAGCATAGCCGGCACATTGATCAGCGAATTTATCACTTTCAATTGCTCCCCAGAACTTTTTCATAATTTCTCCTCCCGATAAGCTTCTAGTAATTTCAATACATTATTTGAAAACCGCATTTTTGTATTGGTCATAAACTCAATAAGGTGACGATTTTTCAATAAGGTGACGATTTTCATAAATCACTACAAAGTCTTCTACGGAAAAAGAAACAATATACGCATTAGCTTTCTTCGTTTCACTATGCATGCAGTGATTAACTATGATGCAACTCACTCTCCATGTTTTCTAGATATAAATGCCATTGTTCAAGTGTTGACATGATTTTCCCAAGGCTATTGATTACTTCATTAAAATAATAATCATCCCTTTTCTCTTTTGATACAATCTCGTGCGATTCCAAAATGTTCGGAGGAATCTTTTCTTCGAGCATGCCTATTATAGCATACAATTTTTTATGAAGCTTCAATATCCTTTTCTTTTTCTTTTCTATGTGAGAATTGGGAAATATCATAATATGCATTGGCGGAAGGTAGTGGAGTCGAACCACCATGCTCTCTGCATGCCCCGGCTTTCGAGGCCGGTTACGGACCTACCCGTGGTACCTTCCATAATGTTATTGGTTGTCAGCGGTAGGAGAGGGACTCGAACCCTCAAACCCTCCGTTAAGAGGATTGCCCGATTTCCAGTCGGGTGCGCCGCACCAATGACGCCAGCCCTACCGTAATGTATGAGCAATGCTAATATACCAACTTGCTATAGTCTTTTATACGCCTTTTCAATTCCGGAAGCGTTAAATCATCCGGGGTACTTCCCGTTAAGGAATTAACACTTACATCAAATTTTTCTAATGCTTTAAATAAGCGCCTTAGTTGGTCGGCTTCTTCTTCGCTCAATACCAGATTTTCGTCATGCTCACACATATGACACCTGGCGGAGAGCAGCGGATTCGAACCGCACCCCAAAAAGGGGCGCACCGATTAGCAGTCGGGCCTGGAACCAATTCCAGATTACTCTCCATTTTCACTCTATGTGTAAGTATGTCTTACCTAAGCCAAGATTATTACAAGAAAGACAAATAAAAAAAGTTAGTGGAGCCAACCAGACTCAAACTGGTATCTGCCGGTTGCAAGCCGGCGGTTTTCTCAATTAAACTATAGCCCCAACAAGCAACGATTAACTATAATCATAACAAATGAGTTCTTCAAAGTTAAGCCATTTTACCCATGCATGGTTACATTTAATGCAACTTACATTTTTAATTTCATCCCACCATTCGTGATTGCACCTACAACAACGATAATGCGCCGGACCACCGGTTTCCGCCTCTTTGGGAGGTTTTTTCTTTTTCTTTCTTTTGTCTGGTTTTTTATTTGGCTTTTTCATATATGAAAGCTTTCACCACAAAGGTAGTATTTCACACATGCATAGCAAATTTCGGTTCTAGGCCCATTTCTTCCAAAAACTCCATCGTAGTTTCGCAGAAAATAGAAACTGGATCATCCGGCTTTGGATCATATACATCGTCTCCAGCCGGAATCTTGAAAGAAGCAACACGGCGAGTCAATGATTCCGAGCCCGACTCATCGCAACGAACCGAGTCAACGAAATGACCACCCATTGCACCAGCCAATAGACTCAAAACTGGGTCAATAGCAGAAGTGATATTCTCACCTTTTTCGTCATATTTGATAGTAACTCGAATCATTTCTCTCACCTTTTTCTAGGGCTAATATAACAAATTCATACGAACTCGCAAACCTATTTTGTAAAAACCAACCTATAGGTAATAAAGTATATGTGAAGTAAGATTGAACCTAGTAGCAGTATCTGTATCAGGCTTGATACACTCCGTTAATACAGACCCATCTCCTTGTCACGCCTAATCATTCGTTCAATATAATCTTCTTCATTGTTGTAGGAAGGAGCCGGAAAAGCGGGAGCAAATTTGCCACCCTTTTGTTTCTTTGAAGAATAGGAGGCAACATTTAGCGGCACTCGAATTTCTACCTTTTCACCCTGCTGCTCCATTGTCACTCCTTAAGATAGGCATGTTTAAATATGTTGATGTTTATTCTTCATCCGGATAATCAATCCTATATGTATTATTTCGAATTGCATCACAAGCTTCGCATTCTTTGCAATCATAATGATTAAGCCTGAATACTAGATAATCTGTCTTATTTCGGAAATAAACAGCCCCACGATTTTCTAAATCATACTTTGCAAAAGATTTCTTCGTCTTGCAATATTCCTTTCGATGATAAGCTTGAAATGGCGAATGTAAGTGGTAGTCTCGACGACTCGCATACTGCTTCATATCTTCTAGCTTCTCTTCGGCCGAAAGGATAGACTGCCTCAAATTTTCCAAGTGTAGAATGGTGGCCTTCCAAAAACAATCATCGCTAAAATGAAGGCTCTTATGTCGAGCCTTGCTGACAAACTCATCATCAACTTTCTGGCGTTCCTTCAATTGCTTTCCCGGCTTAAGATCGACAAACTTCAATGCATATTCAAATCGTTCCCAACTATGAACGCTATGATTGTTTACGAAAATCTGCACAACCTGCTGCCGCTGACTTGCAATATGCTTTTCCAGGTGGGAAATATGGTTTGAAAGAGAACCCATTTCTTAAAGCCTCAATTCCCAGTAAAGAGTATCATTCTCATCTAGCCAGGAAAATAGCACAACATTTTTATGAACAGGGATAGTAATATTGGTGATACACTTCTCATATGTGAAAAGCTTCAACCGGTCCTGAATGTAAGCCAAAATTTCCGTGTAATCCTTACCAGTCACAGAAAGAGAACCAAATATGGTCCAACCACTAGTAAAACGAGGAATGACACTTTTCAAAATGTCTTTGCCTTCAATAAACATCAGAACAGCTCCTTTCTAAAAAGAAAAAACCCGGCCGGGTTAAGAGGTAGGAGATGATATCATGGGATATAATGGTTAGAGGTAAGAGATGATATCATAAACCCGGCCGGGTTTTTCAAAGACAGATTTTAAAGAAACCACATGCTAACACATAACGCCTCCATTTACTTTAAACCAACCTACTTCAATCACTCTCAATCAAACACTATTCAACAAAATCAATACTAAATTTAGGCGTCACATTTTCATCACATCCTTTCTATATTTGATGTGTAAAAAATGGGGAAGTTGGCGACTCCCCATTCGAAGGATGGCACTTAGCGGCTGTTATCGCCAACAGACTATCCGCTGCGTCTCTTTTCCCCACACTTTTAATGTAACAAATAACAACCCTATTCTAAACCAATTTTCCTAAATATATGTTATTTTAGATATTCTGTGCGGCTTCCTGAGTGGCTTCAGGAGCAGAGCAGGTATGGTAGTCACCCTTCGTATAAAGCCAACCACAGACGCCACAGTAGCGTGGAATAGGCTCGTTTGGTGCCCACCAACACCCTGTTTGGTCCTCATAATCCGCAATCAAAATTCCAGTGCAGACGGAACAGCCTTGCTCAACGCCACAACAATCGTGGTCATTCATCGGGCCTCCTAAATATCAACCGAGCAGAAGAAAACCGGCCAAAAACATTAGAGCAACGACGCCCAAAAACCCAACAAGAATGGCGATGCAAATCCAAAATGTCACATCAGCCAAACAACATCCCAGTTTCAAAAGTCCTTCTAACACTTTCATAGCCCCTTTCGGTTACAATTTTAATATAACAAATTTAGAGCAAAGAGTCAACCAAATTCCGAAAAACTATCCTACATCAGAGCACACATGTAGGATAATGTCTTACAGTGTGCTCATCATGCTGCGATATTCGTTCTAGCTATATAAAATTACCTCGCATCGAGCCCGTAACAATTGACCACAGCCTCAATGTCCGGACGCCCGGAACCTGCACCACCTTTTCGGACAAGCTGCCCAGAAAGAGAAAAGCAGCGCACATCATAACCTTCACGGCGCAAACGACGAACTTCCTCGTTACGAGCTTGAAGCGCTTCTTTGTGTGCCTGACGGCGGTCCCATTCATACCAGCCGTTATCTGTCCAGGAAAAACAATAATGAAACGGATTGAATGTTTTTTGCATGGTTACCGCCCCTTTCTTCTATTATTCAGAATAGCAAAACTGCAATGATTTGTCAACCAATATTATCGAAAAACCACAATGGCTTTTCCATCCAATCCAGCAACTGCATCCAATTGCTCATATTCCAGCAATTCCAGACTTCCATCCTCCCAAATCACAGAAGGCCCTTCAAACATCGGAACACTGCTATAATGTGTATCCAATTGTAGCACATGGCCGATGCGCACCGGTGCTGATTTGCTCACACTACCACGCACATCCCAGATTTCGTATCCAACCCCTACACCACCACATCGCTCGCTCCAGGATTTGGCAATACCCTCCCGGCGATTCCGCTTTTTCCAGTATTCATGGTCGCATTTGTCAGAAATTTCAGTCATTTTGCAAACCCTGTTTTCTGTTTAATGTAAGTTTAAACCTCAACGCCGTATTTGCGAAGTTCATCCGGTGTTGCATTCAAGACAGCACGATGCAAACGAAGCATATGAATTGCGTCACGAACAGGCTTATTCATGAATTCCCGGCTACATACTGGGTTATGTCGGGTACGAAGGCAAAACCGCAACTGCTCTTCACTTTCCTCGGCCGGTCGTTGGTACAAATGTTGCACGATCCGACAGAAGGCATCGTGTCCTTCTTGTTCAGTTACTTCTTTTTCGTCCCGATTGCCCATGATTTAAATGTAACAAATACAGCGTTTTTGTAAACATATTTTTTCAAAATCGACATAGATTTACACTAATATTGTAATTTTTTCCTAATCGTGCTATGATGTAGGATATACCCTACCGGTACGCACATCGAAAATGCAATTGCCATATTGTGAGCTTTCGCAGAAAAAGCTCATATCCGAGAAGTCGAATTCAACATAATCAGATCGAAACAATGGTTCCAAGCCATATTCCTTTATGAAGTAATTCAACACTACTTCAGCAACACTTCTTACGGGCGTCTCCCTTTCAAAAGAATCCGGCCCATTACGAGACTTCAAGATAATCTTAGCCATCTTCAGTCCCCCTTCCTTTAAGCAAGTCAATATTGGCGCCATCACCAGCATACATACCAACATGACTTTCAAACATAAGGTGTTCGAACACATGCTGTTGCACCTTCATTGTAGCAGCCACTTCTTCATATTCATACCTGTTTTTGTGGCTTTTAATCTTAAAGCCAAGCGCATCACCGATTTGGTGAATCACCTTTCGTCGGAAAACGATAGACAAACTTTCCGTAGAGGGCCAATCATCGCCTTTATTTGAATTGCAAGGTTCACAAGAAATCACAAAATTCCAAACCTGGTTTGAACCACCCTTCGATCTAGGAATGACATGGTCAATTGTTTTTTCACTCCAAGTAAGAGGTTTCGTACAATAGAAACAACGCCCCCTATCCCTTTTCCAGCAAAAATTTGAAGCTCTTTTGCTCTTGCCATTTTTGCTTTTGCCGCTCATATGACAAACCTACCTATTTCCGGGTGTGAGTGTGTAAGCTTTTCCTTACGACACTGCAGCTCGTACCAATCCAACAGAAAGCGATATGGAGGCATGTCCATAAAAGCTTATTGCGATGCCAACTTTCCGAGATGTGTAGCAAGAAGCTGAACTTGATGTTCTCCCTTTTCTAAAACCTCTTGTGGACGATCGTTTATAGGAATCTGAGCAAGCACAATTCCATCATCGTCCGGACAAACCCAAAGATAGACCTGCCAAAAATCATTTTCTACATCAGGCATCACAGCAACACTTCCAATGTCTGTTTCACCATACCAGATGAAATAAGAATCTGTAGGTTGGATTTCATACCCTCGAAACCACAGCGTCATATTGAGCGTCATTTTGCTTTCTCCCTGCCTTTTTACTACGCTTCTTACGTTTGGTTGCCTCAATATTCAACTTGGGAACCTGTTCATGAATAAGCTCAACTTCACGATTATGAGCTGCAGCCTTACCACGAACAATTTCCAAAAGCTCGTGGGTAAAAGCTTCTTCACCATGCTTACGAATGGCCTCATGTAGACGATAAGGGCGCTTCTCAACAAGAGCGTGATAGACATGCGCAACCCAGCGAGATCGAACGCTCTTTTTAAAAGCACGCCCACGCACTACAGTAATACCAATGTAGGTCTCGCCGGTAGGCACACATGTAATCCGGTATACTACATGGTTGCGATCCGAACGCCGTTTCCGTTTGGTGGTTGTATTTTCCCTGTCGTTCACAATTTTAATATAACAAATTGCGAAGCAGATTTGAACTATTTTTACAAAATACGCTGTTACAATGTCACTGAAATTTTGGGGCTGACTTATTTCAGCCCCACTTAACTTAATTTCAACTCTATTGTATAAGTTTCACGTGAAACTAGTCGCTACTATCTAACGACCAGGTGACACCACAATCCTTACAGTAATAAGAATGTAGCATATTATACGACCCTGTCTTCTCACTATTCTCATGCGTGCATGAAGTCATGACTTGTTGATACAGCATTTCAAGCGTTTCTGGCAAATCAGCAGAAGAATAGACCTTATCCTTTCCTACAATGCCACTGTAACCGGCATTCCGGTCCGGATGAAAAAGAAAAACCTCAGCATAGGCAAATTCTTGAAGCGCTTCTCTGCTATGGTAGGGGAGATGCTTATGTTCCGGAATCCGATGGAACCGAGCCATGATCACCACATAAGCATCACGATATTGCACATACATGCTGGTTTTTGGAGTCTGGCTATTCTCTCTAGGTTTGCGACAAAACTCATCAATCCAATCCAGATGAGTCAAAGGCTCAGAAGATTCCATTTCTTGAATGGATTGTACAGCATACTCTATACCAACTACCGGTTCAGACATCGTATTCTCCTTTTCTAATCCTATTCCTCAAACTACAACTTATAAAGATTGCGCAATACTTTATTGATCGAGGTAAGTTCAGTAAGTTCATCATAAAGCTTTGAGATCTGTTCCCGAGTAAAAGTCTCATCTTGAAGAGCCTTCTTATAGGCTTCCAATTCATCTTCAAGTTTCGAGACCTGTGCCGCCGCCTTAACTCTAAAATCAGTTTTCTTAACAGCTCGTTCTTTTTTCCTTTCTTCTACTTGTTTCTGCGCAACACCTGCCTTCTTACAGGCCTCTCGTCGTCGACGATTCCAATGTTTTGCAATCTCTCTATTGTATATCTCTGGTACGGTCCATACCGGATCTTCCTTACATCTTGTTTCCCAGGTTTCAAAGTCGGTATGATATGTTTTGGTTTTGGTATTATAATTGTTCTTCCGATAAGCGAGAGAAAAATTTCGGCCGTTAAACCACCTATAAGGCATGTAATCATGTTTACCCAAACGATATACAACATACGCATATCGCTTATCCATTTCACGATAAACTGATTCGGGACTATGCGGCGAACCTTTCGGAACACGCTCATCGTACTTATGATGTTTTTCGTAGTGGAAAAGAAAATTCGGATTAATCTTTACCATTACATCAGCAAGAATCTGCAGCTCTTCTTCTCTAAGATTGTACTTCTCAATCCATTGTTTCAATATTTGATTATCAAATTTATCGTCAGCTGACGAGTGCCAATTCGCAATAAATCGAAACATATCAGACCAGGAAGGCAACTTAAGCCAGAGCTGTTCCGGAATCTCCTTAATAGCCTCTGCAGGATAGTAATACCCTAGACACTGGTACTGCGGTTTCCTATCTTCCATGCTTTCAATATAGCAAAAGGCATAACGATTTTAAACCGATTTTTCAATGTACTGAAATTATTGAATTTTTGGCGTAAACAATACACTAAAGCATCATGACTCTACCCAATTGAGCAAATGCATATTGCCGGCATAATCTTCCGTTATAGCTGTACAGGATTCAACCCAATCCCCTGTATTCCAATATGCTACATCATTCTTTACGATACTCTTTGGATGATGTGAATGGCCGCATACTACACCATCATACCCACGCTCTTTGGTCTCTTTTGTGATGGAACGTTCCATCTTTTCCACAAGTTCAACAATGGCCATAATTCTATTCCTCAGCAACTTTACAATATTTGAGTCTGTGCCTCTCCCCAACCGAATAAGCTTGTTATATAAACGGTTAATCGTCATTGCCAAATCATAGCCAACATTCATAAAGCTTTGAAGAAAACGATGAGATGTCATAATCACATCCCAATAATCACCATGCACTACCCACAACCTATCATTTTTGTTGGTGATATGCTCACATTCATCAACAATCTTAATATTGCCAAACTCTATTTTGTGTTCACCAATATATTCCCGTAGGAAATCATCGTGATTTCCTGCAACATATGTTACTTCCGTTTTCTCTTTTTCGGCTTTACGCAATATGCTGTACAATACCTGGTTATGCTCGCTGGGCCAATGCCACCCATTTCCCATGATATACAAGACATCAATAATATCTCCTACCAGGTAGAGGTAGTCACATGTATGCGCACTTAAGAAAGATTTTAGAGCGGCTGCATTGCAACTAGGATTGCCTAGATGAAAATCAGAAATCCAGATCGTACGAAAATGCTTTTTTCCGCTCATTTTGTTTATCTGAGAGCGGCCGATGGGGCTCGAACCCACAACCTTCTGAATGGCAATCAGATGCTCTTCCAGTTGAGCTACGGCCGCATTTTTGAGAGCACCCGCCGGGATTCGAACCCGAATCTCCTGCGTACCAAGCAGGGGTAATAAACCCTTATACTACGGGTGCAAATTTATTTGCAACATGTTTAAATATGATTTTAACTCATATCTTCTGGAATGCGTACTCCAATTCCAACGGGAAATCGTGGAATTCCATCATCTGTTTTCTCTTGAAAACGAACTTTCAGCCAACAATTCAGATAGTCTTCCGCTTCCTCATACATCTGCTCTCGCTGTTCAAATGTCCCTTTTGGTGTCACCTGAAATGTGTCTCCGTTTTCCGTTTCACAGACCCAGATTGCGCAGTTCTCAAATTTCCCTTTGCCGTTGGTATAGTCTACAATCCGATACTCTTCATCTTGAAAATCTTTCAGCTTCAGCAAGCCATCTGAACGATAAGCAAACTTATATGGCTCACCAGGCGAACGAACAATTGCACCCTCGTATCCTTCACTCACAAATTTGTTGTGATAATGATACACTTCTTCTTCACGAGCTGCAAATTCTGTTTTTACCATCTCAATTGGGTGCTTGCCCTTTTTCTTTTTTATCCTATCAAAAACAACCTCTCCTACGATTTCATTTCTTTGATCGTTATTCAGTTCAGGATCCTCCAAATCCGCATAATCATACACATGATATTCAAGACGATATGTGTCGTCCTGAAAGCGCTTCACCAAAGAAGTAATTGTTTGAAAACTCTCACCAGGAATGTAAAGTTCCCCATCAAGAATTTCATTCGGTCCAAGTGCTTTTTGTAAGCATTGCTGAATATGCGGAATATAAAACTCTTTTCCGGCCCGGCTTCGAAGTTTAATCTCTGTTTGATCTTGATTCCACATCGCAAGACAACGAAGGCCGTCCAATTTCGGTTGGATTAGACAGGGGTATGTCACCTTCTTCTTATGTTTTGCAAAATCTTTTGCGAGCATAGGCAAAAGGATGGGTTCCTTTTCTGCCTGTTCCTTACTTTCCTTATATTTTCGTTCGACCTTATAATTCCACATCGAACGAGCTTCTTCTACAGCTTGCTCTTCCGGAGTGGTTGCATTTGAACGGCCCACATTCTTTGCTTCAGCTTTCTTTTTTGAAGTCTGCTTTTTGCCATTCACCTGACCGTATTCTGTGAGGATATTCGAACCTTCTGTCCATACAGACCAACTATATATGGCGCCATTTGAACCACGATGATAAAGCGTAGGAAATGTAATCATCCCTACCTCCTACCAATATTCTCTTCAACATAATCAATTGAAACCGGCTGTAGCATACTCACAGACATTTTACATCTCCACTCCAAACAGATCCATTGCCTCTACGACATGCTTTTGTTCTAATCCTCGTTCCCAAGTTGTATGAACCCATCTATCCCTATAGGGCTCTACATCCCGGTCATCATCAATAATAACAAAATCCCCATCAAATTTGTTCTCATTTATCCATTGCTGGATATAGTGCCCTCTATCATCTGTAAGGGGATCTCCTACATACTCTCTATGTGTAGGTGTTCGTCCTACAACCTCCCCTATGAAGCCTCGTTCATTCAAAAAAGAACGAATTTCATCAACAGAATGAAGAGCACGCCAAGAAGATGATATGACGACTTTTGCTCCGGTCCTTGCAACAATATCGTTAAGTCGCTTTACAGCAAGAGGGTCAATCATACTCGACCAATGAGTACGATTAACATCGGTCTCACGAAAATATTGCGCACTATTCAATACGCCATCAATATCAAGAAATATGAGTCTTTCGCTATTCATTGGACGCTCTTTGAAAATCATTTGTTGAGAGAAGTTCGTAAGGAACAATGGAATAATGCCCAGAGTCTCTACGGAACCGCCATCGACCTAATATAACACCATATACAATAGCGCCATTCATCAAACAAGTCTCAAAGTCTTGAAGACGCATCACATATTGAGCGCCTGTCTCTGTATTCTCGAATACAAATTTGCTTGTAGTACCTCCGGCATGCATGATGTTTTTATAACAAAGTGCAGCTTCGAATGGCTCATTCTTAAACCATTGAATTTCGTTATGTTCGCACTTATAAAAAAGCTTAAACATTCCAGGTCTTATGCGATTTGGATTTTCCCAAAGAACACTTCCGTTTGGAAGATACGGAACTTCCCAGTTTCTCCACTTTTCATTACTCATACATACCTCATTTTCAAGATGGCGGGTCAACCGGAATTCGTTTCTTACGAAGCCAGTCAGCCATGATCATGATATGATCTCTAATTTGCTTCTCGGTAGGATCATAAACAAAATCGAAATAATAATGCTCGCCCGGGCCTTGCACACCAAAGCTGGTTGAAAACACAATCGAAGACTTTCCATTGTATTCACCCTCACAAAAGAAAGCTCGCCCATGTTCGGATTGATTCCAATCAAAACCGCTATATGTGAGAATGAAATCACCCTCCCCTAAAAGTTCTTCTTCATGTTCAAACCATTTGCATTCTTTGTAACAGCTATACCATAGAGTTAATCCCTGCAGGGCTGCATGCTTGCAAAGCAAGCCAACATACTCACACATCCTTCTTTCCAAATCGGTATAGTCATTTCCCGTTGTTATGTTCTTTTTCCATTTTCGAATGCTTTCATTTCCACTGCCAGGCCTCTTCTCCGTTTTCTTTGTGGAGAAGAGATTTTTTATCTTCGTTATTAGTGCAGAATTTCCTTTTAACATATTTCAACCACATTGAAAAAGCGTCCCCGGCAGGACTCGAACCCGCATTGACGGAGGGTTAAAGCCTCCCGCTTTTCCATATTAAGCTACGGGGACTATTTTTCGTATGTCGACTTCTAACCTGCAGTGCTCAAATCAGCAAGAATTTCCTCTGCAGAATCGGAAGGTTCCACTGCAATTGCGGTATACTCATTAATGTCTGACTCAAAGAACATGCAAGATTTCAGCCGGCCTTTTTCAATTTTGCCAGCCATCCTGAAAAGTTCGTCTTCATTTTCTACTCCCAAAATAACAATGGTATTTGAATTATTAAACCAGTTTTTCTCTATTTCCGGAAAAGCGTGTGAAAACAAATCTTTTGCGTGCACGCTTTGAGCAATTTGAGAACCGGGTGAAAGATCTCGTCGAACCAAAATATAGAATTTTTCAGACTGCATAACCTTCACCCTCCTGCGCAGAAAGTGCTTCGCTTTCGTTTTCGTCTTTGCCCCGAAAACGAACCTTTTTCGATCTTGCGGGAACAAATAACACATTTTCATCAGTCCGGAACCAGCAAAGCACGGCATCCGTAGTTAGGTTTTGAGAATAGTGAAGAGATGGCCAATAAAATTTACAGATGTCAATTATAGCATTCGCATACGATCGATCGGAGCCGGCCCTACAACCATAGTTTCGATTGGAAAGAGGCTTCGAAGGCTCTATCTGACTATAGCTCTTTCCGAGCATAAGACCATATGCCAGTTGCATTATTCTGGCTGTCTGTCCCAGCTCTTTTTTATGTTCCCAAGCAGTCCAGCGATTCCATCCTGCATTGGGCTTAATTTCTTTTTCCCTGATTCGCCGACTTTCATCGGCGTATCCTTTAATTGACGCCTTTAATCCCCGAAGGATTTTTGACTTCTTCTTGAACGCACGGTAACTTTTTTCATTTTCAATAAAATACATAATACCTCCTTATTCATCACTCAATCAAAAGAAACATAACCGAAAAAGTGATGAACGGAGGTGGACCTCGTGCGTAATATGTAAGAGCTTTTTAACTGTAAGTTAGCATATTATCAATTTAATTCTACTACGACTTTTTGTATAATCCAACGGATTTAACTTTTACCGGCACAATCCCCTTCTATTTTTGTAGTCATAGAACTAGTATGCAATGGAGACGGGCAGATGTGTAGTGGAGGCGGGCGGAATTGAACCGCCGTGTCCGAAGCTTCGAATACAGCATCTACGCTGCCTAGTCCGTATTTAGGATTTCCGTTCCAAGGCTACGAACATCCAACGGGTTCTTTCTTTTATGATTTCGATTAAGCAGCTAAAAGAAATGAAAATGCCACCTAATCTAGCTTCACGAAACGGCATCGTATAACAAGCAGAAGCCTCTATATTATACGATGGCTGCCGGCTTACGCTGCAGCAGCAAGTTGTGCGTTATTGTCTGCACTTATTAGACACTTGCAATATTCAGTCGGTTACAAGTACCCGACGCAGCGCAGCTCTATTCTCCACGTCCGGATCGAAACCAATTCGCCCCCATATTCAGTTTTCAACCATTAGTAAATATAACACCAATGGCACGAATTTTGTAACCTATTTTGAAGATGAGTCAATCGATTGGGTCGGTTCATCGGCCAAATTAAAATACATCCAAAATTGAGTACTGTTAAGAGGGGGAGTTGTAACCACTCTATCCGCCACAAGAAATTTGTAACGAAACATCCATTCGCAAGACTGTAATTGTTCTACATCCAAAAGAAGCATCAGATCATCTCTTGAAATTTTGTTTTTAGACACCCACACAATTAACATATCTTCTGTATCTGTTGATCTTCGGGTTCCCCGAGGACGTGCGGTAAGGATCCTCCTTGGTATAGAATTCTCATTTCTGTCTGCATCCGGATCTTCAATAAAATGCTGAAATAATCTTCCTCGAAAATCTTTTGCTACAAATTGTTTGATGTAGCCATAAAGCTGCTGATAATAATCTCGTGAGTCCATACCCAATTACCCTAAATGCACTAAGCTTATGATACTTGTTGTTCTTCCGGACTAGGTTTTGAATCTTGCCCTGCTTCCTTAAAGCACAAGAAAAATTTGTCCGGATCCATAGGCGTTGTTACAATGGTCATCTCATCCGCTAGGAATTCAAATGCATAATAAACACAAACACTTCCATCATACATATCAACTTTTTTAATATTGACAAGCATAAAATACTTGGGCAGCTGCTTCTTATATAAAGCATATAGTTCTTTCGAACCCGGAACCTTATACCAAAAGTCCAAATCAATCAAACTTCTAGAAGCTGAATCCAATTCATAAATGTGGCCAATGATTGGCCAACCAGGTGCAGAAAGTTTTTCCTGTTCATCCTTCTTTTCTTTTTGTTCTTTCTGTTTAAGTTTCGCCTCCTTTTGTTCTTTTGAGTGCTCTTTCTCTTTCTTTTTACTTAAACGACCAACAAAATCAAGAATTCCCATATCAATACCTCTGATAAGCTGCAGCCGGGTTTGTCACCTTCATCACACCATAGTTCTCATCATCAATCGTATAATAAGCCCTCTTTATGCCATAGTTGTAAAGAACATGACAACAAATCTCACAAGGCTTTGCCAGCCCGACACCACCGGTTGGCCTTATGCGAACCACATAGATTTTTGAACCCCGCAAATCGGTCTTGTCTCGTACCTTAAGAATGGAATTCATTTCTGCATGAGTGCTCAAACAATAGTCACGCTGGCCACGGCACACATCGGCAAAATGCTCCACAAAGCCATTTGTAGAACGCCTATTGAAACCGGTGCTCAATACATTTCCGCCTCGCACGATAAGGGCACACAAATAAAATTCCAACCCCTCATCGTACTCGTTCTCACGAGCATATTTTTCAGCCAACTTAAGGTACTTGAGCATACCAACCTCTATAGGGATGATTATACCATAAATCAACTAGATTTCAACCCATCCTATAAGTTAGCGATATTACTAGGGAATTTTGTCCTTAGTCCTCAAATAACCATTTAAATTGCGCCCAATACGGATCGTTGAAGTTCTGAACGCTATGCTTTTTTAGGGATTTGTTTTTCGCAATTTCGGCAAAATCGCCAAGTGAGTTGCCTGCCATAACCGGCGGAACATCGGATTGCTGCTGTTGAGGATTGTTTTGATCGGAAGGTCCAGCCTTTCCAGTGTTCGGATCAAGTGTATTCGTGTTGACCGACATTCCGGCCAAAAGAGCCTTTGCCATATCATCTGTGTTGCTCTTATCGTCGCCGCCAGCTTCATACAAGCTATTGCCAATAGCAAGTGACATAACCAAGTCATCATTATATCCCTTTTGTGCTTGTGGCTTGTTGTTCTTATAGACAAATGTTTGCAATTCCTCAAACAAACGTTTCGAATAGACTTTAAGGTGCTGGTTCCTTAAAACATTTTCAAGTTGAGCCAGTATTGACACCCGATTTTTCGCATTTGTTTCAAACCCGGGTAAAGCACCCCCTGCATCTACAGGCGTATGAGCCATATAGGCATTTCTGTGTAGTTTATCATAAAACAAATTAGGATATTGCTTATCACGAAGACGATAAATGGTTACCGTTCCTGCTTGATTTCTTTCGGGGCAGACCAAGGCCTTGTTATAATAGTTCGCCACATCAATGATGTAGTCTCCAAACACATCCGGATCGATTTTGCCTTTATACTCCGCCACCACTTCATCATCATCCATATCAATGACATGCATGGCAGAAAAGTCATCGCTATTTCCACGAGATATATCGGCCGACAAAATATAGCGATGTTCGGTCTTTGGTCTAGCCCATATCCACATTCCATCGTCGCCGGGTTTGGGTCCGGTCTTTTCTATAGGTTCTTTGATTTCTTTGAAAAGCCGTTCCATGACATCAGGTCGTAGAAATGTATCTCCGGCTGCAGTGAAACTACACATCAACTCCTGGGCTACACCTCGTTCACCCTTTGCTTCAACAATAGACTTTCTCTGCTCCTCAAACCATTCTTCATCTCTTTCCGGATGCACGGTCCAAGGCAATTCAATCGCCTTGAAATTATTCTTTCCGTTTTTCGCTCCATCCCAAATTCTATGAAACAGGGTTCCTACGCCAGAAGGCGTTGAAAGGAGAATAGCTGAACCACCCGTCGAAAGAGTTGGTTGAAGACCAAGCCAAATGTCTTCAATATCGTCCACGTGAGCTGCCTCGTCTACAATGAGAAGAGAAAGGGATTCACCACGACCGGCATCGGGAGAAGTAGGTTCGGCTTTAATTCTGCTTCCATTTGAAAATTCCAAATACCGAACCGACTCTGCATCCAGGGAAGGCATAATGAGCCAACTTGGAAGGCTCTGATACATTGAACGAACCTTCTTAATGAAGAGCTTTGCCGTTTCAAGCCTCGTCGCAATAATGAGGACATTCTTCTCTTTTTGGAAAAGAGCCATCCAAAGCGCATAAGCAGCACAAATCGTAGAAAGACCTAGCTGACGGCTCTTATTAACGATGACTTCACGATTTTCCTGAAACGCCTTAAGACATTCGTCCTGAAAATCAAAAGTATTGAATTTAATCATTCCCTGAACAGGGTGAGGAATCTTCACATAGGTATTAATGAAATAGGACGCATTCGTCCCGCAGTTTAATATTTCCTTTGTCTGAACCTTCTTCGACGGAGCTTTGCTCTGTCCGTGACTTCTTTTCTTGCGAGCCATTTTATTGCACTCTAATCAATGTGATCACACGATAGAAGGCTCTACTAACGGGCGTATACTGAGAAATATGAATGAATTCCACACTTTCATCGAGTGTTTTTTCATCCATCGTCAATTTGATATTGTCGTCAAACTGTTCTTTGTATTTTTCTTCGGCCCGGGTCATTGCGCCTTGAATGAGAGAAACTGCTTGATCACGATGCCGGCGCATATCCTCACGCATCATTTGGTCTGTACGAAAAGTGACGGTCATAATAGCCCGGGCTTTGACCAGACCATCGTCCACCGGCTCCAATCTTACATTCATGCCGTTTATATGCTGAAAACCTCTATCTCCATCGCTTCCAAATGTGTTATTCAGAATCTGCGCTACACGGAGATATTTTCCGTAATCGTTAATCACAATCCACCTTCTATCGTGCTTCTATCGTGTGCTAGCTTAACCTAAATATTCGCCCATAGACAATAATACGCTCGTACAGCGCTCTACCCTATTCAAACTCAATACGAGGCTTTGAGAGCTTTCTTCGGTGTTCGATATATTCTTTCCACTCGTCAGTAGATTTGTCGGGCCCTTGTGGCCACTCGACGCCCGGCTTGTTCGTCCATCGATTATCGCAGGGACGACACACGCCCACATTGCGAAAACTCGTCGCATCGCCAATGTCCTTCATCGGAAACTCACAACAAGGACAAAACAGCGGAACGACATTGGACATGTCATCCGGCGCCAAAAGAACGATTTTCTCGTTCATGAGCGTCTTTATGCTTTTTCCGGAACCTACACTATGCCATTTGCTCATATGAACAATTTAAAGCGTGCAAGAATGATTTTACAGCTATTCCCACCAGGGAGGCTTATTTCGTTTCCATGTAGCAATATGACGCTTGTGTGTCAAGTAGTAAAATCTATAGCTGGCCACACAATCAATCGCCCCATCGTGACACCCTACGACCATACAATCTTTGGGCACGCAAACTGGAAACAAGCCTGTTGAAGAATTGACAGAATCACCCAGGGCGGTCGACATATTAATCGGATTGCCCCACGAAGCCCACTGAATTACTTCGGCCGAACGATGGGTGCGACCATAACGAGCCTCGTACTCATCGCAAAGGGCTTCGCCATGCTCGACGAGCCACCAATAATTCGTAGGGCATCTAGAGGCCCACGCAACACTCGGATGGCTCATATGAGTCGGCTTATATGGAATATGCTTCCCCTCTATCGGAAGGGAACTCGGCTTTCCATCCATTAGATGGTGCACCGTACATAAGATCTGAGCCGTTTCAAGCGGCATCTTAACAATATGCTTGTCACAAAGCCAGCGAGCTGCTTGATCCGGATTTTCATCCAAAACGAAGATATTAATGGTCTCACCTCACTCCGTTTTCATAAACCGACTGCGAATTAAATTCACACCTTGCGTGATGCGAGCCAAATCCGGGCCTTCCGCATATCCCTTCCGCCAAAGAGTCCCGAGCACCTTGTACTCGTCCAGGTCAATGAAGGGGGAAAGCTGCCGCAAGGTGTCCGCCATTCGATTATACCGTTCATCGGTATAATCCTGCTTGGCGTCTTCCTCAAAAATGTCAAGCAGATTCAAAACCTTCTTCTGCTTGCCCTTGCTTAATTGGGTCGAAGTTTTCGTATTGCTCATATTTCCTTTCCTCTTGTGAGGGTATGATTTGAATATAGCAGCTTATGGCGCCGATTTGAACCAAAATATCCTACATCGTCTGCCCCTCTACCTCAAATACTTGATAATCAATTTCCACAGTAATTTCGGCTGGTTCGGGGCGATTCTTTCCCACATATCCAAAATCGGCTGCATGAATTCGGGCTTTGTCAAATTTCCAAATAATTTCCGTATTTTCCTCTTGGTCGACCACATGGAGATTGAACCGAATATACCTCTGCCGGCAAGCGGTCAAGACTTCTTTATAAACCGCTGGATTCTTGGAGGCATCAAACCCCACCACCAGGTAAGAGCGCTCTCTGTTTCCTGTGTCGGGATTTTTGATAAACTTTGGCAGGACCACATACTTGATGTGCTGCTCCGACAACACATCGGAATCCAGCCTGAAATTGTCGTTGTAACCCTCCTGACCCGGTTCAAGCGGTCGGGGAAGGTTCGTGCTCTCTCCTCTCTCAATCGGACCGTCTTTAATGGGATCATAATGATAAGGATGCATTTGCGGATATTCATCGGAGGAAATTGAATGGGCGGGCCCGGTATGAGAAGACTCCTCCGAAAAACCATGTTCCGAGTCTCCATCATCCATTTTTTCATTATTTTGCAATACCGGAATATTCATCATACCTCAACCTTTGAATTGGAACCATCATTTTTTACTTCAATAATCTTGTCTGCGACCTCTTTCACGGTAGGCACATGAGAAATCACCAATACCGTTTTGAAATATCCTCGAAGAAAATTAAGCATTTCCATGCAGCTTTGCACATTGTCTTCATCAAGAGCGCCGAAACCCTCATCGATGACAAATATATCAGGTTTGGGAAGCGAACTCAAATTAATTAACGCAACTCGCAATGCCATACTGCATATCGTTTTTTCCATTCCGGATGCGGTTTCTGCAATGCGAGTGCTGTGATGATCCTCAATCAAAATATCCATAACATTGGAGTTAATATCCGTTTCCAATCGGACATTGAAATCCACAATTCCCTCCAAAATCTTTTCTAATTCGAGATTGATGGAAGGAAGTTGCGACTTCAACACCATCGCCGGAATGCCGTTTTTTGAAAATGCGTTCAAAATGGATTCATAAATCTTCAATTTTTCTATAATCGAGCGAGACTCTTCTTCGTCCTTCAAAAGCTTATTAAGAGCTTCTTTCTTTCCGCCCAGTTCAACCAATACCTCATGCCGCTGCGTTTCTAGCGAATCAATCTTTTGCTGGATATTGCTAATTTGCTGTTTCTTATCCAGATACTCTTTTCCTTTGAGGACATCCACCCGCTTTTTAAGTTTATCCAACTGCTGTCTGGATTCTTTGATATCAGCTTTGAGGCTTTTGATTTCACTCTTAAGATAGTCTCGATTTCGTCGGTCGGAATTGAGCGTCTGCGACAACTCAAACTCAATTCGGTCCAACTCTTCCCATCGTTCTTTCTTTTCTTTGAGCTTCTTTTTCACATATTCTTCTAATGTGCGTTCGGTGCTCTCATACTGCTTCGTAAGCCTTTCCACCAGTTCTTTTTGCTGGTCAATCTTGTTTTTGTCTCGATGACCATCCCGAATGAACATGCAATTGGGATATTGGTCTCCGCAAGGAACCAACTCCAAGTTCCTCACATTCTTCTTTTGCGTCTCCAATACTTGCTCTTGGTTGTTCAGCTCATTCTTCAACTCTTGCAATGTCGTCTTCAATGCCTCATAATGCTCCAGCTGGGAACTGACATCATCAATGTCAATACGAGACTTGCTCTTCTTTGTGTTGTTCAATTTCTTATTGTCGGCTTCAATCGTATTTCGGGCAGTCTTAAGCTCCTTTTCTTTGTCTTGAAGCTGTTGTTCCAGATCCGCAATTTGCTTTTCCGTCTGTTCCACCTGCGACAGATCCACCTCTGCTGCTTGATGTTCATGATGCATCAACCAGAGATTCACCTCGTCTTTCTTGTTTCGATGCTGCTCCAAACGCTCATCCATATTTTTCAGTCGCTCTTCCAAGTCTTCAATTTCTTTTCGAGTCTTCTTGATTTGTTTTGAAGCCGAATCCGGAGAGAGCATGCTCGATTTTGTATTCAGCTCGGAATAATTCTCTTTACAGAGATTGTAAAGATTTTCAAATATATCCAGTTCCAAAAAACGACCCAAAATCTTCTTTCGCTCGGTCGGACCTTCCTTGATGAATCGATCCACACCGCCCTGGCTGGACAGCGCCGTAAGAAGGAAATCATTTGAAGTGCCGATGAGTTTTCGTATCTCCTTGTCGGTGTCATCTCTTGTGATGCTATTCATCGCCACTTTGTTTTCCATATCTCCATCTTCAATCTTGGATAGGTTCAAGGTGGTGGTCGTTTTGTCTGTGTCGACCTTCTTCTTTGAGCTTGCTTTCTTTGGAATGTTTCTTTTGCTCTGCCTCTCCACAAGATAATCGGTTCCGCCAATGTCCAGACACACCGATCCTCTGCAATAATCCTTTTTCTTGTTGATGATATGTGCATTCTTCACCGGACCTCGATCTGTGGTGTTGTAAAGGGTATACATCAATGCGCCCACAATTGAAGACTTTCCAATCTTGTTGTTGCCAAATATTCCTACGATGCCTTCCAACTCATCAAAGTTTATGCTGTTGCCTTCCCCAAACCGAAAGATGTTGTCGAAATCAAGAGAACGAAGAGACCAGGTCGTGTTTTCGGCCGTCCTCTCTGCTTCTTTAAGCATGACTCGATTCATGTAATTTCGAATGAGGTTTTCTGCCTCGTTAAGTTGCTCCTTTGAAAAGTCGTAGTTGTCTTTGTGGGCTGCAATATAATCCATATACAGACGAACCACAGCGTCCGGATCTTTTCTTAATCCCTTCTTTGAAATTTTCACAGAATTCGAAGAGACATGTTCCATCTTCGATACAAGGTCATATTTGAAAGAGACCTCCGAAGCCTTTCGCTTCTCTTTAAGCTCGTGCGTAATCTTTCTGCGCTCCAAGCTTGGAATGGCCTGACTGGAAGCTACACGAAAACGAGTCCCCTCCAGAAAAGCTCGTTCCTTCCTCTCGTTTTCAATGGACCGAATGGTGGAATCCACATCCCCCTTCCAATCCACCGTCACGAAAGGCTGCTTGTTGGGTAGCTCGTGAAACTCCACATTCCAGTCATCGGGCGAGTGAATATCCCAAACCAAATACCCCTTCGTCTCACTCTCTCCATGATTCTGCTGTATCAACGAGCCGGGATAGGCCATCCAGGGCTTCAAAGCGCCCTCTTTGTCAAACCGTCTGGCTACCCACTGCTGCTTGTGAATGTCTCCCAGAAGGACGAAGTCAAAATTTTGAAATTCTTCTATAGCAGCCTCTGTGTTCTTCATTCGCCAGTTGTTATCGGCTTCACAACCGCTAATGGAACCATGATAAAGGGCAATATTCACTATTCTTTGTTGTTGTTGTTGATCATGATCGGAATATCCGTCGGCCGAAGGCTTCACTGGCCTCACTTTGTCCCAATTTTTTTGATCAAATGGAGAAAACACACAAAAATAAAATCCTTGGCCGCCGAGCGAATACACACCACTTTTGCGCAAAAGTTTTGCATTGGAATGCGCAATCGATTCATGAATGGGTGTAATCATGTCTTGCCGGCTAAGATTTGTCAAATTGCCGTCATGATTTCCCAAAATCGTGTATGATGGAGCAATATTCGCCAAAGAGCGAAACATCCAGGACAATCGCTCAATTACTTCCGGCGTAATCCCTTGCGTTTTTGTATGAAAGGTATCGCCGGTGTTGACAATGGCATCCGGCTTCAAGTCTTGTAGTTGCGCAAAAAGCCGTTCAAAAGAGTCAATATATTCGTTGTGTCTCGCTATCCCTCTCCAGTGGATATCGCTGATATGTACTATTCGCATATTTTTTATCTGCGTCCATTCTGTTTTGGAGCCTGTTTTGCAAAACTCTATCTTCTCTATCTTGCAAAGCCTTACAGAATTGATTTGATCTTCTCAAAAAGAAGAGAATCTTCGTCAAACAATGTAGCACGATTGCGAAGTTCATTAAACTCACTTCTACTTAAACTGCCGATGTCTTTATTGAGATCGACGGGGGAAACGACACGCACTTGAATATTGAATTCCTTCAAAAGAAGTGCAATTCGGTTTTGTTTTCCCTTTGCATCGGGGTCAAAAGCCAATAATACCGGCGTTTCATTTTCCACGATTCGGTGGAATAGTCGATAATTGGCATCCAGTTCCGAACCAAGAACCGCTGTTGCATTGGCATTGCATTTGATGAGGTCAAACGGCCCTTCTACCAAAGTTATTTCTTTTGTCCAATCAATATTGTTTTCGTTGAAAATCAGATTCTTTCGATTAACGGGAGGATTTTTGTATTTCTGTTTCACATTTCCTTTCCAGGTTCGAGCCGTCCAATAGTTTAAGTCTCCATTATGATCAAAAGAGGGTATAATCACTCTGCTATTGCATCCTTGTTCCGAATTTCTTGTAAGGCATATCTTCCAATACCAAATGTCATCCTCTCTCCGGATTCCTCTATAATTCAGATAACTCATGGCTTCTTTCCAATATCCGTCTTTGTCCATATGTAGAATGAATTGACTGCCCTTCGGCATGGAGACCGTTGGGCCTTCCTTTTGGTCATCCTCCGCATCCGTATTGCTTAAATCTTTTGCAGAAAAGAAGTTCTCTCTATATTCCTGCAAATATTTGGGCCGATATTTCCTTAAAAGATGATATATATTTTTCGACTTATAACCACAAACCCAACAATGCACCAAAAAGTTGTCCGTACGAATCACAAGCTTTTTCTTTGAGTAGTCTTCTCCTTTCAATGCCTTGCACATCGGACAAATCACGGAGATATTCAGCCCTTGATTGGACAGCCTTCCTGAGCCAAAGGCTCTTTCTATAAAATCAATTGCTTTGCTTTGTGTAAAATACTTGCTCATAGTCGACTCATTTGTACTCGGCCAAGAAACTCTCATAAACATATACGAGCTGATAATTAAAAGTAAGAATTCCA
>CAYXQY010000017.1:35420-36065 GCA_964466525.1 uncultured Planctomycetia bacterium
TGCTTTGTGTAAAATACTTGCTCATAGTTAACTCACTTGTAACTCGCCCAAGTAACTCTCGTAAACATATACGAGCTGGTAATCAAAGGTAAGAACCCCATAAAACTTTGAAGAGTCTCTGTCCTCATCATGAGGATGACAAACAATCATCCCCTCTGTGCCGAAAGCCGCTCGCACATCCGGTTTCTGATTGGGAGATGTAGAAAGAGCTCTTTCCAAATTCGAATAACATGGAACAGACCAGTGCAAAAGCACTTTGTGATCGTGATGGTCCCGTACGAATTTTACCAATTGTCCCTTTCTGAATTTGACAGGAATTTCCATTTCAAACTCTCCTTTTCTGTGTTCTCTGTGTGCCTCTCTGTATGTCTCTCTCTGTGTGCGTAAGGTAGAAGGGCCCAAGGAGGGCCCGGGGTGTCATAATGGGGGTCTCATAGAGAGGGGGTCTTGATTGTTGAAGAGATTGTGAACCCCCTTGATTGTTGACCCCCCCGGGGGGGGGGTCAAAGAATGCAAAAGAAATGAAAGGAAAGGAAATGAAAGAGTACGAAAGAAATGAAAAGCGAGGGGGGCGAGGACCATAGAAGACCATAAAAGAACCATAGAGGACCATAGAAGACCATAAAAGAACCATAGAGGACCATT
>CAYXQY010000018.1:0-35101 GCA_964466525.1 uncultured Planctomycetia bacterium
ACATAGGTTGCCGCGCCGTTTCCGGCAGGTTCCGCTGGAGGTCCCCAAACAACTCTTCGATGGTTTGCAGGTGACGGGCGGTTTCTGTCAGGGGTCGAACGTACGCAGGACCCCCGCTATTTCCCTGTTCCTCCCGCAGCTCCTTCCAGCCGTTCACGAGGCGCCGGTGCCGGCGGATGGCCCGCCGGAGTTCCGTCATGGCAACGCCGGTGACGTCCGAAACGAACATCCTTCGTCCGGCTTGAACGGCCCCCGCCGTCGTTTCCGCCGTTTTCTGGAGAAGTTCGTGCATGTTCAGAAGCTGATCCGCTGACACCGAATCCGTCGTATCACCGCTCCCGGAAAGCGCACGCTGCAGAGGACGGAATTGCGTGTTCCGAGCGAACCCGGCCCGGCGTGTCAGTTCAACCACGACGGAATCCAACAGCACGGAGTTCTCCTCCATCAAAAACTGCCGGGCTGTGTTTTTGAGTTCGTCAAAGTGATTATTCGATTTCGAAAGCTGTTTTTTCAGGGGGGATAATGAAGAGGACTTGTTTGTGGCGTTTTTGACCTGTTCCCTGAGGTGCCGCACAGAACGGCCCCACCGTGTAAAGGCGTTCTGAAACTGTCGGAGACGTGAGATCCGCTTCAGATGGGGGGAATCCGAGGAGAGGGTACGAATCCTGAAGTTCAGGGTTTTCGATTCCACCACGCTTCCCCTCAGGTCCTTTGCCGTTACTTTCACGTCCAGTCGATCTCCGTTTTCGACGCCCAGCGAATACAGGTTCAGCAGGTGGTCGATCTCATAACGACGTCCGGCTCCGTCGATCAGCTGTTTCTTCTGCCAGTTACCTCCGTTCACCCGCACCCATCGATCCACGGACTTCAGTCCAACGTCATCCTTTGCCCGGCCGGTGAGGTGCACCACGTCATTTACCGAGCGAACGAACGTGAGCCGCTCGGATTGGTTGGTGTCGCCTGATTTTTCGGATAGGTCCCCCGCCATCTCGGGCGTCACCGAGACATTGTCCCATGCATAATATTCCGAATCTTCGGTGGTTTTCGCCTCCACTTTCAGCTGAAGCGTACGACCGGTTATAGCGGGGGATTCGATCCGCTGATTTTCCGGCTCCCCCGATACGTCGGCGACACGCCGGTACGCCCCGCCGTCGACACGGTAAAACATGCGGAACGTATCTTTTTTCTTACCCCCGTCCTCGAGACCGTTACCACCGCTGGATTCCCGGCCGGAAACGTCCATTGCGACCCGAACCGGCCCCATTCCGTCAATGCTTACTTTCTCCGTTGTCCAGATTCCCGCAACGTCCGTATTCCCGTTCGAATCGCCGGTGGTCGTCGCCAGAAGGCGCCCGTTTTTCACCGACAGATCCATACCGTCCTCCGGGGTGTTCCTGACCACGTCCCATGCGGTTTGACCCGTGTCTTTCACGGTCCCATTCTCCAGGTCGTCGAAGGTTTCCTTCCAGGTCAGTCCCCGGGAGAGAACACCCGTCTCATGGGGGTTTGGTTCGTCCAGCTCGACGGTGGGCAACCGGTCCGGCTGCGGATGAATTTCGTACATTGGGCTGAACCGGTTGTCGAACCCGGTCCGTTTCGATACCAGATGAACCCGGTACGTACCGGACGTTTCAAGAGGAAGTGTAGTGGACAGGACCGTATCGGAGACCCGTTTTAGTTCGATCTTCTCGGTTCGGTTTCCGTCTTCGTAATCCACCTTCAGGTAACCGGAGGCGACCGGTTCGGACGTTTTCAGGGAGAGGTCCACCGATCCGCCCCTGAGACCGTGCAGAGTCCCCTTTTCCCCCACCTCCTTTCGTCGATTTATGTTCGTGTATTCCGGTGGATGATAGACCCGGGTGAACTGTTTGACCCGGGGGCGGGAGGTGGTGGTAATTTCGTAATACCGCGTCAGGGCGGTCGAGGCCTGGATGCGATATCGCATCGGCTTTCGTCCGACCCGGATCGTTGTATCATAGGTTCCGTTCTCCGAGCGGGATACGGCTGTGTCCTGCTCGTCCTGTCCCGGTTCAACCGTCTGAAGCGTGATTGATTCCGGATTCGCCCCCTCCACGTCCACCAGCAGCGGGACCCGATCCCCGTACGGGACAAGGGGTTCAACCGGGTTCGGCGAGCGAATGTGTACTGAAACATCGCTGACCCGCCCCACATTTGCCCCGGGGTAAACGGCCCGGATCATCAACGTTCTGAACTGTAGGTTGGGCACAAAACACAGCACGGCCAGCAACAGCGTCAGTCCACCGGCCCCGAACAGCCAGGAACGGATGTAGGTCAGGGGAAGTAGACGGGGAATATCGATCGATTCGACCTGTTGACCCACCTCCTCCTGTAGCTTCTGTACAAACGCAAGAGAATCAATCGTGCGATCCTGTTCACCGAGTTCGACGGCGGAAATCAGGTTCTCCCGCAAATCCGGTTGCAGGGATTCGAGCATGTACGCCAGCTTCTTTCGGTCCGGAAGCCGCCAGAAAGGAATCACAAGCATCCGGATAAGGGTTAGTCCCGCGGCTCCGTACACGGTGGTGGTCATCGCAATCCGGACCGTATCCGAAAGGAAAATTGAGTAATCCAGCAGGGAGATCAACAGCAGTCCACCGAGCAGGACAACCAGGATAGAACAGACCCCCCGTAAAAGGACCAGTTTACGGCGATGACTTGCAAATTTCCGTAATTTTTCACGGATTGACGGATCGAGGTGATCCTCCATTTCGTGTTCCCCTGTTTTTCTCAGAATTAATCACGGTGTAACCATCATATCTTTTCCGTCTTTATTTATAAAGTACATTATATTTTCCTCTTCCTCCTGCGGCCGATACCCGACCTCGCGGACACGATCCTCTTCCACAGAACGAACACCCCGTGCGGAGCCGAAATGGACCGCTGCTGAGCAGGAACAGCGTTCGTAAGGCGTGGCTCTGTCCTCCCGGACACGTTATCTGTAGATTTCACGCAGGCAGCTCACCGAATTTAAGCCTGTCAGCGAATCAGTCGTGATTTTATCAGTCCCCTGTCCGGCCGAACCGTCCTTTTCCTTGAACAGATCCCAGGAAAAAATTTTTCCTTCAGCATGAATGAACGCTGCTTGAACCTGTTCAGGTGCACTTCATTCCTTCCTCCCGAATCGATTGATTCTCCCACAGAATGCGAAAAAACAGTTCAGCTTCCTGCGTATATCAGGAAGTGAACGGCGCGCCCCTCTGGAAACCACACCGCAGATCACCAAAAATAGAAGATTAATAAAAAACCTGTCTGTATATCTATAATTTTTCGAAACTGGAGCGCCGAATCTTGTCCGAATGTACTGCAATGATAAAAAAAGACCGTGATTTCTCCCGCCGTGATCCGGAGCAGGTGGTCAATCCTTCTGAATTTGGAGAGGACGAGAACTGGTCATTGAGCAATTATTTCTACAGGTACATCGGTGTACTTCTGTTGCTGACGGGGCTTTGTGGCGTTTTATCCTGTTTGAATCTTTCCCTTCCCTATATTCTGAAAATAATTATTGACGACATACTTCCCGAGCAGAACTTCGTGCATCTGGCGTACGCCCTCGCTGCCGTACTGGTCATCCTTGTGCTGAAAAACCTGGCCTATTACGTGACGAAGGTCCGCATCACCAAACTCGGTGAACAGATAGCGGTCGACACGCGTGTGCAGTTGTTCCATCACCTTCAGAAATTGTCCATGGGGTTTTTCGAGAGAAACAAACCCGGAAAACTTTCCTCCCGTATGACGCAGGATGTAAATGCCGTCAAGTCGTTCATCAAGGATAATATGATGAAAATCCTCATGAACGTCCTGATGGTCCTTGTTTCCTTCTGCATTATGTTCTGGTTGCATACTCACCTGGCGGTGATCGCTCTGATCGTGCTGCCCTTTCACTGGCTCGTGCATCGCATGTATCAGCGATCAATTAAAGAACATGCACGCGAAGCACAAAACATCGGGGGAGCCATCACCGGGGACATTATCGAACTCTTCACCGGTGTACAGGAAATGAAGTCCTCCAGCTCGGAGAAACGGGAGAAGGATAAATTGAAAGCGACCATGATGCGTGGGATGACCGCCAGAATCAAGGAAACAAAGCAGTACCTTCGGCAGAAAATTCTCGCGGACGGCCTGGTTGGATTCGGTCAGTTTTTGATCATGGGGTTCGGGGCGTACGCCATCATGAACGGGACCATGAAGGTTGGAACCTTTATAGCGTTCTACGGATACACCGGGATGTTATACCCAAAAACCCTGAAGCTTATCAGTCAGGCGGGGAAATTCTCGTCGGTGACGGCGTCCATTGATCGAATTTCGGAAATCATGCAGACCAAACCGGAAATTCAGGAGAAGCCCACGGCCATGCCGCGAAGAATACAGCAGGGCCGGGTGCAGTTTTGCAACGTCTCGTTCTCCTACGACGAGGAACCGATCCTGAAGAACGTGGATCTGACGGTGAACGCCGGAGAACACGTACTGATCACCGGCGCAAGCGGGGCCGGGAAAAGTACGTTGTTAAACCTGATCCCCCGGTTTTACGAACTCGATAGCGGTCAAGTTCGCATCGACAATTTGGATGTGCGGGATTATACACTGGCCTCACTCCGGGAACAGATCGGAATCGTTTTTCAGGATGGATTCCTGTTTGACGCATCCGTGGAGGAAAACATCCGTTACGCCCGGCCGGAGGCCTCCGACGAAGAGATCTTAACGGCCTGCCGGCAGGCAAACGCACACGAATTCCTTATGAAGTACCCGGAGGGTTATCAAACCATGATCGGAGAGGAAGGAGTCCACCTCTCGTGCGGGGAAAAACAGCGACTGATCCTCGCGCGTATTATTCTGAAGGACCCGATGATTCTGATGCTGGACGAAGCGATGAACACCCTCGACCTGGCGACACGGCGTAAAGTGGCCGGGAACCTGCTGGACCAGATGGCGGGTCGAACGATCTTCACGGTGACGCACAATCCCTCTGTGTTTTCTAACTTCGACCGTCAAATCCAGCTGGAAAACGGCCGTGTACACGAAATCAATGAGCACAACCATCGCGAGATCATTCGCGTCCCCGGAGCCGAATAATGGGATGGACCGTGCAAAGGCCAATATGTCTCCACCCTTCCTGAACGTCAGTACACGAGTTGTTTTTTTACGCGTCCGTGATTTCAGTATAATCATAATTTTCGTGGGTCATCTTCGGAAGTATCGTAACCGGTCAAAAATCCGTGGAATACTGGGAATGAAAGGCTCCATGTCCCTTCGGACGGCTATCAAACCCTTCGGCTTCTACGTGGTCGATCTGGAAATCAACGGTATGGTCCCGTTTCTCCAGGACGCCGAACATTTAATGAGCCCTCACCCATATGACGAAAAGAACGGAGCCCCGATGGTCACAGAGGGGCCAAACAGGAGGACGGAAATCAATCTTTTTGATGTGACCCCTCTCTCACGATCGGTGCTCGAAAAAAATCGAAATGGGTCTGAAATCCGTGGCGTATTCGAAACGTTCGAATCCATGCATTCGTATTCAGAAATAATGCTTCCTTTCCCACGGATTTTTGACCAGTTACGAAAGATCCAGGAGAATATTTTTCCTCTTGTTCGCCCTTTCCTCGAACTTTTTCGATCAAGCAACCGTTTCCCGGCCATTCATCGGAGTTTACGGATGTTAACAAAACAGACAGCGACATTGAGGTTAGTGATCTGTTTTGAGCTATTTTGTCTGCTTTTAGGGACGCTTCTATACACCGGTCCTGTTAAAGCAAAGGATGTTACGGCTCAAACTACAGGACGAACGGACGATGGCGAACAGGTCGAAGAGGAGCCTGATCGGGGCATTCTTGCTACCCCTCGGGAAACAGGGGACATCTACGTGCGGTGGCGTGAACTGGCGGAAGACGATGGAGCTTCGTTCGACGTGTACCGTGCCTCGGGCGAAGGCTCTCCTGAACGGATCAATCAAACCCCCGTCAAACGGACCACGGATTTCATTGACGAGCAGGCGGACCGCAGTAAGACAAATCACTATTTTGTGGTTGCCCGAGACGGCAAAAACGAGGGAAAACGACTGGGATCCTCAACGGTTAAAGCGGAGGCCCCCGTGCGGCCCTATCAGAGCATCGAGCTTCAGAATAAAAATGCGACCTTCCAGAAGGTGGGAATCGGCGATCTGAACGGCGACGGCGCATACGATTTTGTGATCAAGCGGCCCGGTACGAACGTCGATCCGTGGCGGGAACCGGGCTACTGGAGTCCAAGCGAAAAAACGTTCAAACTTGAGGCGTACCTTTCGGATGGGACGTTCCTGTGGCGTAAAGATTTAGGCTGGAATATCGAGGCGGGCATCTGGTACTCGCCCTTTATCTTGTATGATTTTGACGGTGACGGCCGGGCGGAGGTCGCGCTCAAGTCGGCACCGGTGGAGAAGGACTACCGGGACACGGAACCCGGTGATGAAGGATACTACAAGGCGGGACGGGTGCGGTCGGGACCGGAATATCTCTCCGTACTGGATGGCATGACCGGGGAGGAGCGGGCGCGCACCAGCTGGCCATCAAGGGACGGGTTCAAATCGTACAACCGGTACTCCCGGAATCAGATTGGGGTTGCCTATCTTGACGGACAAAACCCCTATCTGCTGGTACAGCGAGGGACCTATGGGCTCATGAAGCTAAAAGCGTTTCGGGTGCAGGAAGATGGGCTGGAACAGGTCTGGAACTGGAACAGCAACCAGGAAGAAGGCAACATGTACCACGGGCAGGGGGCACATAACCTTCTCACGCTGGACGCTGACGGAGATGATCGGGACGAAATCATCCTCGGCGCGTGTGCGATCGACGATGACGGAGAGGGGTTATGGTCCACGGGCCTGGGCCACCCGGACACGTTGTACGCCGGAAACCTCGACCCGGAGCGTCAGGGTCCCGAAGTGTTTCTCGGTATTGAGTCAGACCGGAACCGTCACGGCATTGCCATGGTGGATGCGGCGACGGGCGAACTGCTATGGGGCCTGGAGGAATCCACGGAACACATCCACGCCGCAGGATTGGTTGCAAATATCGACGGCTCGATCCCCGGCCGTGAATGTTATGCGGGCGAGGCGGACACGAACGAGCGCTGGCTGTACAGTGCTCAGGGAAACCTGCTGGCCCGGGAAGATAAGATTCCATGGAGTCAGCTCTCCCCGAGAGCGGTCTTCTGGGATGAAACAGCTCAGCGGGAACTGCTCGTCGGAGGACGGATCTTCCGATATCCGGAGAATGAAACGCTAGCGGAGGGGGTCAAGGGGTCTCAGGTAGAATGGTTCGAAACCCGCGCCGGTCTCCCGGTGGATCTGTATGGCGACTGGCGAGAGGAAGTCATCCTGAGCGTGCCGGGTGAGATCCGCATCTATTCCACGTCCATTCCGGCCGAAGATCGACGTGTTACCCTGATGCAGGATCGTCTGTACCGGACGAGCGTGGCCCACATGAGCATGGGATATGGCGGCAACTCGCCACTGAGACGCCAGCCGATCGGTGAGAACGACCGGGACGAGTGATTGGTGGAGTCCCACCCCCTGAATCGACTCATCCACAATCTTCCGTTCCGTCTGCATCGGGCTCTTACATGCAAATAATCGAGTACGACAATAAAATCACCGGAATCACACGAGACCAAAAGAGGGTTTCTCGGATCGGTTAACACCAAAATCCGTAGACGCTTGAGCCTCTTTCAATACGGAATCAAGCCTTTCGCCGTGCGGCTTCCATTGACTCGTACCCGCACTCGTATACACGGGATCCACCTTGATCGGACGCAAATGCCTTCCGGGAGCATTGTCCAGATCTATTCGATCTCCTCCCCGACGGGAGGCGGAAGGTATTTCGTACTCTCGCGCACCGGGTAAAGACCGGGCTACGACATACGAAGGCTGAAAAAAGAACAGGACCATTCAGCTCAATACGGAACACACGGTTCCATCGTCTTGCCATTGTTGGTTTACATCCCGTTTACAGATAACGCAGGGCGACTACAAACCAACGAAACGGACCGTGTGATGAGTGGGAAAAACCGGGGAGGACGTGTCCGGTTATCCATGGCTGGATTCCCCGGTGTCAGCTTTGCTGTCCATGTTTGCCAGGAGTTCGGGGATGGGTTCCCCGTGTCCTTCCGGAGTGGTGTAGACCGGACGGCCCTCCACTTCATAATGGGTCTCGGGAGGGATCCCGAGGGCGTGATAGATTGTCTGGTGAATATCGTCAATTCGGACCTGGTCCTCAACGGTTTTGCAGGGGCGCTCGTCGGCTGTTTTACCATATACCGTTCCTTTGTCGATTCCGCCGCCGAACATCAGAATCGAACAGCCGTCGGTGAAGTGTTTATGGAGCCCGTACTGGGACTTTTTCTTCATCACCTCCGGCTGTTTGGCCTGCTCCTTTACCTCCTTGCCCGGTCGTCCCTCCACCATCATGTCCCGGCTGAATTCACTTGCCAGAATCACGAGCGTATCGTCCAGGCGTCCGGTTTTGTCGAGGTCCCGAATGAGCTGGCCGATCGGCCGGTTGATGCTCTTCTTCATCTCCACCGTTCGATCGTGTCCGTTTTCGTGTGTATCCCAACCCTTAAATGGTACGTACTCCGTGGACACACTGATGAACCGGGCACCGGCTTCGGTTAACCGCTTTGCGAGCAGACAGCCCAGTCCGAATCGGCCCGTGTTGTATTTTTCGTAGGACTCGTTCGGTTCGTTCTCGAGGTTGAACGCTTCGGCTTCAGGCGACTTCAACAGTTTGTAGGATTTTTCCATGGCCCGCACCATGGATTCCTTCTGGTAGTCGCTGCCGATCTTGCCCAGTTTGCTTTTTTCAACGAGATCCCGGTAGAGCCTGTGCCGTTTTTCAAAACGATCGACGTCCATGCCGACCGGCGGCTGCACCATGCTCAGCCCGCTGGACGGGTCGGGAATCAGGAACGGGCCGTATTCCTGTCCGAGAAATCCCGCCGTATGGTATGCTTTCAGTTCCTCCCCTTCACCGACGTTGAATCGCTGACCGATGCTGATGAATGGTGGAATGACGGGATTTTTCGGCCCCAGTTCATGTGCAATCCACGCGCCGATGTGAGGCATCTGAACGGTCTGAGGCGGTTCGTAACAGGTGTGCCAGTGATACTGGTGTCGGGTATGCAGAATATGCCCCATGTCCGCCGCTCGATAGGAGCGAATCACCGCCCCTTTGTCCATCACGGACCCGATCTCCTCCAGGCCCTCCGAGAAATACAACCCGTCCACGGCGGTCGGGGACTTTGGAAAGGTACTCAGCACCCTGTTGCTTTCCAGACCTTTTTCGTACGGGGTGTATTCTTTGGGATCAAACGTTTCGGTGTGAGCCATGCCGCCGGCCATCCAGAGCAGAATCACCGTGTCGGCGGAGGAATCGATCTGTGTCACCTCCTTCCCGCAGCCGTTGAGCATGAACGAACCGGGAATCGACGCCGACATGGCGGCGATGGACCCGGCCGACATCTTTTTTAGAAATTCTCGTCTATCCATTGTGCTTACTCCTTCTTTATTTGTGATATAAAACAGCACCGGGAGGAATTGAAGACCGTTCGATGAAGTGGTTTTCGGGTTTTCACTTGATCAACTGAAACTCGGGGTTCATGAAGATCGCCCAGAGCACGTCTTCCAGTGCGTGCTTTCGCGAAAGGGGGCCGGTCAGTTTTTTCATGATACGTTTCGTCTCCTCGTCGGTCGGTGGCCGGCTGTATGCGGCGTAATACAGCTCTTCGATCAGTGCTTTGTTATCCGATCCGTGTTTTCGAATCAGCCGTTCGGCGCCCCGTGTGAGCACCTCGTTCAGGGTTTTCCCGTTGCTAAGTTCCAGTGCCTGCAGAAGCGTAACTTCCTCCTGCCGGTTGGTCACCACGTTCTCTCGGGGAGGACGTCCGAGGGCCTTCTGCAGGTCGTCGTTGGGTACCAGTGAGGCCCGCACAAACTGAATTTTTCGACCGGTCGAATGAGTGAAGGACTGTAAATCTCCCCAGGTGTCATTTTCCGTTGCCGTTCCAAACGACACGACCTGTCCCCAGTCCCCGTCGTCGTACTCCACCGACGTCCATCCATCGGAGGGGGCGGATTTCCGGGTTTTCCAGGACCGTTCCGTACGCACTTCGAACGTTTCTTCCACGTCCGTAAACTGGACCTGCAGGTTCACCAGCAGCCCGGCCGGATTCGGGTTTGATCCCCCGTTGGCCGCTTCGACGGCCAGCACGTTTTTGCCGTTCCGAAGGTGTGAGGATACATCGAAGCGTTCGGCTTCTTTCCAGCTATCGTCCGAGCCGACCTCGGTTCCGTTCACGAAAAGCGTGTATGAATTGTCCGCCGTAATCAGGAGCTCGGCCCCCACGATGATTCGATTCTCCGGCAGGTTGAACGTGTTTCGGAAGAAACGTGTACCGGGCGGAATCTTGCCGGATGAACGATTGCTTTCCGGGTCCGTCCAGATCCAGTTGGCCTCCGCGGTCGTGGTTTCGTACGGGTTGTACGCGCCGGATGAATACAGGGGGGCGGCCACACGGGATACTCCGTCGGCGAACTGCTCGGCCGTCATTCGTTTCACCGTCGGTCCCCTGAACACAAAATCCTCCGACGAGGGGTTGTTCCCGGACGCGTTCATGGCCGGGAGCTGATACGTGCGAGACGTAAGAATCGTGGAAAGCAGGTGTTTGAGGTCGTAATCGTGTTTCCTCAGGTCAGCGGCAAGCCAGTCGAGGTGTTTCTGGCTCCATGGAATGTTGTCCATTTTGTCCACCGGTTCAACAAGACCCCGGCCCATCAGTTTTTTCCAGTACCGGTTGACGGCGGTGCGGTAGAGTCGGCCGTTTTCTTCCGATGTAATAATGTCCGCCAGCTGAGCGAGACGTTTCCCTTTCGGAGCGTCCGGATCCACGTCGCCGAGTTCCTCGCTGTACAGGAAACTGGCCTCAGCCGTCTTCCCGGTGGGCACGTCACAGCGTTGAATTTTGAGCGTTTCTTTTGAAAAGATCTGAGCGAACGAGTAGGCGTCCTGAAGCGTCAGGTTACTGACAAAACTGTCGTGACAGGAAGCGCACTTCAGGTTCTTGCCGAGCAGGGACTGAGAAATGTTCTGTGCCGCCTGCATTTCCGTTGTCTGACTGGCGTTGACAGCTCCACGCCACTGAATCCCTTTAATGAACCCTTCCGATCGATCATTCGGATCGATCAGCTGGTGCACCATCCGGTTGTAGGGCTTGTTTTCATACAGGGATTCGTACAGCCAGTCCGTGATCTGTTCGCGTCCACCGGTAATAAATCCGGTTCCTTCGTAATCGTTCCGCAGCAGGTCGTTCCAGAAGGTCAGCCAGTGTTGAGCATACGCGTGCCGGCGGTTCAGTAGCCGTTCAATCAGGCGTTCCCGCTTGTTCGATGACGGATCTGCGACAAACGCTTTGATCTGCTCCGGTTTGGGTAGCAATCCAATCACGTCCAGGTACACCCTGCGGATGAACGTCCTGTCGTCCACCGGCTCCCGCCACTTTATATCATGCTCCTTGAAGTACGCATTCGTTAATTTGTCCAGCGGATTGTCAAACGTGGAGGTTGTTTCCGGAACCTCCGGTTTTTCCAGGGCGATTTCGGCTTCCCGGAACGCCTTCACTTCCCGGTCCGCCCACGGTGCCCCAACGTCAATCCAGGTCCGTATCAGAGCAACCTGGCTCTCGGTCAAAGAGCTGTCTTTCTTCGGCATGGCGTCCTCGTGCCCACCGGGCAGTGAAACACGGCGGACAAGTTCACTCTCCTCAGGCTTGCCCGGAACGACGATCGGTCCGTTCTCGCCTCCTTTCATCACGTTTTCCCTGCTGGTGAGTTTCAGGTCCCCCTCCGACTTCTCCGAATCGTGACAGCGGTAGCAGGTCTTCGCAAAAATCCGCCGAACCCCCACGTTCAGTTCCGTCTTGTGCTTCTCGGCGATTTCACCCATCTTCTGATGCTGTTTCACCTCCTTGACGAGGTCGGAAAACTCACCCGTCGGGAGCGGTTCATAATTCCACGGCAGCGCCGACGTGATGTAATCATCCCCGTGCGTAAGGGAGGCTCCAAAATGACCGGTAACGGTCAGGACCAGAATTACAACCGCAAAGGTTCCGCGGTACGCCATGAGGGTACCGGTTTTACTGGGTCGGTCCGCCCGGTACAGAAGCCCGGCCGTTATGCAGGCAAGAACCGCTGTGAGAATACCTCCCCATCGATGATAGAAGAGGGTCGACGCCGAGTAGTTCTGGCCGTAGGCAAGCATTAACCCGACCACCGCCGAGACCAATGCGGTGCCCGCACCAATATAGACCAACCAACGAATGCCGGGTCGCAGATCGCTCTGCCGGTCCCTCAGGGTTAGCAGCTCAAGGAAAAACGCGATGACCAGCGCCCCGATCGGGAAGTGCACGAGAAGTGGGTGCAACCGTGCAAGCAAAACCCAGATCCATGATTCCGAGATCGTTTCGAGTGACACGATGTCTTGTGTTAAATTGAGGAGGAATCGCGCTCTTTCTTGGTCTTATCAGATGGCCCCCTCCCCGAAATGAACATAATTCAGCATCTTACAAGTGTTCTATTGTATACAAGAATATCACTAATTGAAACGCCGATCGGCGAGTTCTCATGTTATTATCCAGGGGTCATGAGGAGTTGACGTAGGATCGAATGATCCTCACAGTAGAAGCGATCGCTCAGGACTCCTTTTTTGATGTAGTACGGCATCAGCGCCGGCCGCTGACTGTGGAATACGGTCTTTCATGCCCTGTGCTATGCCGTTGCATCGTGTTACGCCCTTTGAGTGAGTCGTCTTAACCATGGTGCGCAATCTCATCGGTTCACAGATTCTGTTCGTTGTGCCTCTGGTGACGACCTGAATGTGTTTTCGCTGGCTCGCTGCGCCACGGGCGAGTTGGCTCCTTCGGGATACGTGTGGGGTGCTTCTCGAGGGTCAGATTTCCATGGTGTTTCGGAAACGCTCGGCCACTTCGCAATGAGGTTCTGTTTCTCGACCGGATCGCATTATGGTTTATTAAGCTACGAGATCAGGAGGACACAGGCGGTGTTAGGTCGATCTATTAAGCCCGTGATGATGATCGGCGTTGTTGCGGTTGTAAATGTATTTCCAGTGTCCACGCCGTCCGGCCCGGTACCCACCACGATCTTGTTAATCCGGCAATCAGTTCGGGGGAGGATGCTTTCCGCGACACGTCTCCTGAAGGTACGGTGATTGATTGAATCCATATAAGGGAATATACTTGAAACGTTCGCTGCCGGTTACGACTATCCGGCAACAGTGCGGAATTATACGGATCGTGACCCCTTCGTTTTGAAGAGCGTACGTTTTCCTATTGAGGAGCAGGAATGACATCACCTCGATCGTTGTTGTTGTTCTGTTTGACGGTGAGTTTCGCACACGTACTTTTCGTAGCACCTGTACAGGGACAAACACAGGACCGTCCGAACGTGCTGTTTATCCTCGTGGACGACCTTGGACGGCAGGATGTCAGTCCATACCATCCCGAAACCTTCTACGACACGCCAAACGTGCAGCGGCTTGCCGAGACCGGCATGAAGTTCAATGACGCGTATGTATCGAATCCGGTCTGTTCCCCGAGTCGCCTCAGTTTCATGACCGGTCAGTACCCGTCCCGGTACGACACGACCAGCTGGTTCTGCGGAAACCCAACCAGACGGTTCCGGGGCGCGTCCCTGAATTGTGCCATGCCACTCGAGCTGACCACGCTCGGGGAGGCGTTTCAACAGTCGGGGTTTTCCACGTACTTCGCCGGAAAATGGCACCTCGGTCCGAACGAGAAATACTGGCCGGGACATCGCGGGTTCGATACCAACAAAGGGGGATACAGCGCCGGAGCTCCTTATTACGGAAACGACACCGGCTATTTCTCTCCGTATAAAAATCCACGCCTCGAGGACGGTCCGGAAGGGGAATATCTGCCGTATCGCCTTGCGGACGAAACCACGCGGTTCATCCGGAAACATCAGGACGAGCGGTTCTTCGCGTATCTTTCGTTTTACGAAGTACACAACCCGAAAGCGGCTCCCGACGAGCTCATCCAGAAATACCGGAAACGACGCAAGGAACGCAATCTGAACGACACGGACGAGTTCGGAAAAACGGAACAGGTCTGGCCCGGGAAAGGAAAACACCGAACGATACGTACTGTGCAGGGACACCCGGTGTACGCGGCGATGGTGGAAGCCACCGACCGTGCGATTGGTAAGGTGCTCAAGACGCTGCGTGAGCTGGATCTTCAGAAGGAAACCATTGTCGTGTTTAGCTCGGACCACGGCGGCCTGTCGACGAGCGAAGGACACAACACGTCCAACCGTCCATTGCGAGGTGGGAAGGGATGGATTTACGAAGGCGGATTGCGAGTGCCACTCATTGTGCGCTGGCCCGGCGTGACCGAGCCCGGGAGCGTATCCGGGCAACCGGTGATGAGCACGGATCTGTTCCCCACATTACTGGAGGCAACCGGTTCCTCTGAACGGCCGAACAATCACGTGGACGGGACCTCAATTATGCCGATACTTAAGGGGGCCGACAAAGAAGACTTCGAACGGGGCAAGCCCCTGTACTGGCATTTTCCGCATTATTCACCTCAGGGGGGTCCACCGGGGGGGGCGATCCGGATGGGGCCCTGGAAACTGGTGGAACGATACGAGGACGGCAGCATTGAACTTTATCACCTCGAGAACGATATCGAAGAGCGTAATAATCTGGTGGATCAACATCCGGATCGCGCGGAGCGGATGCGGGAAAAACTGCATGCGTGGTATCAGGAGGTCGACGCGAAATTTCTCCGTCGGAAATCCGGCGGACCGGAGCCGTGGCGGCCGGATTACTGGGAGGAACGCCCCCTCTCCGAACAGGCGTACAGTCATTATACGTTCAAGGATGGGACCATGCTGAAGGACGAGCGGGGTCGTCATCCGTTGCAGCGTGTGGTGAATGGGTCGGATGACCTGCATATCACCGAAGAGGGCACCCTGTCCCTGCCCGGTGACGACCGCGCGGACGAGCGGGACTACCTGGAAACGGACGGTCCCGGTGGAACGCCTGCGTGGACGGTGTCGTTCTGGTTTCGAACGCCGCGCGTGGACCAGGGTGAGGAACAGGGACTGATTTCCAATAACGTCGATCCGGAGAACATTTATTCCTGGCAGGTGGAGGTGCACGAGGGTACACTGCGGCTCAAGTCGCGATCCAGCGGCCCACCAAACCCGGTGCTGACCAATGCGGACGACGGAGAGCCGGCACTGCAACCGAACACATGGCACCACGTGGTGGTGCGCAAAACAGGTAACGCTGACCAGGCAGAATTGTACCTCGGCACGAAGGACGACATAGAAAAGGTGGGACAGCACGACAGCAACCCCGGCGGCCTGCAGATGTTCCGTCTCGGGGTTGATCGTGCCTCGAATCACCTGTACAAATCAGAGATGGCAAATGTCGCCATTTTTCAAAACGACACGCTGTCGATTGAAGAGTTGAACGAAGAAGGCCCGTTCGGAACGAAGAAGACGGAATAAATGGACGCCTCCGGCAGAGGCGGAGCCCTTCAGGGAACGAACCGGTCTCCTTGAACCGAACACCAGCGGATCATTCGGTCCTTCTTTGATTGGGTACCGGAATACGTTCCGAGATGTCCTGTTGCAGCTACGCAACCTGCGGAAACCCCGATGTTGCATTATTGAAATACAGGGAACTCCATGCCCGGTACACATCGGTCGATTGGTCCAAACACCGATTTATGACGGAGCTGTACAAGGTACAGCCGGCGTCTGACACCTTCAGGCATGGAACAAATATTGCGGGTTAAAAGTACGACCCATATATCAAGATTTGTATCGGGGTGTCATTTATGCCTCACAGGAAGGATTCGGAACGGCTACAGAACAGGTCCAACTCATCGGACCGCGCCGGACCGATCGAGGATTCGTTCGGACGGGGGCACGATTACCTCCGTGTATCCGTGACGGACCGGTGCAACCTCCGTTGCGGGTACTGTATGCCCCCCGAGGGAATCGAGCACATCAAAAAAGAAATGGTTCTGTCGTACGAGGAAATACTTCGGGTCATCCGGGTGGGGGTTTCAATGGGAATTCGAAAGGTGCGGATCACCGGGGGCGAACCCCTCGTTCGGAACGATATAATGGACTTCATCCGTGGGGTGAGCGCCATCGACGATCTGGAGAAAATCGGAATCACGACCAATGGACTGAACCTGCAGCAGCACCTGGAGGACCTGAAGGAAACCCGGTTGCAGCACGTGAACATCAGCCTGGACAGCCTCGATAAGGAACGGTTTCAGTCCGTCACGCGCGGGGAGGGTCTCCAGACCGTGCTTGAAGCCATCCGTTCGGCGGTCTCGATGGGATTTCACGTCAAGGTTAACGCCGTGGCGCTGCCGGACCTGAACTGGTCCGAAATTCGTTCCTTCCTTGACCTCGCCCGGGACCTGGACATCGCCGTGCGCTTTATCGAGTACATGCCGCTGGATGGCGAGGGCTGGGACCCGGACGCGTTCGAGCCTGTGTCCGGGCTCAAACAGCGGGTCACCGAAACGTTTCAGCTCGAACCGGTCGACGAGCCCGGTGTCAGCGAGACGTATGAATTTGCGGACGGCCCCGGACGTGTCGGGTTTATCGCGTCCCTGACGGAACCGTTCTGCGAGACCTGTTCCCGGCTTCGCCTCTCCAGTACCGGGACGCTGCATTCCTGCCTGTTCGCCCCCGACGGGGTGCACCTGCTTCCGGTGCTGCGAAACGGGGGAACGGACGAGGAGATTGCCGAAAAAATTCACGAGAGCGTTCGTGACAAGTGGGCCGGTAACCCGGCGTACACGGGGGACTGGGATCCGGAGACGGAACCGCCGCCGCAGGAATTTGGATTCATTCGTCGGATCGGGGGATAACGAAATGACAATTGTGAGCAGTCGGACCCAGCGGACATCGTTCCAATTCGCCTTTCCAGAAGTAATATGATGTACGTAAGACATCGGTTTATGACAGGTGACACTGAATGCCCACGACCTCATTTTCCGTACGTATGTCCCCGACCAGATTGAACCTGAATTAATTGATAAAAGGTCAGCATGAAAGACATCACCGGCAAACACCGAACAGAACGCACCGCCACCGCCCGCACGTCCATTCACTGCGGCGAAGCGGGACGCAGGGCGTTGGAGGACGGAAACGTGCCCAAGGGCGACCCCGAAGAAATCACGCGCACGGCGGCCTTCCAGGCGTCCAAAAAAACCGACGAGCTCATTCCCCACTGCCACAACATTCCCGTTGAAAATTGCGACGTTCGAATCGAACCATCGGACGAGGGAGCCGAAATCGAGGTGACGGTCTCCGCCATTGCACGCACAGGGGTGGAGATGGAGGCACTCACCACGGCGAGCGTGGCCGCCCTGACGCTGTACGACCTGCTGAAACCGGTGGAGGACGAAATCTATATCGGCGAGACGGAACTTGTCGAGAAACGGGGTGGCAAATCCACGTTCCGCGATACGTTCGACGTCAAGGAACTCACCGCCTCCGTCCTGGTGACGTCGGACGGCACGTATGAAGGAACGCGTGAAGATCGGTCGGGAAAAATACTGAAGAATCGACTCGCCGAACGCGGCTTCACCGTGAAAGACTACATCGTGCTGCCGGACGAGGAGCAACAAATCCGTATCAAACTGAAGGAGTTATGTGACCTGGGCGTGGACCTCGTGGCCACCACCGGCGGCACCGGGCCGGGTCCCTGCGACGTCACCGCGGACGTTACAAAGGAGGTGATCGTACGGGAACTGCCCGGTGTTGCGGAGGCGATGCGGTCCCACGGACAGGAGCGGACCCCGTACGCGATGTTCTCCCGGGGTGTCGTCGGGCAACGCGAGAAGACGTTGATCATTAATTTCCCCGGCAGCTCCAACGGAACACGCGAGGGGCTGGATGCACTGTTCCCGGGACTCAAACATTTCTTCAAAATGCGCGGCACGCGTTCGGGAGGGCATGATTCATGATCTCATTTGACGAGGCACAGAAGTTGCTTGACCGGCAGGACGTGCAGATACCGGTGGAAAAGGTTTCAACCGCCGAGGCGGACGGCCGTGTGCTGGCGGAATCGATTCGTGCACGCGAGCCCAACCCGCGGTTCCGCAAATCCGCGATGGACGGCTACGCCGTGCGCTCGGCCGACCTGGCGGAGGCGTCGGACGAGCATCCGGTCGAACTGGTGCAAACCGGAACGGTCAGCGCGGGACACCCGGTTTCACAGTCGGTCTCCCCGGGAGAAACGATGCGGATTTTCACCGGAGCCCCGGTGCCGGACGGGGCGGACGCGGTGGTCATGCAGGAAAAGGTGGAGGCCCTGCCGGGTCGTGATGCCGTTCGGTTTTCCCAACCGGCGACCCGCACGAACATCCGTCCGGAAGGAGAGGAGCTGGAACAGGGAGAACAACTGTTCGAAAAACAATACGTCCTGTCCCCGTCCGGCGTCGGCCTTCTGCTGGAGCAGGGATACACCGATGTGCCCGTGTTTGAGTTGCCGCAGGTTTCCATCGTAAACACCGGGGACGAGCTCGTTCCGGCGGATCAAACACCGGTTCCCGGGGAAGTCCGGGATTCCATTGGCCCCGCCCTGTCGGCACTTGTTCGCCGGGAGGGAATAGACCCGGAGCGGCACCGTGTCGCCGACGACCGGGACCGGATGGTCCAGCTGTTTGAACGGACCCTGGACCGGCACGACGTGGTATTCGTATCCGGGGGTGTGTCGGTCGGGAAACGGGACCTGACCCGGGACGTTTTGACGGACCGGTCCGTGGAACCGGTGTTCCACGGGGTCCGGCAGAAGCCGGGCAAACCGGTGTTTCTGGGGCGCAGGGACGAGACGATTGTGCTTGGTCTGCCCGGAAACCCCGTGTCCAGCCTCGTCTGTTATTACCTGTACGGGCGCCCGATCTTGCGGGCGTTTGCCGGGAATCCCACGGCACGACAACGGCTTCCGCGCGTCCGATCGACGGTCGACGACGAGAGCGAAGCTCGTCCGGAACGAACGGTGTTCATACGCGCCCGGTCGACGTTGACGGAGGGGCGGTTTGAAAGCCGTTCGCTTGAGCACCAGGGGTCGCACATGCTCAGCGGACTGGCGGCGGCGAACAGCCTTGTTCGGTTGCCCCCGACGGACGCCGACGGCATCGATCACCCGCTCGCATATCTGTTACCGGAACAACAGAACACGGTGTTTTCATGAACGAAACGGAAGAAAAACAGACGACCCCCGCACCTGTGTACGGATTGATTGCCGCGGGAGGGCACAGCGTGCGGATGGGCCGCGAGAAGGGAGGGTTGCGGTACGGTCCACGATCGCAGGTACGGCGGATGTACGAGCTCGTGGAGCCGTACTGCCCCAGGACCTTCGTGTCCGTGCGGCCGGAGCAATCCGATCGCGACTGGTACCGGGCGCTTCCTCAGGTGCACGACCTGTTCCGGGACCTCGGTCCGGTGTCCGGGTTGCTCTCCGCCATGGTTCGTCATCCGGACGTCGCGTGGCTGTTCGTCGCCTGTGACATGCCGTTTGTCACCGGACAATCCATCCGCCGTCTGCTCCGGTACCGTAACCCCGAACGGCGGGCAACCGTGTTTCGCCACCCGGGAGAGGCGCTGTTTGAACCCGTTCTCGGCGTGTACGAACCGGATTTCCGGGAGACGATCGAGGAAGAACTGAGCCGGGGCACTTCCTCGCTTCAACGAATGCTCGGGGAAGAGCGGGTGGCGACCGTTCTCCCGTCGCACAGCGAAATCCTGACGAGCGTGGACCGCCCCTTCGAATTTGAACGCGCAAAACATCTACTGCGAGGTAATGCACATGTCTGATCCCGGCCGAGAAACACCATCGAAGCACACGGATACGGCGGAGGAGCGAACCGTGACCGTGCGGTACTTTGCCCTCCTCCGGGACGAAACCGGAACATCCGACGAGGAACTCCGGACCCGGGCGAAAACCCCGGCGGAGCTGTTCGAGCAACTCTCGGAACGGCACGACCTCGACCTGAACCCGGATCAGCTGCAGGTGGCCCGAAACCACGAGATGAGTTCATGGGATGCCTCCCTGAAAGACGGGGACACCGTCGCGTTTCTTCCACCGGTGTCCGGTGGTTAACGTAAAACACGGATCATGAAACGCGTGCAAATTTTTGCACTGTAACGACCGGAAAAGCAGGTCAAATCCGTTGGATAGTGGAGGCAGTACGCAGGAACGTGGGCTGCGAGCGGATATGATCGCCACTTTGGATTCATTCTTTTCAGCGGTACGGTTCCCGCCCCCTCGTAGCTGTGATGAACCCCGGAAAAAGGCCTTCCGACGGAGAAACCACGGAAGCCGTACAGGTCAGGCGATCGCACCGGTGCCCCTGTGCTCCTGTTTCACGAGGTTTGCGGTGTGCTGTCCGACCCACATCGACGCGCTGATGCCGTGGCCGCCGAGGCCGGCGGACCAGATCAACCGGGGCACGTCCGGGTCCCGCCGGACGTACGGGACACGGTCGGGAGGAAACGTGCGCTGTCCGTACCAGTGACAGTGGTCCGGCACCCTGAGGTCCCGGAATTGCGGGTAGTGTCCTTTCAGCTGCTCGTCGAGGTGGGGGTTCGGCTCGGGGGACTCCGGTTCGGTGCCGGGGTCGGACGGGGTGCTGTCACCCGCACAGAGTAGGGTGCCGTCGTTGTACGAGCGGAAATACATGTCGTTCACCGTGTCCCAGAAAAACCCGTACGGCAGGTCGTCCAGCACCTGTTCGTCGGTGAAAAACAGGTAACGGCTTTCCGGGGTGAGCTGCTTCGGGTTCGCACCGAGGCAAGAGCCGACCGGATCCGCCCATGCCCCGGCGGCGTTCACCACCAGGTCGGCCGTCCGGGTTGTTCGCTCCGTCTCGACGTGCCATTTTCTGTCCTTCATCGTCCCATCGACCACACCCTCGCCGGCGCACACCTCAATGCCCATGTTTCCCACGTCGGACGCGAGAGAAGCGGTCAGGTGATTCGGGTCCAGCAGGCCATCCCCGTCGAACCGGACCCAGAACGCGTCACCGGTTCCGCCCGCCGGTCGGAATCGGTCCGGCACGTCCGGAGGCGGAACGGCGGTCCAGTCGCCGTACCGTTCCCGGTCCTCCTCAAGTTGCTGTTTTGTATCGGCATCAAGCAGCCAGAGCGACGGGGCACGTTGCATGAAGTCGGGTGCGTCGGAACGCAGCTGATACAGCGTCAACCAGCGGGTGGACCACGCGATCCGTTCCCGCATCGTGCGGTCCGGGTGAAAGTGATGCAGCATGCCGGAATTTCGGCCCGACGCACGCGAGGCAAGCGTACGCTGTTTCTCAAGCACGCACACGTCGGTTACGTCGTTTTTTCCCAGGAAATACGCGGTGGACAGTCCAGCGATGCCGGCGCCGATGATTATAATTTTCACGTGATTAAGTGATTAGGTGATTAGGTAATTAGGTGATTTGGCTCCGAAATTTGCTTTTTTCACCGGTTTTCTATGGATCCCTCGCTCCGCTGCAGATGGCCTGTCGTCTGGAACGTATGTGTCAACCGGAAGAGGAGTCGGAAGGTCGATCAAGTATCCTCGACCGTATCTGCGCACTGGTATCAGTTCTCATCAAACACCTCAAAATTTTAACCAATGAATGAACTGTCCCTTCCCGCTCGAACACTCTAAAACATCCTTAATCACTTAATCACTTTTTTTTGTTACCGCTTTCATGGCAGGAATTTCGCAGTCGCCGCACTGCCGGTCCTCCGGGTCGTATTCCATGACCTTCGGTTCGTTCAGGTCGGTCTCGGGGTCACGGCCGAACCGGTCGCGTTCCAGCACCGAGAACCGGCTGAGGAACGCCCCGAACCGGCCGTAAAAACCGTCAAGATCGGTCGTGCGTTCCAGTTGACGTGCAAAGGCGGGAAGCCACCAGGACAGGTGCTCCTCGTAGAACGATGTTTCCGCATCCCGACAGATGTCCAGTTTGTCTTGCCCGTGCCCTTCCCGGTGGCCGTGCAGCCGTTTCTGAATCAGGAAGGACATGTACTCCGCCTGCAGACACAGGTGATCGGCCCGGTATCGGTTGCCCTCGCTTTTCCGCAGCCCGAACGCCCGATAAAATCCGGCGATGTCCGACAGTTCTCGGGACCGATAAAACAGGTCGGTTCGCTCCAGGTACTCCAGTTCGTACGGCGGGCAGTCCGCCGAAATCGTATGGCCGAATACGTCGATGTATTCCTCCCGGAGTGCACGACCGGATGTGTCCAGCATTCGTTCGACGTCGCCGGACGACCACGTGTCCGGTTTCGCCTCTCCAGGCCCGGGTTCTACGTCGTCCGAACAAATGTCGTTAAGCAACTCGTACGCCGCACCGGTCTGTTCGGGAAACGAGTTGTCGAACAGCAGGCTGATTCGCCCCTCCACCGGATCGGAAATGGCCGCGGACGTCAGCAGATAAAGTGTGCGCCGTGCGTACGCCGGTGCCTGTTCCTCGTCGAGATCACTTGCGTTTATCTCCGTTTTTTTCGTTGCTCCCATGGGTCGTCTCCTTAAATGAATCGTTTAAAAATACCAATCGATTGACCGTTTTTTTATGTTTTTTACGACGTTCACGCCTTTCACGAAATTCGACCTTCCCCCTCCGTCACCGTCGGGGCTCTGTTTGTTGGGTTATTGCGTTCCGATTATCACACTTCTCATGCTTCAAACCCAATCACCCAATCACTTAATCACCTCATCACTTACTTACATCAAATCGAGTTATAGTGTTCATCGCTTCGTTCAAAGGTCGGTTCTTCGACGGTGGTCTTGATAATCTGATCGTCGTGGGCGTTGAAGCCGTAGACCGTGTCGTTGTAGATTTCCAGCGTTTCCTCCCGGCCTTCGGGCATGGTAACCGGCGTTTCGTCCACTTTTTCGCCCTCCTCGATCTCGTAGCGGAAGATCACCTGCTGGGCGGCACGGAACAGCTGGAGAATGGCCATGAGACGGCGGGACGGGTTCACGTACCGTTCGATGGCCTCTTCCACGCCGGGACCGAACATCTGTTCGAGGTAATCGCGGGGCACCCAGCGGGGGGGAATGTAGAACCCGTTCGGTTCGGTGCCGAACTGCGGGTACAGCGGCAGCGCCACTTTTTCGACCCGGGTCATGTAGTAGATCGGGTTCTGCGGGTCGTGAGCCCATTTTCCCTCGTCGTTGATGTCCACCAGTCCCTGCATACGGATTTTCCCCACGCAGGAGGTCATGCACCGGGCCTCCACGGGTGCTCCGTCCGGGGACAGTTCCGGGTCGTCCCCTTCCTGCCGGGGATAGCAGCCGATGCATTTCTCCGACGTGCCCGTGGTCGGCCGGTACATCGCTTTTTTGTAAGGGCAAGCCTCCACGCACTTCCGGTAGCCGCGGCAACGTTCCTGATCGATCAATACGATGCCGTCCTCGTCCCGTTTGTACAGCGCCTTCCGCGGGCACGCGGCAAGGCAGGCGGGATACGTGCAGTGGTTACAGATGCGCTGCAGGTAAAAGAACCACGTTTTGTGCTCGGGCAGTTCCGCGCTGTCCTCGCCCATGCCCTTCGCCGTGTCCTCGTAGATGTTGGGCGCGTCCCATTCCTCGTCGTCCGGTAAATACCCGAGGGCGCGCTGCTGTTCCTGATCGGGATCTACTTCCCGTGCGGCTTCGAAGATGGTTTTTCCTTCGAACACGCCGTGCGGTTTCTCCTCCTGCCCTCGTGTGGTTTCTCCCCGATCGTTTTTGGCCGGTTTCCAGGTCTGGTCTCCCGGGTTGGCCTGTTCCAGTTTCTTCAGGATTTTCCTGTCCCAGTTCTGGGGATATCCGCCGTAGGGCTTGGATTCCACGTTGTTCCACCACATGTGTTCCTGTCCCCTGTTGTAGGTCCAGGTGGATTTACAGGCCATGGTGCAGGTCTGGCATCCGATACAGCGGTTGATGTTAAACACGAAGGCAAACTGCCGGTCGGGATGGGACTCCTCGTACGTGTAGTCCATGTCCCGGCCGAGCTGCCAGTTGTACACTTTGTTGTCATTGGCCATTGGACTGCTCCTCGTTTTTACTGACGTCAAACTGAAAGACACCGTGCCGTTCCAGCACCTCGCGTATTTTTTCACGCACGGCCTCTTCGCCGTGTTCCCGGTAGTACCGATGGGGAATGCGGAAGTTCGGCGTGGTGAACATCCGCATCAACCGCTCTTCCCCCCAGCCCATGCGGGCGTACTCCTCGATCATGCACGTGATCATCCGTTCCTCGTCTCCTTCGAAGGCCACCCCTTTCAGTTCAAACGGATCGTCCTGTTCGTATTTTTTTTGAGATTTGTTCATGGTACAATTAAAGTTCAGAAATTGGTGTAAAAATAAATTTATGCGGATAATCCCATGACTGATCTTCTTGAGAAAGTGATATCGAAAATAGAACGGATGCCATCGGAAAAACAGGATGAGCTCGCCGTCTGGATCATGGAGGAGCTCAAGTCAGAGGAACGCTGGCAATCTACGTTCAACGAAACATCCGAGGAGCTCTCGGTTCTTGCAGAGGTGGCGCTTGAAGAATATAACGCCGGAAACGCTGAAGAACTGGACCCGGATGACCTGTGAATTCGTATACTACCGAACGATTCTGGAATGCGTACGAGAATCTTCCGCAAGAGGTAAAGAGCAAGGCGCGAAAGGCCTACAAACTGTTCTCCAGAAATTCCGAACATCCCTCCCTCCGGTTCAAAAAAGTTCATCCTGAGGAGAATATATACGCCGTCCGGATCAATCGAAATTATCGAGCCCTCGGTGTGAAAAAGGGGGAGGACGTAATTTGGTTCTGGATTGGTTCTCATGACGATTACGAACGAATGATTTCGAAATTATAACGTCTATTTCTCACGACTCCTCCACGTTTGTAAGCGACCCTTCCAGGTATTTCTCCCCCCATTCGTCCTCGTTGGAGGGCGAGTACCCGGATTCGGCGGGGGTCCAGATGCCCTCACCGCCTTTACCGCCGTCCTCGGCTTTTTCCATGCGCACCAGGGTTTCCTTGGGTACCGTGTTGATCGCGTGGTTGTCGAGGGCGAATCCAAATGTGTAACTCATGCTGGTCGTACTTTTGTGAAACAGGTTGTCCGTCTGGTGCATGGGCATCATCCAGTTGCGCGTGACCGACTGGTGTGAGCCGGACCGATAACTGGACTGGTAACCGGATTCGGACAGGGCCCGCCCGTCCTCGCGTTTCTCCTGCGCGTCGACCGTGCCCTCCGTGGCCATCCACCCGGTGTGTTTCATGATCGTAAAATGCTTCGGCAGGGCCGGGTTGTATTTGACACGCACCATGCACCGGCTGACCTCGTACCGGCGCGAATCTTCGTCAAATCCGATGTACGGACGGTCGTCCGGGTTGGCGTCGACGTACACGTAATCACCGTCGTTGAGGCCCATTTCCTTCGCCGCTTCCGGGTTGACCTGGATCTGCCGGTCGGCCACGCCCGGCATCCGTTTGTCCTTGCGGTACGGGTCCCCGAAGTTGTCCGACCAGATCCAGTGCCAGTCCACGACACTCCAGGAGGAATGCACGGAGTGACGGCTCTTGGGCGTGGACAGGTAATACCGGAACCCTTCCTCCCACAGCGGGTTCGACGTTTCCTTCACCTCCTCCCACGGTTTTTTGATGTTACGCACCTGCCGCAGGTCCGCTTCCATGGCTTCCTCCGGAATCCCGTAGTCCTCCGGCCGGACATACGGGTTGGAGGAGACGATCACGTTGGGCAGATACTTCGTGGCTTCCGGACCCTCCCGGTGTACGATGAAGTTTTCCCCATATTCGATGACCTCCGGGATGTCCGTGTACGCCTGAAGACGGCCGGTTCGTGTGTAGAACGGGATGCTGTCGTGCACCTGTTCGTAGAATGGAATGCGCGGGTATGTACGGTAGAGCATCAGGCATCCCCCCTCCACTCCGTACTCCCCGTTCATGATGTCCTCGCAGGTATAGGCGTCACCGTCCTTCGTTTTCGTGGTCGTGCTGGAGTTGAACACGCGGTCGATGTAGACGTCCGTCTTTCCCTCGTTCACGAACGTCCAGTTCTCGTTAAACCGCTCGTCCCCCGTGATGTCCGCCAGTTTTTCCGCCACTTTCGCGAACACCTCCGCGTCGTCGATCGTGTTGTGAATCGGAGGAATGCCTTCCGTTTCGTCGGTAAATCGGTTCTTCCCCCATAGCTGGAGGAACGGATTCGAGCAGGACGCGCCGGCCTCCAGGTTTTCGAACTCGACCCAGGAGTTCACCGGCAGCACGAAATCCGCGTATTCCGCCGAACCGGTCCATTCGATCTGCTGGTCGACGATCATGTCCACCTTTGGGTTGACGTTGTGTATGATGTTGTAGGCCCACTTGGCCTGATTGATCAGGTTGGCGTTGTTGTACCAGATCAGTTTCGTGGGCGTGGGCATGTGCGTGTCGCCGGTAAACATTTTTTCGCCGTCCGGTGTATCCACTTTCAGCGGTCGATCCCCGCAGGCCCAGTAGGAGACGTCTTCTCCCTTCATCAGGCCGCGGAGGTCGTCTTTGGTGATGTTCGCGTCCTCGTCCAGCACCGGGTTAAACGGGTCCTCCTTGACGTACGCCCCCGCCCCCGGACCCGACCAGGGCGAGCCCTGCATGACCGCGCCCTTGTAGTTGCCGTCCCACGTGTACACGCCGGCCCCGTGCTTCCCGATCTGGCCGGTGAGAATCAGCGGAAGCCAGACCGCCCGGTTGTGTTCCGTGGCGTGGAAGTAGTGGTTGATGCCTTCGCCGTGGTGGATCGCCGTGGGCTGGATGTTTGCGACGTCCTCGGCGAGCTGCTGAATGAGCTCCCGGTCGGACTCCGTGATTTCCGTCACCGTGTCCAGGTCGTAATCCTGCAGGTGGATCCGGTACAGGTTCCACAGCGTCTCGACCTCGACTTCCTCGCCCTCCGTCGTCGTAATCATACCGGACCAGTTGAGTTTCGGGTCGATACCCTTCTGCTTGAGTGATTCCCCGACGTCCTCGCGCGTTACCGGCTTGAGCTCGCCGGACGCCCCGTCGAACACCACGAAGTCCCCGACACGCCGGCGCTGTTCCTCCGTCAGTCCCTGGATTTCAAAACTGGCCGTGCCGGATAGGTCCGGCCGCTCGTAGCCTTCGGTAAACTCCGACGGCTGCAGCCGCTGGAGTGTGTCGGTACGGACCAGGAGCGGGAAGTCACTGAACTGCTTCACGAAGGATTCGTCGTATAACTCGTTGTCCATCAGGTACTTCGCGAGATACAGGAAGATGGACGTGTCCGACAGCCCGGCACGTACGGGGATCCAGTAGTCCGCTTTGGTGGCCGGCGCGTTATACTCGGGCGAGATGTCCACGATCTTCCCACCGTGCTCCATCATTTCGATGAACCAGTGGGATTCGGGCATTTTGTTTTCGACCAGGTTCTTGCCGACCTGGATGTGGAGCTTCGTGTTGCGCAGGTCGTTCAGGTCGCAGTCCGACGCCTGCAGGCCGTGGACAAACGGTTGACCGGGCGCCTGATCACCACGCCAGGTGTATTCCGTCCAATCCCGCGCCGCTCGGGCTTCATCAGGCTCCACATCCCGCACGTGGTGATCCAGCAACCCGGTCTGATTTGCCCATCGAAACAGTCCGAATTTTCCGACGATGCCGTGAATGGGAAGGTTGGAGCCGATCTTGAAGGTACGGGTTCCGGCTCCGTGCCAGTCCTGCAACATCTCCTCGTCGTATCCGTCCTTCCTGAAGCGTCGTTTTCCGTCTTCGCCGCTGTAGGTTTCGGCAATGGCGTTCATCCCTTTCGCCGCGTACTCCGCCGCCTCGTCCCAGGACAGGCGCACGAAATCGTCGTTGCCCCGGTCGTCGAACCGGTACTTGCTGCGCAGGTCGGGGTTGTCCGACAGCGACGGGAACCCGTCGTCGGCCCACTCCTTCCACCCGCGACGGACCGCCGGTCCCTTTGCCCGGTACGGGCCGTAGGTGCGTCGGTGCATCGTGTATCCTTTCAGGCAGCCGCGCGGGTTCCATTTTTCCGTGCAGCTCTCCCCGTAGATGTCCTCGTACTCCTCGTGTTCGTAATCCTGTTCGGAACGAATAATCACGCCGTTCTTCACGTAGGAGCGGATGCGGCACATGTGCGTGTCGTTGGGGGCACAGATCCAGGTGAAGGAACGGTCGTACGCGTACTGGTCGCGGTACGTGGATTCCCAGTCGCGGTTGGGGTATTCCTCCAGCGGGTTCCCGACGTCGGTCGGCTGCAGCGCCCACAGCGACGATGGATCGGACAGCGTCATGTACGCGGTGGCGGACGTGGCACCGACAAGCTTCAGGAAATTGCGCCGGCTGACCCGGCCGTCCGGTTCGTTCGTGTTTTCGTCGTTACGGGGTGTCTTCGGATCGTTCATGGTGAACCTCTGCTTATTGTTCAATTCGAAAACGAATCCACTGCGTGACCGATTTCTTTCCGTTCCGTTCGTCAAACGCGCCGTCGAATGCTGCAAACCCGATCCAGGTCTCCGTGCCCGGGGACAGTGTGGGGTCTTTTTCGGCGTCCGGCGATAGCGGACGGGTGATCACCACCTTCCACGAGCCGTTCGTCCAGGAGGACGATGCGGATGCGTGATGATCATCCGGCGGCACGGCGGTCAGTGACCCGAACCCTTTCGAGATGTATTCCAGCACCGGTCGCCCGAACAGCTCCTCCGACGCCAGCGGATTGCCGGTGTCCATGGCGCTCTGCAGCTTCTCGTCCTGCTCCCGCATCTCCGCGCCGGCCGGGGATTTCTCCTGCTTTCCCGGTTCCTCCTCCAGTCCCCGATACCGGTCCACGAACACGCGGCGGTACACGTCATCCAGCCCCACCGGTTCACCCCGTTCAGCGCCGCGTGCGCGAACCGCACGCCAGTGCCAGATACGCACCAGGCCGTCCTCCCTGTTGTCCCCCATGCCGTGAAACGGAGGTTTCCCGGACGGGTCCACCGGCAGCTGATACGCGACGGCGTCGGTGAAGGCTCGCTGTTTCAGGTCCTGCAGGTTCTTCGTCGGGTCGTCCCAGTTGAGCAAAAGGGCCAGTTTGTCTCCGTTATGCACCGCTTTTACATTCAGCACCGGCGCCGGCTCCGGTCGCTGCCAGATGGGAAAGGTGCCGAGCTGCAGGCCGTCCATCCCGGACCATGCGTCGTCGTCCGGTGACGTGGGGAGGGCGTCCGCACGGGAGGAGGCGGAGAGGGTCGTTTCGCCGTCGACGAACGACGGAAACAGCGACCAGCCGTCGTCCGATTCCTCGCTGAGGGATTGCACGTAGTACACCAGGGCCCAGCGGTCCTCCTCGGAGGACAGGGCCGATGCGTACGCGGGCATGCCGGTTCCGGGAATGCCGGTGACGATCGTGCGATAGAGGTCCTTCGGCTGACCTCCCGCCTTATAAACCCCCTTCGTAAAATCACGTGGTTTAACGGGATGTCCCCGATCGTTTTTCAGCCCGGCCGCCGACGGCCCGTCTCCACTGCCGTCCCGTCCGTGACATGTCCAGCAGGCGTTCTCGTTGTACAGCTGTTTTCCCGTCTGCACCAGCTCCTCCGTTTTTTCCGGGGGATCCGGTATTTCGATCCGGTCCGGCTCCGGCAATTTTTCAAACCGGGGAGAGAGTTCCTTGATGTAGTCGACCAGATCGCTGATTTGCTTGTCCGACAGGATCTCCTGGAACCCCGGCATGGCGGTGCCCGCGAGGCCCTGTGAAATGGTTCGGTGCAGGTCGCGGTCCAGGGGAAGATCGCCGTACGGCGTGGACGTAAATTTGTACGTTCCGGTCCGGAGGTCACGCGGTTTCGGGTAGAGGTACTCCGCGGCCGGACCGTCTCCGGTGCCCTGTTCCCCGTGACAGGGTGCACAGTACCGGTTGTAGTTAGCAAGCACCTGTGAAGCGGGCTGTTCCTGCGTGTCAGAGGCCGTATTGGTCGCGTCCGACGTTTTTTTCTGTTGTGTCTGTTCTTCGGAGGTCGATTGCTCCGGCCCGTCTTTTTTGGGGTCCCGGTCACAGGAGAGTACGGTCAGGAAGATGACCACAACACATATAAACGTAAGGGAAACCGTTCGAGTTGTCGTCTCATGAATCATCAATCTTTCCTCCGTCTCATCATCGACGTGAACTGTTCACATGCTGTGAATTGGTTTAATAGTTTGTCCACTTAACTATTAAGCAACATGCATACCAGCCCCTGTGAGAGGGGTCATTCCGGGAGATATACATTGCTCCGCCGTACCGGCCCGGGATTCGCTGGAATTCGCTGTCATACGTTGCGAAATTACAACAGGCGTAGCCCAGAGATGTTGCAAACGTACGACAGATTATCCGGGACGAACGGGTCCACCTCGAAGCGCCCCCATACGTTTCCTTTTGCCGGCAACCAACCGGATGGGGTCCATTTTCCGGGCCGCGGTCTGACCCCGGGCAACCGCGCTTTGGGCGAAGTGCATCCACGACGGAACGGAACCACCCTTTCCATTTTCGACGTCGACGCCCGGACGGAAAAGGAGGGGATGTCCCTCGATCCACTCAGCGGACCGCACGGAATTGAGATCTCCCCCGACGGCACCCATTCATTCATCACCTGTGAGGGCAGTCGGAACGTGACGGAGGTCGATTTACACCTTTGGAAGTTGGCCAATGCCTACGACACGAAACAGGGGGCTCGCACATGCTCGCGCCTCAAACCGGCAGGAATTTCCTGTTTGCCGCCCACATGAAAAGCGGTACCGTTTCCGTCATGGACCCGGGGAAAAATTGCGATCCTGCAATCATCGAAACGGGAGCAGGGGCGGAAGGCATCTCAATCTCATCGGACGGAAATGAAGCATGGGTGACCAGTCGCGCCGACGATCTCCTCTCCGTGATCGACCTTGAGAAGAACGAGGTCACCGAAATGATCGAGTGCCGTGGATTTCTCATCCGCATCGAACATCATCCGAACCGTCCCCGGGCATTTGTGACCGGCTTCCAAACCGGGGAACTGACGATTGTCAACACGGACAGGCGAACGATTATAGACCGGTTCAAAACGGGTTCCCGTCCGGTTAGCCTGCAATACCGGTCGGACGACCGGTTGTTTGTGGCGAACACGGGGGACGAATCGGTTTTGCGGGTGGACACGTCGACCGGTGAGGTGAAGGGAACCATCTCCGTTCCGGATACGCCGGACGGGCTCGCTCTACTGGAACGGTAGAACCGATCGTGTACAGGGGTGGAACGGCGTGTTGAAGTAATGCCCTCACCGCAGTATTTCCACCGGATCGCTTCGGGCGGAGCCGGAATCCATGGTGTAACCCCGTGCCAGGCTGAATACCGGGTCGGCCGGATGAACCCCGCGCTCGTTCGCGCCCGAATCTACTTCTTTCTTTTTCCGTTTTCGGGATCGCGAAGGCCATATAACAGGCGCTGCCCTCCTGTCGTAAACCCGCCTCTTCGACCGGCACTTCCCCCTTACGGACCAACCCACGGATTTCCAATCACTTCAAAAGCTTCTCGATGGATTCCAGATCGTGCGAATCACCCAGTTCGTCCTGACGTTCCTGATACATCTGAAACATCGCTCGGACGCGCTTTTGATGTTGTTCCCGGTCGGCCAGGTTATTCATCTCCAGAGGGTCCTCTTTCAGGTCAAACAGAAGGACCTTCGGCACGTTCGGAAACATGATCAACTTGTACCGGCCTTTCGTGAAGAACCGCTGAGCACCCCGGTACCCTCCCCTGATGGCCGCATACTGCTGATCCCGCTGTCCACTGATCAACGGAAGCACGCTCCGGAACTGGACCTGGTCCGGTACGTCCTGTCCCGCCAGGTCCATTGCTGTGGCCATGGCATCCTGCACGTAGATGGGTTCGTGAATCACGTTCCCCTCCGGGATTCCGGGGCCGGAGATCAGAAACGGTGAGCGCAGGGCGTGTTCGAACACGTTCTGCTTGCCCATCAACCCGTGACGACCGAGGGAGAGGCCGTGGTCCGCCGTAAAGATAATGTATGTATTGTCCAATTTTCCGGTGTTTTCCAGGGCCTTCAGCATGCGACCAATCTGCCGGTCCATGTGCTGAACGATGGCGTAGTACTGGGCCCGGTGCACCTGAATCGCGTATTCCGTCCGGGGCATCGGAGCAAGCTTTTCGTCCCGCACTCCCCAGGGCGAATTGATCTCTTTTCGATGGGGATACTTGGGTAGAAAGTTTTCCGGAACCCGCATCTGTTCGTAGGGATAATTCTCCACGAACTTCTTCGGGGCCTGCTTCGGGTCATGCGGTGCGTTAAAGGCGAGGTACATGAAGAACGGATTGTTCCGTTCGGTCGTCTGTTTTAAAAATTTCTGCGCATCGTTTTTCAGTACGACCGACCAGTGCGTTCCACCCTTCCAGTACCCCCCGTACGATTTGTCCCACGGTTTCCACTCGTGGTCGTCACGACTCTGTGGGCGATTGTACTGGTCGGAATGATCATTCGGCATGCCGGGACGCACGTGGCGGACGTTGTCAAACACATCACCCGCGGAGATCCCTTTTACGTGCCATTTTCCGGCAAAATACGTGTCGTATCCGGCCTGGCTCATCTGCTGTGACCAGGTCTTGCCGGCGTTCTGAAGGTTCCCCCCGTTTGTATTTTTCGCGTTCCATAGAAACCGACCGGTGTTTAACATCGTTCGGGACGCAATACACACCGCTCCCGTCCATGAGCCCATGTTGTATGAACGGGAAAACCGGGTGGATTGCCGGGTCAGCCGGTCCAGGTTCGGGGTCTGCACCTCCGTACGACTCGTCGCGCCGAGCGCTTCGTAGACGTAATCGTCGGCGATGATAAACATGATGTTCGGCTTTTCGCCATCCGTATTCGTGGATTCCGCATGAGTCAGCGACACGACGGCGGAAAGGAAAAAAGCGGCGGCAAGAAGATAAAAAACCGGTTGAACCGGGACGTTCTGTTTCAGCAGGCGAGACGTATGCATTGGCGGAGAGATGGAAAGCATGCAAAAAAGAGTAGAAACCGTTCCCTCCGATTGTAGGCCCTGTTGCATGTCGTATCAACGCAGTGCGATTCAGACGCACATCCGGTTTTGCGGACACACGACTGTGAAACGTCCGCATTTCAGAGGACGCGGAGACCCTGAAGAAAACTTACCCCGCTTGGATCATCATGGAGTTCGGAGTACCCGGTCCGTAGGAGCAAGGGAGGGAGGACACACCCGCGAATCGGGCGAAGTCTGGTGATGGATTCGAGACAATGTCACGGTTCATGAAATATCCAGGGGGAGGTACGGGAGGCCTCCACCAGACCGCCGGGGGACGTGAACGATCAAAGGTTTCAAAACCGGTTGAAACCGAAGAATTCCATACCCAACATACAGGCGGCAGGAAATCTGTTTATCCGCAATAAACGCCGGGGGACGGGCGCCGGTCCGATCGGAGGCTTTACGGATTGACATCCGCAGAGCTTCAACCGGACCGGTGTTCGAGGAGCGATCCCCGGTTTGATCGGATACGATTTCCGGGGCCCGATCATGTCCCCTTTCTGGATCGTCCGGGTAAACCTCAATCCCATTTTTCGTCGATTGAAAAGATTCGAGCTTCCCGCCAGAGCGACGTATCGTCCGGGCTCTTCGACCTCACGTCACCGTCCGGGGCACCGCACGAATGGAACGTGAAGGTGGGTCCGGGAAGCCGGTCCATCTTGAAGCAACGCATACGAATTTGACCCCTTTTCAATCCTGTAACAATGAGTCTGTCACCGCTTGACTGGGCGTTCATTGTTGGGTATTTCATTTTTACCGTCGTCGTCGGCCTTTACGTGAGTCGAAAAGCGGGGAAGGACACCGAGGAGTATTTTCTATCGGGTCGAAACATGCCATGGTGGTTGCTGGGAATTTCCATGGTCGCCACGACCTTTTCGACGGACACCCCGAACCTCGTGTCCGACCTCGTGCGTCAGCACGGCGTCGCCGGAAACTGGAAATGGTGGGCCTTCCTCATCACCGGAATGGTAACGGTCTTTATTTACGCCAAACTCTGGCGCCGCTCCGAAATGATGACGGACATCGAGTTCTACGAATTACGGTACAGCGGCAAAGCGGCCCGGTTCCTCCGGGGGTTCCGGGCCCTGTACCTCGGGGTGCTCTTCAATGCATTCATTATGGCGACGGTGACCCTCGCAGCGATTAAGATTGCCGGCATCATGCTGGGGTGGAAACCGTGGGTCACGGTTCTTGTCGCAGGGGCGGTTACGGTGACCTACAGCATGTTGGGGGGGTTGCGAGGAGTCATTTTGACGGACCTTGTGCTATTCGTTATGTCGATGCTCGGGGCCGTCGTAGCCGCGGTGTATGCGGTGCAACACCCGGAGGTGGGGGGACTGACCAACCTGCTTCAACATCCGGAGGTGTCGGGGAAACTACACTTCGTTCCACGAATTTCCAACACGGAACTGTTTGTCACCGTGTTCCTGATTCCGCTGGCCGTGCAGTGGTGGAGTGTCTGGTACCCGGGGTCTGAACCCGGTGGCGGGGGTTTCATCGTTCAGCGAATGCTGTCGGCGAAAAATGAAAAGCACGCGATGGGGGCCACATTCCTGTTTAACATCGCCCACTACGCCCTTCGCCCCTGGCCGTGGATCATCGTGTCCCTTGCTTCCCTGGTGATGTGGCCGGACCTGGCCACCCTGAAAGAGGCGCACCCGAATATTGACCCCTCAAAAATGGGGCATGACCTGGCGTACCCCGCCATGCTGCGAAAAGTGCTCCCGCACGGATGGCTCGGCCTGGTGGTCGCCTCGTTAATCGCGGCGTATATGTCCACGATATCCACAATGTTGAACTGGGGTTCCTCCTACGTCGTCAGTGATTTTTACGAACGTTTTATCGAGCCTGAGGCAGGTGAAGAAAAGCTTGTGCTTCTCGGACGAATCACAACTGTCGGATTGATGATCATCGCCATGGGGCTGTCCCT
>CAYXQY010000019.1:0-34655 GCA_964466525.1 uncultured Planctomycetia bacterium
GGGACGGAGCGGCAAATTACTACAATCCGGGAAAGAAGCGCCCGTCCGATCCCGGACCGCCGGCGCAGAAGGACTGGGCGTATCCCCCCGGACGTACGTTTGTGTTCGACGACGAAATCAAGAAACCGTACACACCGGACAAGGGCTACTACTCGACGGACACGTGGACAACCTGGGCGCTGGACCTGCTTCAAAAGTACGAGGGGGAGAACCGGCCGTTCTGTCTCTACCTGTCCTACCAGGCCCCGCACGATCCGCTTCAGGCACCGAAGGAAACCATCGAAAAATACAAGGGAACGTACGAAAAGGGATTCGGGGCCGTACGAAAAGCACGGTATCGACGGCAGCTGAAAATGGGGTTGCTCAACCGGGAACAATATCCCCTGTCCGAGCCGACCCACCGGGACTGGGACGACCTGAGCGAAGCGAAAAAGAAGGATCAGGCCCGGCGCATGCAGGTGTACGCCGCCATGATCGACCGCATGGACCAGAACATCGGCCGGTTGGTGAAGCACCTAAAAGACACCGGGGAATTCGACAACACGCTGGTTATGTTTGCCTCCGACAACGGCGCGTCCGCGGAAGTGGTCAAGATTGGAGACGGGCCGATTGGCAGTATGACCCGTTGGGCGTCGCTCAAGGAAGATTGGGCAAACGTGGGGAACACGCCGTTCCGGTACTACAAGAACGATTCGTACCAGGGGGGTATTGCCACACCATTTATTGTGCACTGGCCCGGCGTGGTGGAACCAGGCTCAACGACGGACTACGTCAGTCATTTTATCGACGTCATGCCCACGCTTGTGGACGTCGCCGGTGCGGAAGAAGCCTACCCGAAGACGTACAAAGGGGAGAAGGTCGTTCCGATGCAGGGCAAATCGCTGTTGCCGATTCTTCGGGGTAAGAACCGTACCCGTGACGGTCCCCTTTTCTGGACGTGGGCGGGGGGACGTGCAATCTACCGGGACGGCTGGAAACTGGTCAAACGTGCCGGTCATAGAACAGGCGGTTCCACATCCTGGGAACTATTTCAGTTTCAGGAGGAACGGACCGAGACGAACAACCTTATCGAAGAACGGCCCCGGAAAGCGAAGGAACTGAAGAAGCAATGGCGTAAATGGTACGAAAGGACCACCGGAAATCAACCGTAAATTTAATTCCGGACGAACGGCTTTTTCCGGGAGCGAAGCTAATATTTCAGAGGGCTTTCATTTGCCGGAGAAGCAATCTAAAAATGCCGCTTATTTCGGATGGGCAATTGTTCACTCAATCGTGTATCGGTCGGAAGGGCCGGGCCCCAGGTGATAGGGGGCACAGGTAAAAAAAACTGTCAAAAGAGATATCGGCCCAACGGCAGTTGGCCTGTGTGCGTACCGGATCATCTCCAATGGCACCATACGATTCCTCTTCTTTGCCAGACGTTCGTGAAGCAACGGTCCAGGATTGATGGAGATCCTCACGGGATGAACATGGTTGAAATGTGCAGGAAGCAGTCAGGGACGTTTGAATCATCGCACTTCCTCAGACATGTTTCTGAGAAATAGTAGAGAAGGTGCACGGTATGCCGGAGATCCCCCGTCTGAATGACCCCATCAAATGGATGAACCTGATCATGCTTGTGCTGTTATCCGGGTTCTGTCTGTTGACCCTCCCGGACCATCCGATGAACTGGGGGTTGCTCGTCGGGTACGGGATCATGATCGGGATGTTGTTTTACCATGATCGTGTACTGGCGGGAGTACCCTCTGCCCGGGAGCGATTTCCCGAGGTGTATCCCTTCCTGTATCTGGCCATCATATTTGAAAGCCTCGGGTTCGTCCTTCCCTATCTGGACCTCTGGCGGGCCGATTCTTTTCTCCGGGAGCTGGATCGCCTGATTTTCGGTGTGGATCCAACCCTGTATCTTGAAGCGTACTCGTCGCCGATTCTCACCGAGGTCCTGACCGTGGCGTACCTGTCGTATTTTGCCCTTCCCTTCTGTTTGCTCCTGAGTTTGTATCGACGTGGAAATTTTCGGGACATCCATGAATGGGGGACCATTGTGATTCTGACACTGTACGTCAATTATCTGTTCTATTTTGTTGTTCCGGCAAAAGGACCCCGGTTTTTCATTGCACATTCCCTTCCGCTCGATGGATTGCTGATCCGCGAACTGTCCACGCATGTGATTAACTTTTTCGAACCCAACAAATTTGATATTTTTCCAAGCGCTCATACGTCCGTGTCCCTGGCTGTGCTGTACGGGTACATTCGATATCATAAAAAACAGGTCTGGCTGGTTTCCATTTTTGTGATCGGCATTCTGATTTCCACAGTCTATCTTCGATATCATTACGTGGTGGATGTGATTGCCGGAGTTGTTTTGCTCGCCCTTACAATACCCGGTGGCCATCTTTTGCACAACTGGTTTGAAGTGAACGATCAATGATCGAGTGGATGCGACGGGATCCGGTTCGTGCCCGCATGGTGCTGCTGGTTGCGCCGGTGCTGGTTCTGCTGTGGACGTATTTTGGTTCGGCATCATTTTACAGCGCAACGATCGCAGGAGCAGATCGTCACGGTGATCTCTATGCGTACATCTATCATCACGCGGGTTGTTTTGTCATTCTCGGAATCGGATCGATAATGTGTGGAATGGTACTGGGCTGGTCGCCCGGTGAGCTGGGGTGGGGGAAAGGAAACTGGAAGATGGGTCTGTTCATCATGGCCGTATGCCTTCCGTTTGTGGTTCCGGTTACGTATGTCAGTTCGTTCCAGCAGGCGTTTATTCGGGAGTACCCGGTTGCTGACGGGGCGCTCCGAAATATGTGCACGTTCTTCCTGCACGTAGTCGCGTATCTTCTGTATTACCTCGGTTGGGAAGCGTTTTTCAGGGGATTCCTGCTGTTCGGTCTGGAAGAGGAGTGCGGGCCCTGGATGGCTATACTCATTCAGTCTTTACCCTCCACGTTGCTTCACACCAGCATCGTGATCCCGGGCAAGCCGTTTATGGAAACCCTCGGTGCCCTTCCGTTCGGGATCTTCGCCGGGTGGCTGTCGTTACGCACCCGGTCATTCTGGTACGCGTTTTTCATTCATGCGGTCCTGGGTATTGGATTGGACGTCTGGTTCTTTATATGATTCATGGTGATGAGATGGGGGACATTTTTCAGTATATTCATTGGGATAGACGGTGCGTTCACGAATCAAGAAGACGGTGCTGACGGGGGCCAATGGTTTTCTCGGCAGCACGCTGTCGCGGCGCCTGCTGGACGAGAATCTCCGGCCAATCGGGATCGTACGTGAGACGAGTGATCTATCGTTTCTGGACGGGGTGAATTTGGATCTGAAAACCATCGGTCTCCGGAACCCCGACTCGCTTGTGGAGGTATTTTCCGGGGCGGATGTCGTGTTTCATTGTGCGTCCCGGACCAGTGACTGGGGGCCGATGGAAGCGTTCTGGACGGCAAACGTGGAACACACCGAGCGGGTCGTCCGGGCCGCTGCACGGGCGGACGTGTCCCGCCTGGTCTACGTGGGATCGACGGTCGTTTACGGGTTTGGGGGGCACCGGAACACGGACGAGACCGCCCCCAAACAGCCGGATTCCTTTCCGTACTGTGTCACAAAATTCGAAGCCGAGAAGCGAATTCGCAAACTGGGTCGGGAAAACGGACTCCCGTACACGATTATCCGTCCGGGAAATGTATACGGCCCCCGAGACCGGGTCACGAGCACGAAGCTGTTCCCGCACCTTGAAAACGGAACGTACGTGCATGTAAACGGGGGAAACCCTCTGACCTGTCCGACGTACGTGGGGAACCTTGTCGATTCCCTGCTCCTGGCGGCGAGAAGTGAGGAGGCGGTGAACCGGGGATATATTGTTACGGATGGGCTACAGGTGAGCTGGAAAGAATACATTGATCGAATCTGCGAATGTCTGGAGGTCCCTCCTCCGGAATGGAGTGTTCCGTCCTGGCTGGTGTACCCGGCGGCTTCTGGGCTGGAAACCTTTTACAGGTGGTGCGGCAAGGAACATCCTCCTCCCATTACACGATATCGTATTCGTCAGGTCAGCAGGGACTATCATTTTTCAATCGATCGTGCCCGGAACGAGCTGGGGTATGAACCCCGGGTGGAATTGGACGAGGGGATAAGCCGAACGGTGGACTGGTATCGATCCCGGAAGGAGTCGTGATGTTCAATCGATTGGGACGGACATCACAATGGCATGACGTTCAGTTCAGTTTGTCCCGGGGTACGTTCTTCAATGTGATAATTACACATTAAGTACCACATACGGCGTTCATTCAGAAAGATTCTGATCGGCTAATAAAAAAAATAGGTTCATTTTTAAGCGGGGTTTTCTTTCATGAATAGATGGGATGTTTCGATCATCACGATGGTATTCGTGATGGCGATAGGTATTTTGTTCAGCACTGATTTCCTCAGGGCACAGGTGCAGCTGGGAAAAGATGGGCAACCCAGTGCAACAATTGTGCACCACGGTCACAAGGAACACGCGGAGACGCTGCAGAAGTTCCTAAAAAAAATATCCGGTGCCGAACCCGGTTTGAAAAAGAACGGGGGAGACGGGTCCACCATCTCGCTTCGGGTCGTGGACGAGCTCGAGGGGACGAGTGACCGGCGAACCGCGGATCACGCATACCGCCTGCGGACCGACGGTGACACGCTACACCTGCGTGCTCAGACGGACCTCGGCCTTGAATACGCCGTGTACGGTCTGCTGCAGGATCACCTCGGTGTCGGCTTTTTCTCCGGGGATTTCACACGGGTTCCCGATCGACCGGGTCTCCAGCGACGCGAGCCTGAATCAGGCGGGGGATCACCTCGGTACGATCGAAGACAATCCGGCCAATCGCCTTTACGAAGAAGCAATCCGTGGGTGGACGATTGGGTACAGACGGGCTTCCGGGTGGTGAATCAATGCTGATGCCGAAGGTCACCCCCGAGGAGAGTAAAATTAGGATCCTCAGGACGGGTCGTTTGATCCTGGCTCCGTCGAATGTACACGCCTCAACAATTAATAATGACTCATGAATGCACTGTGCAGCACAGACGATCCGAGGGTGACCGGATCGAGGGAATATTCGACGACGATTCCTACTACGGAGGTGTTCCGCCCTGGCCCGGTCAAGTAAAAATCAAGCAGTACAGGAAGTAACCGGAACCAGGTTGGACCGAGTAGCCCGCGTTCCTGGATCCATGATTCCATTCCGTGTACCGATATTTCACTTGTATATTGGTGCCTTCGAACACCCGGGGCTTTGACCGTATTCGGACATGCTCCGATAGAGAGAATGGGGTAGATCACTTGAGATCTTCGGTTTCAACAATTTTGTTTCGGCCGGAGGAGGGACGTATCCGGATGTTAAGGACGTATGCTACCCCCGGGGTAGGAAATTCGAGCTTCTGAATCATGTGCGGGCATCTGGACACGGGTCACAATATCATGACGTCGACGGGCCACTCACTTCAAAACGCGATTATTGATCTGCAGTCAGATCTTGCCATAATGGGAGATGTATAAGCTCATGAAACTGTTCTTCGGAGCAAACGGGATGAGCGATCAGAAACAGTCCGGACGAGATCCGGAAGAGGCGGAAATGGACGAATACCACATGGGGAAGAAGGTCTCCATTCACTTCTACGGGGGAAAGTGGGCCAGTACGATTCCACTATTTTTCTTCGTCCTGTGGGCGATCGTGCAGAGTGCCGTGTTCCAGATCGGGGATGCGGATGGGTTGATTATCGGGACCCTCCTCGGGTTAATTCTCGGCATGTTTTTCGTTCGGGGCCCCTGGAAAACCTACGCCAACACGATTTTTGAAGGCATGACCCAGCGGGTGGCCGCAACCGCAATCGTGGCCTGGCTCTGGGCGGGGATGTTCGCGGAAACGATTAAAGTGGGAGGTTTTGTGGAGGGGTTGGTCTGGCTGGCGACCGGCATAGGGGTCGGTCAAGTTCTATTTCCGGCCGCTTCGTTCCTGCTCGCCGCTTTGCTGGCCACCGGCATTGGCACGGGCTACGGAACCACGATTACGTTTGTGACCCTGTTCTACCCGGCCGGTCTGGTACTGGGGGCGGATCCGGTGTTGCTGTTTGGCGCAATTCTGTCCGGAGCCGTCTTTGGCGATAACCTGGCACCGGTGAGTGACACGACGATTGTCAGCGCGGTGACGCAGGAATCGGATATCGGAGGTGTGGTTGCCAGCCGGTTCAAGTATGCCATTATTGCCGCTATGGCGGCCCTGATTCTATATGTTTGCTTCGGACTGTTTTCCTCGGGTGGCGTGACCGTATCCGGTGCTCAGAAAAATATTCTTGTCTCCGAAAGTAATCCACTGGGGTTGCTTCATCTGATTTCAATGGGGGTCGTGATCGTAACAGCCGTGATGGGGCGTCACATCGTTGAAGCGATCTCCTGGGGCATTCTCACGGCAACCGGGGTTAACCTTGTGACCGGACTGGCAAAATTTCAGGATATGCTCGTATTTAAGGTGTCGGAACAGGTAAGTTATCTCGAGTCGCTTGAATTCCTCCCGTTTATAGAGCTTGTGCAGGCCGGGTCGGAGGGCGTGGGGGGAAGTCTGTACGAGGGAGTAATTGGCTTTTTTGCACTCAGTATTCTGGTGCTTCTGATCGTCGCGGCCGCACAGATCATGATTCGGGGCGGCGGCTTCCAGGCGATTCAATCCTTTCTGCTGACGTACGTGGCACGCACCGTGCGATCGGCGGAAACAACCCTTGTCGCCGGAACGGCGCTGGTGAACGGAATGATCACAATTAACACCGCTGCGGAAATCGCCATCGCGCCGTACGTATCGAACATTGGAAAACGCTTCAACATTAATGGGTATCGGCGTGCAAATATCCTGGACGCAAACACAGCGGCCCTCGGATATATCTTCCCCTGGTCCGGGGGGGTCCTCGTCGGATACGTCAACATGCAGGGCCTGACAAATACCTTTGATTGGTTTGACCCACAGACGATGGTCGTCCACCCGGTCGACGTCTGGCCGTACGTGTTTCACGGGTGGTTTCTTGTGCTTGTGTTTCTTGTGGCCGCCTGGACCGGGTTCGGTCGGGAATATACGTCGGATCGGGTATCGGAGGAGGTGTCACGGGTATGAGTGTATTGAACAGGTTTCTTCAGGGATGGGAATTTCGTTCCGCAACTCCATCCTTTGAAGCAGGAGAAGAAATTACGGCGTACATGACCGGGTACATGCCGGAACAAAACATTGGGGTTGTGCGTATCGGGGATTCCATTCTTACGATTCCGGAGGCCGAACTGGAAAATGTGGATACACTTCTTCGACTTGAGATCACCTCATTTGACGAAGCCAGGTATCACGGAAAAGCCCGGATTGTTGATTCCTCAGAGGCGCAGTAAGTGCTTGAAGTGATATTTTCGTAATGCTCCATGCCGGTTTTGGTATGATCGGGTGTAACGAAAGTTGAGGACGGACGCAGAAGTGGGCGAACGAATGGGGCTCCGAAGATCATAATTGACACAATGGATTCCTTTTTGAGAGGGATCGGGAGGTGGGAAAAAACATTTGATCCGGAACTCGGGAAGACAAATCTAAAACGTAGTTGCGTGCAATTCAGATCCGTCGACCATGCCAGGCAGGGAGGTTTTAACGGGGGATGATCCGGTGAGCGATACTTCCGACAATCCGTATTTGACTCAACCGCTGATTGAATGGTGTTTCAAGAATCGTTTGATAGACAAACGACACACGTTCGGAAGGACTGACGAAGTCAAAAAGGAAGGTAATTGCTCACCTATTCGTTCCGAAAGGAAGGTTACCATTGGTATTAGCCGGCGGGGACGCCCCCGGGCTCTTCACGAATAGGTGAGCAATTACAAAGGAAGACGGAACGTTCCCCCGGCAACCGGAGATGTGGGATCACATCCCCGAACGTGTTAGTTTCAAGTCGTGGTAAAGTTTGTGCCGTCAGATCATCGATACGCGGAGGGCTTCTTCGGCAGATGTTTTTCCCTCGGCGACTTTTTGAAACGCGTTCTCTCGAAGTGTACCCAACCCCAATTCATCGGTCATGATTTTACGAATTTCGTCCGTCCCCAGGTTTTCACGAATGGCTTTACGGACCGGTTCGGTGGCGGGAAGACACTCCATCACACCGGTCTGTCCGCGGTAACCGGTTTGGTTGCAGGATTTGCAACCGTTTGGTTCGTAAAGTTCAAGGGACTCAACATCAAGGACGGGATACATTTCAACGTACAGGTCCGGATCATCCACTTCTTGCTTGCATTTTGGACAGAGGGTACGAATCAGACGCTGTGCCACAATAATTCGGGTTGTCGTGGCGATACTGAACGCGTCGAGTCCGATGTTCAAAAGCCGTTCAACGGTGCTCGCCGCATCGTTCGTGTGTAGTGTGCTCAGCACGAGATGACCACTCATGGCTGCTTTTGCCGCAATGTCCAGCGTCTCGCCGTCCCGAATTTCTCCGAGCATTAGAACGTCCGGATCCTGACGGAGAATGCCCCGGAGGGCACGGGAGAACGTCAACCCCGCTTTCGGATGGATTTCCATCTGATTGATTTCCGGTATGTTGTATTCGATGGGATCTTCCACCGTCTGTATGTTCAGCTGGGGCGAAGACAGGTTCTGAAGACACGTGTACATCGTCGTCGTTTTTCCGGACCCGGTTGGTCCGGTGAAGTACAGGATGCCTTTCGTGTAGCTCAGGCTTTCCCGGAGAAGTCGGACCGACTGCTCATCAAACCCCAGACCGTCAAGTGAGTTCGGAATATTTCCTTTGTCGAGAAGGCGCAGCACCGTTTTCTCACCCGTGTTGACCGGAATGACGGAAGCACGTACGTCGATTTCCTGTTTTTCATATAGTACACGAAATCCGCCGTCCTGGGGTTTTCGTCGTTCGGCGATATCCATTTCCGACATAATCTTAATTCGGGTCGTCAGAACACGTGTAAGGGATTCCGGTAATTGCCATTTTCGTTTCAGGACCCCGTCAATTCGGTACCGGACAAGCAGGTGACGGGGGTGAGGTTCGATGTGGATATCGCTGACCCCTTCCTCAATGGCGGAGAATAACAGTTTGTTTACGATACGAATCACGTCTTTTTTTTCCGATTCTTCTCGTACTTTTGCGATGTCATCGTATTCGTCGGAAATCGTAAGATCATTAATGTACGCTTCTTCGAACTCCTGCTCCTCCCCGGGTTCGAGGATAAAAGCACCGGCAGGAGTGGTGGAACCGGGATCGGAGGCCGCATCGTCGTCCCCGTCGTCCTGAAGTACATTTCGGATGTTCTCAGGTTCCGTGATAAGATATTCAGTAACGTCGGACTCAAAGTAACGCTTGAACGTGGAATGGAATACGTGCGTGTAGGGGTTGCTGAGGACCAACACTCGCTCTCCGTTGTTCTTCCGGACGGGAAGAAGGTGGTTCTGATTGCAAAAACTTTCACTCAGATCATCTAAGTCGACCGACTTATCGGAGATGGTGGGCGTGTAGGGCAACTCAAGATGATTCGCGATAAATTCGGCCACCTCGTATGGTTTGAGGTCCGCCTTTGCGGCACTTTCGTAAAGCTTGTCGGGGGGAGTTCGCTCAAGTTCCTTTATTTTACGATCCGATACGTCAAACTCCTCCTGCAGGCAAACAAGGAACTCCTCAAAGCGGGCCGGAGAGGCTTTCTGCGTAATGTCCTGCGTTTGATTCCGTTTGAGGAACTTTTCAATGGCGTTCTGTTCATCGGTGGTCAGGGAGGTAAATTCAGCACCGATGAAGTCGGTCTGGTTGTCATCGGCCGTCCATCGAACCACCGCCTCGGTGGAAACACGGCTTGAAAGCTCGGGAATTCGGAATTCGAGTTTGTGCAGGTCTTTAATTTCGGAGAGGTCCGAAACGGCCACCATGGCTCCGCCCAAACTCAAATCTCTCGTTTTCCCGAGCATTTCTCGTGGTCCGGAACCGGTGACGGGGTCATAGGTGATACGAGTTGTGATGTTGATATCCGTCCGATCATGTTTTCGACGATCGTTATCCATGGTGTGTTGGCCCTTCTGAGTCACTATCGATCATCGGCTTTCCGTTGGGTACATACGTTCCCGTTTCCAGTATAATTTGCATGAGATAACTGAGGAGGGAACGCATTATAAGGGGAACAATTGTTTAAATGTCAGATTCTAAAGAGCATATAAGGTTACATTTCTTGAGGTTCCGATGTCTTTTTGTCTGGGGGTTCCTGTAGTAAGCCTGTTCGAAAGCGCAGGGGAAATATTACCGGGACACGGCGTCAATCGGCGCTATCAGGAAGAAAGTTTACCGATCAATGACCATGGCGCGAACATGGTCCGAAGAATGATTTAGAAGTAGATGTAATTTTTTAGCGAGTCATCCCGGTTTCATTACGGGTTGAATAGAGTACCTACCTGTAATATTACTCCCTTATAATTTTCACATCGTCCACAAACCCTGACTATAGATTTCTTCAAAACGATATGACTATGGCTTTCTTTAAAAGATGATAAGACATTTGTAGAAGAACGTAAATAAAATTGTTCAGGGTGACGAACACGAAAGACCAAAACCACGTTTGAAGGGAAACCTTCCACGGATGGTTTCGTGACCCTGTAATTCGGACGGATCATATTCTATGATGACCATTAATCATCGTCTACGAAGTACATCTGTTCGGATGTTTGCGGCGTACAATCCCGTACCTAAGAGTTAGGGCTCTCTCTTTCATGAAACAATGGCTCAAAACCTGGGGAAAGTGGATCGGTATATGCGGAGTGGGAGTCGTTCTGGTCTTTGGTGTGTTATCCTACCTGTTGCTCGGCGTTTTTCTGGCCTATTCCGTTGAATGGGCGGGGGAACGTGCAACCGGTGAACCGTCCACCGTAGAACGCGCTTCAATTGACCTGTTCAATGGGAAAGCAGGTATTCACCGTCTTCGGATTCAAAATCCCGACAATCCGGCGTTCCGTGAAAACTCCTTCCTGGAAATGAAATCGGGCCGGGTGAACATGCGCCCGGGATCATTGCTTGAATCGGTCGTTCAGGTGCCGGAGGTAACGATCGATGGATTGCACCTGACGGTCGAACGGTTCAGGGATCGGGAAAATTATAAGATTATGCTTGAACGGCTCCGCAACCGGTTGGAGTCAGACCGTGGCGGGAGCAAGGGAGGAGGGTTCAAGTATCACATACACGACATGAAGGTAACGGATGTGCAGGTGACGTTTTCGGGGTTTCCCGGAATGAATCGAACCCTGAAACTTGCCGACATGCATTTTGAAAACGTGGGAAGCGAGGAAGATCCGTTTACGTTTACACGCCTGACGGCTCTGATCATTCAAACCGTTTTTACCCAGTTACTGCAGAATCCGGAACTGCTTCCGGGCACGATGGTTGCGGGGTTGAACGAAGGATTGCGGGGAATGGTTGACCTGGGAGAGCTCGGGGTATCGTTTACGGGAAATATCACGGATAAAACCGGAGAGGTCCTCGGCACCGTCGGCGGTGCTGCTGGTGCAGTGGTGGAGGGAGTTGGGGAAACCGTTGAGGGGCTCTTCGGAGGAGATGATGAAGAAGAGGGGGATGAGGGTGAACAGAAGCCGAAACCGGAAGGAAAAGAAGATTGACCGGAAGGCTGCCTGTCGGGAATCATTATTTTTTTGCAAGCGAAACCGGTTTCACGACCCCGTGTTTTGAACAGGGAATCAAATGGTGGCACTGATAAGAATATCAGTAACATTTCTGCAACAGGGATACACGATACAGAACCCGGGAAAAGCGTTTGATGATCAAACCTATGATTTCTAATTTGATATATACATTTCAAATTCTGTAGGTCAGCAGGAGGCTTCTGATTCAGGTTCTTGCCGTTACGTGCAATTTGTTACGAAGAGGGGCGGTGCTGTGTAATTGAGGATCAGCGTATGGAACTGTACACAGGACACTCGTTTCTGTTGTTATCTGAATTAAATGAAGGGAGATCTATTCAGATGCGGTATAGATTCTGTTTCAATGATTACCGGGTTTTCCTGTTTTGTTTCGCGATGCTGGTTATTTCAACTTCAGGGATCTCTGCACAGCGGATACGCGTGCCGGAGGATCATCACTTTGTGCATCCCGGTGTGCTACACAATCAAGCCGAGCTGGAGTTTATTCGAAATCAGGTACAGGCGGAAAACGATCCCTGGTTTTCGGGCTGGAAAAAATTGAGGAACCATACGGTGGCTCAGCTGGATTGGTCCCCCGAGCCTCGCGCACATGTGCAGCGGGGCGCTTACAACGATCCGGACATCGGCGCGTCCGAGTTCATGATGGATGGGCAATCGGCACAGGCGCATGCCTTACAGTGGGTCATCACCGGTGACGAACGGTATGCAAGAAAAGGCGTAAGCATTCTTAATGCCTGGTCACATACCCTCCGAACGGTGTCCAACCACGACGCGAAGCTGCTGGTCGGCATGGCCGGCATCAATTACGTGAACGCGGCGGAGCTCCTGAAACATACCTATGACGGTTGGTCGACACGGGATCAGCATGCGTTCGAGCGAATGCTCCGGGAGGTATTTTACCCGACCATTGAATCATTTTACCCGACCGCGAACGGGAACTGGGACGCGTCCATGATTCAGACCATGATGGCGATGGGGGTGTTTCTGGACGACCGTGAAATGTTCAACCGGGCCGTCGATTACTATACGTACGGGCGCGGCAACGGCGCAGTCAACCATTATATAAGTGAGAAAGGGATTGTGCAGGAAAGCGGACGGGATCAGGGACACACCCAGATGGGGCTGGGGTACCTTTCGATCAGCGCGGAAATTGGCTGGAAGCAGGGGCTCGACCTGTACGGAGTGCACGACAAACGGCTCGCTCACGGATACGAGTATACCGCGAAATACAATCTCGGGGAGGAGGTTCCTTACGAACCGTTCACGAGTATTGAACAGCGCTATTACTACCCGGAAATCTCATCGGAAGGGCGCGGTGGATTTTCGAACATCTACGAGCGTGTGTTGAATCACTATTCCAACCGGACTGATGCTGACGTCCCGTACACGCGACGGGTCGTGGAAGAGATCCGCCCGGAAGGGTTCAGCAGGCCGCATGTATCCTGGGGAACCCTGCTGTTTGCAGACCTTCCCTCGCTTCCCGCCGGACACGATCCGTCGGCCGAGGGGAACCCGGACAATCAGTAGACAAATACATGCTTTTTTACAGTAATTTTTTTCATATTATTTTTAAACGTGTAAGGATGATTGTTTTCAATTCATGTTCGTTCCACCGGGGCGTTCTCAGCAACCTGTCCGTTTTCCTTTTCCTGTTCTTTATCACGACAGGCACGGTCTCCGTGCCCAGCAAGGCACGTGCACAGGGCCCTTCAACCAATCGTGATCGAACCCTGAAGGTGGCGGAGGTTGTCGAGGTGGATCAGGTTGTGTCGGCGATTCCGTTTGGGTTTGATCTATTGACCCATGGAAAGCACCAGTTCGTGTCGTATTACAACGCGGATCGACGGCTTATCGTTGCGGTACGCAAACGTGGCACGAACAACTGGAAACGGATGCAGCTCGATGAACGTGCTCCATGGGACAGTCATCACGGTTCGACGATGGCGGTGGATCAACAGGGGTATCTGCACCTGAGCGGAAACATGCACGGGGATCCCCTGAATTATTACCGGACCGATTCGAATCAAACGTTCCAGCAGATCAACGAAATGGTGGGGCGTGATGAGAACAGCGTGACCTATCCACGATTTCTGAAGACCCGGGACGGGCGACTCGTGTTCATGTACCGGGATGGGGGCAGCGGCAATGGGAGACGTCTGGTGAACATTTACAATGCCGACCGGAAAACCTGGAGCCGCTTCCTGGATGAACCACTACTTGATGGGTCGGGACACGACATGAATGCCTATCCGCATGGTCCGAAGCGGGGACCGGATGGTCGGTTTCATATCGTCTGGATGTGGCGGAATACCCCGGATGCAGCGACAAATCATCATATCTCATACATGCGAAGTGAGAACCTGCGAGAATGGGAGACGGCGGGGGGCAAACCGGTCCAGCTACCGGTTACTCCCGAGAATAAATCGGTCGTGGTCGACCCCGTCCCTTCACGTGAAGGTCTGATCAACATGGGGTATGCACTTGGGTTTGATCACCGCAACCGGCCAATTGTCAGCTATCACAAGTACGACGAGGAAGGAAACAGTCAGATTTACAATGCGAGATGGGAAGGAAATGGGTGGAAGATTCACCAGATGAGCTCCTGGGACGTGCGCTGGGAGTTTGGAGGAGGCGGTTCCATTCCCAGCCGCGTGGGTTCCGGTCGCGTACGGCCGGTGGCGGAGGGAAAACTTGCTCAGCCATATTACCACTGGAAAGCCGGGAACGGAACCGCACTGCTGGATGCCGATACCCTCCAGGTGATCGGAGAAACCACCATTGGTTACCGGAAACCGTCCGAACTCACCAAACCGCGATCCGACGTTAAGGGGATGGAAGTCCACTGGAAGGGGGATTCCGGTTCCTCCGGGAAGAAACGCGTCCGGTATCAACTCCGCTGGGAATCCCTCGAACCCAACCGGGACCGGAAGCCGGACAGGACACCGGAACCTTCCACGCTTGAAGTGTATAAGTTCATCGAACCTGCACCATGAGAAACAGTATAATCGGATCGAACTCAGGACCCTCCTCTGTTTTGTTTTGTTTCGACGTCTATATGTTTGAAACGTTCACAACGCTTCCACAGCTGTCGACAAACAAACCGGTCGCAACCAGACCGCAACACAGTACGGCTACCAGTATGTCCTCGAATCGTAACACGTCGGAAACGGCAATCCCGTCCAGAGGTATCCTGACAACATCTCCGACCTCCCGGGCGAAACACTTCTATCGGATAAGTTTGCACTGGTTGACCGGTAAAAAAGACCTTGATCCCCCCCTGATTCTCCGGAGAAGCGGTCAGTGGACCCTCTGACAAAACCGAAAAGATGGACGTGAAACAGCTGTCTTCGTCTTTGGCAAACCGATCCGCTCACTCAAGCCGATGGTTTTTTCCGTATAACAATCCCCTGTTCGACACCGACCCTGAACCCTGTCATGAAAGCCCCGGCAATACCCCGTATTCAATTGATGTCATTTCGAACAGGATATAGATATAATACCGGCTGCGAGGGAAATAACCCCTTCGACGTTTTGCCATCCAGATCAGATTCGGAGGAGTAAGTCCCATGAGGAAGATACCGGACGAACAGGAGCTGGAAACCGTGCTATCCGAACCGTATCCGGAGGACCTCGACGTCGCCCGGCGGCTAAACGGAGATGTGATAATTCTCGGTGCGGGGGGGAAAATGGGGCCCACGCTCGCGAGGCGGATTCACCGGGCACTCCGGAAAGCTGGAAGTGACGCGAAGGTCAAGGCCGTCTCCCGCTTCTCGGACAGATCCGTACGAGAACGGCTCAAATCGTGGGGGGTGGAGACAATCCGTGCCGATCTGATGGACGGGTCGGACCTTCGGGATCTGCCGGATTGTGCAAACGTCATCTATATGATTGGCAAAAAGTTCGGGGCTTCTGAGCAGAAGCCCGGAACGTGGGCGATCAACGCGTACCTGCCCGGCCGTGTGGCGGAACGGTTCCGGTCTTCCCGCTTCGTCGTGTTCTCCACGGGCAACGTGTATCCGCCAGTTCCGGTGTCCTCCGGCGGATCGTCGGAATCCGATTCCACCGGGCCGGTCGGGGAATACGCACAGTCCTGCCTGGGACGTGAACGTGTTTTTCAGTACTTCTCCCGGGAACATGGAACGCCGGTCTGTCTGATTCGTCTCAATTACGCCGTTGAACTTCGGTACGGGGTGCTGTACGACATCGCCCGTTTCGTGTACGAAGGGAAACCGGTCCCCCTGGACATGGGATACGTGAACATGATCTGGCAGGGAGACGCGAATTCGATCGCGTTCCGCTGTCTCGAATGGACGGATGCACCGGCGGAAATTCTGAACGTTACCGGTCCGAAGATCCATTCCGTGCGGGACCTCGCGGAGCAGTTCGCGGACCGATTCGACCGGAAGGTGACGTTCCGGGGGGAGGAGCGAGAAACGGCCCTGTTGAACGACGCCGGGCGGTGTCACGAACGGTTCGGTCTGCCGGAGGTAGGGGTTGAGGAGTTGATCGATCCGGTGGCGGACTGGATTGAACGGGGCAAGCCCGCCCTGGACAAACCAACGAAGTTTTACGTGCGCAGCGGGGAGTTTTGACATGACTGCTCCTGACCGAATCCGGAACATACTACTTGAGGGACAGGTCATTCCGGCCCATCCGCTGGCTCTGACCCCGGAGCGAACACTGGACGACCAACGGCAGCGGGGGTTAACCCGGTATTACCTGGATGCCGGGGCCGGTGGGCTGGCCGTGGGGGTGCACACAACGCAATTCGAGATTCATCGCGAGGAAGTCGGTCTGTACGGGCCGGTACTTGAACTTGCCATGAACGAAGCGCGCCGGTGTACCGAAGCAACCGGGGGCCGACACCCCGTCATGATCGCAGGGCTGGTGGGGGAAACGGAACAGGCCACGTCGGAGGCAAAAGTGGCGAAGGATCATGGATACGACTGCGGACTGCTGAGTCTCGCCTCCTTCGAGGGAGCGTCGGACGAGGAAATGATCCGTCACCTACAGGCCGTCGCCGAGGTTCTGCCGGTGTTCGGGTTCTACCTTCAGGAAGAGGTGGGAGGCCGGGCGCTGCCCTACTCGTTCTGGCGCCGCTTCGTGGAAATCGATCGGGTCGTGGCGGTGAAAACCGCTCCCTTTGATCGCTACCGAACCCAGGACGTAGTTCGGGCGGTTGCGGATTCGGGCCGGGCGGACGAGATTGCTCTATATACGGGAAACGACGATCATATCGTTCAGGACCTGTTAACAACGTTTCCTTTTGGAGGGGGGATTCGTTTTGCGGGTGGATTGCTCGGGCAATGGGCCTGCTGGACCCGGAAGGCGGTGGAGCTGCTGGAGCGGATCAAACGGTTTCATCGGATGGAGGGCGGAGACGCCTCAAAGTTGCTGGAACTGGGGGAAAAATTAACGGACGCCAATGCCGCCATTTTCGACGCCGGGAACCGGTTCGCCGGGTGTCTCCCGGGCATTCATGAAGTGCTCCGGCGGCAGGGTCTTCTGGATGGACGGTGGTGTCTGGACCCGGACCTGACGCTCTCGCCCGGACAGAAGGAGGAGATCGACCGTATTTTCGAGGCATATCCCGAGCTTCGGGACGATGAATTCGTGGAGGAAAACAGGAAACACTGGTTGTCACAGGACGGTTCTTCGTGAAAATACTGAACAGCCTCTGGACGTATCTTTCGAAACTCGGTCCCGCGCTCGTGCTTGCCACGGTGGTCATCGGTCCGGGCAGTCTGACGTTAAATACGCTGGCGGGAAACAACTACGGATACCGGTTGCTCTGGGTGCCGATCGTTGCGACCGTCTTTATGATTGCGTTTGTCTGGATGTCCGCGCGGATTGGACTTGTCACCGGCAAAACCCTGTTTCAGGTCACCCGGGAAAAGTACGGGTCCCTCCCCGCGTTGGTGGGCGGGATGACGGGATTCCTCGCCATCCTCGCCTTCCAGGCCGGGAACAACGCCGCAGTGGGGCTTGCGGCGGACGAACTGTTCGGTTTCGGGGTACGGTTCTGGGCGTTTCTCCTGTATGTGCCCGCGCTGCTTCTCCTTTTTCTTCCGGATCTGTACAACAAACTGGAATTTCTCGTGAAGGTGATTGTCGGTCTTTTAATCCTGTCATTTGTCGGAACGCTGTTGCTGGTGGGAGTGGACCTCCGGCGTTCCGTGACGGGACTGGTTCCGGGGTTTCCGAACACCGAATCGGTGTACCTGACACTCGGAATAGCTTCAACCACGTTTTCGATCGCGGCGGCTGTGTACCAGGGATACCTGATGAAGGAAAAGGACTGGGGGGCTGAGGACCTTACCTCGGAAGGGGTGGACTCACTTCTGGGTATAGGCATTCTCGGCCTGATTTCCACGGTGGTGCTGCTGACCAGCGCCGGTGCCCTTCATCAATCGGGACGAGAGGTGCAGTCGGCGGCGGACATGGCGGCACAGCTGGAACCGCTGGTTGGTCCCATGGCGTTTTATCTATTTACAACTGGATTTCTCTTCGCTAGTCTGTCATCACTGATCGTCAATCCACTGATCGGTGCAACGCTGCTGGTGGATGGGTACGGCGGACAAACCTCGATGGACGGACGACCCGTGAAGATCTGGACCGCGGCGACGATGACCGTCGGACTCGGGATCGTCCTGTACTTCAGGAACCCTCCGGTCGAGCTGATCCGGACTGCGCAGGGACTTGCCGTCGTGGCGTTTCCGGTGCTGGGTTACCTGGTGCTTGATTTTGCCCGAGACCGCGATATCATGGGGCGATACGCCGTAAATCGTGGGGTCCTGGGGATTGGCGTGCTGGGGTTTCTGACCGTGCTCGCGATTGTTCTAAATTATCTTCGTATTTTGAGTCGCGGGTTATTTTAATCATGGTTTTCATGATGTTTCACGGAGGTTGAAGAAGCGGTCATGATCGATGTTCGATCCACGGATCTGGATGTCAGGCGTGAACCGCTATCGACTCCGTTCGGGTTCAAGGGAAGCTATCTTACCGAACTGTGGCAGCCGGCAGTGGTCCTGGAAAACGAGGAGGGAACCCGGGCCGTCGGCGTCGGCACGCAGAGCGTGCTCTGGTCTGCTCCAGAGGTCTTTCGACGTGAATCCGAAACCGGCGGCAACCTCCTGATGCTCATGGTGACACGGAAAGCCTTGAACCTGATCCAGGGATGCTCGTTTGACACGCCCTTTGAAATGTTGGATGAACTTCTGGAGGAGCTGGTACCGTACGGCAGGTCCATCGCGGAAACGGAGGATCTGCCGAAGACGTTTCTCCTGAACGCACTTGTGCCGGTGGACAACGCGGCCTGGATGCTCCACGCATACGACCGGGAATCGACCGATATTGTGGACGTTGTGCCGGAAGCTTTTCGTCCGATCATACGTCACAGGCAGCGGACGGTCGCACGGATACCGGTCGTTGGTTACGATACGGGCCTTGACGACGTAAAGCAGCTGGTCGAGGACGGACATTTTTTCCTGAAGATCAAAACCGGTCATCCGGGGGACCGGGAGGAGATGCTGGAAAAGGATAAGCGGCGGCTGGAACGAATACACAAAGCGGTGCGATCGTACAGCACACCACATTCGGAGGACGGGAACATCAAGTATTACGTCGATGTAAATGGCCGGTATCCGGATCGATCCGCGCTCGTGACATTCCTTGACCACGCACGGGAAATCGGAGCACTTCGAGACCTTCTAATTCTGGAAGAACCGTTTCCCGAATCCTCCAATGTGGAAGTGGAAAATCTGCCCGTCCGGGTCGCGGCGGACGAGAGTGCACACACCGCACGCGACACGCGTCGAAAAATCGAAGAGGGGTACGGAGCCGTGGCGTTAAAACCGGTGGCGAAGACCCTCAGTATGACGCTTCGTATGGCGAAAGTGGCCCGCAAACACGGCGTCCCCTGTTTCTGCGCGGACCTGACGGCGAACCCGGTGCTGGTGGAGTGGAACAAAAACGTCGCCGCACGGCTCGCCTCGCTCCCCGGTCTGAACACGTCCGTTCTGGAAACGAACGGTCATCAGAATTACGCCAACTGGGAGGCGATGAAATCCCTCCATCCCTGTTCGGACGCTTCCTGGGTGAACGCCAAGGATGGGGTATTTCAGCTGAACGATCGTTTTTTTGACGTCAGCGGAGGCATCTTCCGTACCCCCGGATACGATCGTCTACTGTTTCAATCCCGGGAGACCCCCTGACTTTATCGGGTGGACAGGTCTTGATAAGGACCGGTTCTGTTCATGCATAAGATCCTTGAATAGCACAGACCTCCCTGCACTGCAACTCTGATGTCTGATGGATTGAAGGAAGCTGGAAGGTGTCTCAGCAGACTGATGTGCTTCTGAGCGAGGATAATTTCCGAACTTCCTCGATGGGGTCACTACCTGTCCATCGTGTACACGAGCGGTGCTGTTGCGAAGCCGGGCAATGGGGGAGCATATGGTTCGAAGTGCTCGGGACATCCACCCCCTGAAGACCCGCCGTCAGCATGCGCAGTATAACCGTTCACTACACACGATCCCCCCGATGACCCTAAACATCAACAGGGAGCTCTATTTATGTATGATTGTTCACTGTCGAGCGGCTCTGTTGGAGTGGATGGGATAACCGACTCCTGCATAAGCGGGTGATGAATAATCAGTGGATCCGCTGGAGGGCCACGCGTTATTGAATGGAGGACCCCGCTTAGAACTCCAACATACGTACTGTCCGGGTTTATGGAGCCCCCGAAACAGGGTTGATAAGTGCTCTATCCAGGTTTCTCTTCATCTGATTCGGGGATCAGGTACCGATCCCGCAGTGTTCGTAGCTTTTTCTTGAGGTCCTGGATCGTTTGTTTGTATGCTGGTTTCCCGTAGACATTGTTTGTTTCCCCGGGATTCTCCGCCAGGTCGTATGCCTCCCATTCGTTCAGTTCCGGGTAGTGAATTAATTTATACCGCTCGGTTCGAATGCCTTCCTGTTCCGGAACGCCGAACTGCTGGTGGTAATTATAGTACATTGCCGTCCGCCAGTCTTCGGGTGTTTTTCCGGTCAGCATAGGAACCAGTGATCTGCCCTGCATTTGATCCGGAACGGCATGCCCGGTGAGATCGGCAAAAGTAGGGGCAAAGTCCAGATTTAGCACCATTTTATCGTTCGTCGAACCGGCCTGGATAGAACCCGGCCAGCGTACGATCAGAGGAATCTGAATGGATTCCTCGTACATCCACATTTTGTTGTACCAGCCGTGATCCCCGAGAAAAAATCCATTGTCCGACGTATAAATGACGACGGTGTTGTCCGTCAGGTTATTCCGGTCCAGGTAATCGAGCAGTCGGCCGATGTTATCGTCAAGCGCTGCAACTTGACGAAGGTAATCCGTGAAATACTGTTGATACATCCAGCGGCGTCTCTGCTTCCAGTTGAACTCACCCGGGGGAGATTCGCTGTAGTCGTTGTTCGGCATCCGCGTGAGCCAGGTATAATGTCCTTTTGCATTCCGTGGCCCGGGCCGTCCTCTGTACTGATCAAACAGCGTGGGAGGGAGGGGGAGTTCTTCCGTGTAACGATCTTTGTAGGTCTTTTTAAACTGTTCCACGGGAGCATGTACGGCCTTGTGCTGAACAAGAAGCATAAATGGGTTTTGACCTGAACGCTGTTTCAGCCAGTCGATCGACTTTTCCGTGATGACGTCGGTAACAAACCCCTCTTCCTTCGTCGTGCCTTCGCTGGTTTTAAAGACGGGATCGAAATACCTGCCCTGCCCCGGAAGCACATCCCAGTGATCAAAACCGGTCGGGCGGCTTCCCAGGTGCCATTTCCCGATGAGTGCCGTTTCATATCCGCTTTCTCGTGCCATTTTTGGAAACGTAAGCCGGGATCCGTCGAACGCTTTCGACCTGTTATTGATCATGCCGCTTATTTTCCCGTACGTCCCGGTCAGGATGGTGGCTCGACTTGGTTTACACAGGGAGTTCACCACGAAACAGTTCGTAAAGCGCATGCCTTCACGTGCAAGGCGATCGATGCCGGGGGTCCTGTTCATCTTACTGCCGTACGCGCTGATCGCGTCAGCCGCGTGGTCGTCCGACATGATAACCAGAATGTTGGGCCGGCGGTCCTCCTGTGCTTCAGCCGTGGATATTAGACCGGGGACAAGGAGGTGCAGGAAGAGAACGGAAACAATTTGAACGAAAACGGACGTTCTGGCGATGGAGCGGATGGACATCGTGAACATGGAAGAAGATAAAAAATGGAAAGGAACTTATTTGCCGGGTGTGCTGACACCGGTGAACACACCGGATTGATTCCGGAACGTCATCCCTGAACCGGACTTGTCGATGGTCAGGGTCCCTTTCACTCCGGGCGTGCCGAGAATTCGAATCTGTTTTTTCAGCTTCGTGGTCGGATTTCCGGGTTGGAAAAACTGCTTCCCGGACGCACGAATGTCCACGGATTTCATCGTGAGCTTCAGTTTCTCCGGGAAAACCTTCACCCTCAGAAAGCTCAACTGTTTGTCTCCTTTGAAACCGAAAAGCCCTCCGTGCGTGATCTGAAGAGGCAAGTCGCGTCCGTCCTGATTGACATTTTCGGCGTGCACTTCGCCCGTCAGGTATAAATCGACCTGATGAGACTTCATCAGTTTCCAGAACGGAGACGTTTTCCCCTGATTCAGGTGAAGTGTGCCACTTACGTTTGCCTTGATATTGTATCCTTCGAATAACACCGGCGTATGACCCTGAACGATCACGTGATCGATGTCCCGGTCCGTTCGGGCACGATTCAGAACCTGCTCGAGCCACTGAAGCTGAGCCGGTCCGACCTCCACCCGAGGAGGCTTTTCCGGATGGGGTTGATGGAATACGTCAACCGAAATCAACAGCAGGTTTTTGTGACGGATTGCGTAGACGCTGTGTTTGTGTTGCCCCGATTCCGGATAACTATACAGTTTGTCACGAATTGGATCGACAAAATAATGGGCGAATCGTTCCCGGTGGGTGGGAACGGTTTGCACCGCCACGGGGTGGCTCCATGAATAGTCGTCTCCGAGTTCGTGATCCCCGACCGCCGGATATGCCTTCAGGCCCCGTTCAGTAAAGAATTTGTTCCATTTTCCGAAGTAGAAATCCGCCGCATTTCGGACACGCTGTTTTTCCTCCTCGAGATCCAGGGATTTCAGATTCTTTTTCATTGGTCCGAACACGCCTTCGTATATTGCCCCCTGATGCCACCGGGCCATGACCAGGTCCCCGGCGACGGCCACGAACTCCGGTTGTTCCGCTTTCAGGAAATCAAGAAACCGGCCCGTCGTCTTCCGCCAGGTCGGGGTCATGCTGTTTTTCGATCCCCTGTAATCAGGATAATCCCGAAGGTCTCCCACGTCCACGTTGAATAAGTCGGGTGTGCTTACGAAAGACCAGGTCCTGTTCGTTTCCGCCTTCTGATCCTCCTGTCCGGCAAGGGGAAGAAACGCGCTCGGAATCATCAAAAACAGGGTGGACAGCAGAAACAGACCGAACCGCAAACGAACCGGCCGTCCGATTTGAAAACGGGTGTCTAATGTGACGTTAGAATTCATTAAAGACCTCCTGAATAGCACTCTTCTGATAGGGCGACACATTTTCAGCGTTTCAGTTCTGGATACAAAAACGCCCGATCTTGAGCAATCAATGCAGAAAATTCTGTATCCGGATGATAAGTTGGTCCTTTTTCACCTGAAAACCGATATTTTCTGCCAGTGCAATTTATTTGATGATTGTTTCGTGATCTTTTACTAAGAATCCCCTGTCCATGATTTCAACTAATTCACCTGAATCCAGCGGAGATGTGAAATAAAAAACTACCAGGTTATAACTGGGTTGAAACAAATGAAGATTTTCCAGCTTCTCTTCGAACCCAATTTCACCCAGAAATTTAAATTAAAATACCAAATTTGGACGGGAGAAACAACGACTATCAAATCGATGATGTCAAGACAACGGTTGAAAGCCTCACGTCTCGTTCCGGGCTTGCTTCCCTCCCGCCATGCCCTGTCCAGATTGGTATTCTCGATCCCACGAATCGTACGTCTGGTTCAATTCGAAAACTGACTGAGACCTGCAGATCCGATAGGCTTTTAAACAGTTCATCTGTTGGTTCGTGGACGGAACGGACCTGCCTAAGGCACGATTTAACAACCTGAAAGAGAAGAGGGGGTATCAGAAAACAAACCAGACCGATCCCGACCAGATGTCCTCCTGCGTTCAGATGAATCGATTACTTGAAGGGCTTTCGTTTCTAAAAAACTTCCACTTTCAATCCGTGTTCAAGGACCCGTTTCTGGGACGAATCAAACACGAGCAGCCGGATCTGATGGTGCTGTTTATTGATAAAATGAGAACGTTCCCCCCTCAGGGAATAGTCGAGCCTGTTTGGACTGAGAAATCAATTCGGGCGAGTTGGAAAGGGGGTCGATATCGCGTTGAGCAAAATTAAATTGGGTATTCTGCAGTTTCCTGATGAATAGCAGAACGAATATCTCACGAAAACAAACTGTTGGACTGATATGCACTTCTACCTTCGGTTTCCCCCGGAATTTAACGATGATTTATGAGAAGGAACAAATTGAACTCCTGGCGATTACGATTTAAAATAAAGACACTTCTTGAATTTTCCACTTTTACCGACCGTGGTCCGTTCATGTACAAGAAACTGAGTGCTATCGGTGGTGGAATTGGTTTCGCAATTGCGGGGTTCCTGCTGAATCTACCCTTTCTTTATGGGTTTTCCGTTCTATCCCTTGCGTATCTCTTCTCCGCGTCGTGCGGCACGTGAGGGTAATTTCAAAGGCTCCGGCGGAGCCGATTGTGTTCAGCACATCATGATGTTCCCCTCGCAAGCTGGACGGATTTCCTGAACTTCCTGTATCGCAATCACGTCGCTTTTCTATGGAAACACGTAAACAGAATGAGCAGGGTGTGGAGGACTGTTTACCCGTGTCCGTCGCCGACCGGTTGACGGAACACGGAGCGGGGGAACTTTCCGTCGACCACGTGACGCGGGCGGTGTACGCTTCCGACGCCAGCCCGTTTCGCGTACAGCCACTCGCGGTGTATTGTCCGACCGATACAGCCGATCTACGCCGTGCGGTAGAAATTGCCACGAACGAACAGGTGCCGGTGCTCCCGCGCGGGGCCGGAACCAGCCTTGCCGGACAAACCGTCGGAAAAGCACTCGTCATCGACCTGTCCCGGCATATGAACGATATTCTGGCGATAAAGCCAGAGAATCGAACAGCCACCGTGCAACCCGGTGTTGTGCTTGATGACCTGAATGAACGGCTTGCCCCTCATTCGCTGCAGTTCCCGCCCGATCCTGCAACTCACGATCGCGCCTCGATCGGCGGCATGGTGGGAAACAACTCCGCGGGGTCCCGGTCCATTAAATACGGACAGACCATTGATTACGTCCGCGAGGTCAAAACCGTTCTGTCCGGGGGTGATGAGGTGCACCTCCGTCCTTTACGTACGCCCCTTGCCCCCTCCAGCGCCCGTTTTTCTGTTCGTGAACGGCGGTTGATTCGAGAACTACTCGATCTGGTGGACGGTTATGAAAAAGAGATCAGGGAAGGGTTTCCCGATCTACTACGAAACGTGGCCGGGTACCCCCTGGACCGTTTGGTGGATCAGGATCCGGTCAACCCCGCAAACGTGCTGGTCGGGTCGGAAGGTACCCTGGGCACGATCTCCACAATCAAACTGGACCTGGTTCCGGTCCCGGAGCAGACGGTCCTCGGGGTTGTGCAGTTCGAAAACCTCTGGGATGCACTCGACGCCGTGCAGCACGTGGTGAAAACGGATCCATCGGCCGTGGAACTGATCGATCAGTTTCTGATCAACCTGGCTCGAAACCACCGCATTTTCGGTCAGTACGCGTACTTTATCGAGGACAATCCGGGCGGGGTGCTGATGGTGGAGTACGAGGGGGACGACCGGAAACATCTGAAGAAACAACTGGAGGAACTCGAACAGCTCTGCCGGGGGAAACTCGGGGCAAATAAGGTCTCTCACATGGTTGAACCGGACGAACAGAACGCAGCGTGGAAAGTCCGGGAAGGCGGATTAAATATCGTGATGGATCTGGAAGGAGAAGAAAAACCCACGCCGTTCGTGGAGGATGCGGTCGTGCCCGTGGAGCACCTGCGTGATTTCGGGAAGGAGTTTTTCGCGCTGCTTCAGGAGTTCGACATGGAGGCCGCATACTACGGACACGCGTCCGTCGGGCTTCTTCACATTCGCCCGGTGCTGAACCTGAAGGACGAGCAACACCGGCGTAAAATGCCGGTTGTCGCACGTCGAGTCGCACTGCTCGCCAAAAAATACGGCGGGACGTATTCCGGAGAACACGGTGAAGGCATGGTGCGGTCGTGGCTGAGCGAGGAATACTACGGTCCGGAACTGACCGAGGCGTTCAAGAAGGTAAAGAACATCTTCGATCCGGATCATTTGATGAATCCCGGGAAAGTGGTCGAACCGGACGACGTGGAAAACAACTTCCGTTACTCGGGATCGTACGGTCAGACGATCGAGAACACGTACCTGAACCACGAGGAGCAGGGCGGATTGCTTGGATCCATCGAAGCCTGCAACGGAAACGGCCTGTGTCGAAAAACCGACAGCGGCACCATGTGTCCCTCGTACATGGCGACGGAAAACGAGGTCGATTCCACGCGGGGTCGGGCCAATGCCCTGCGCGAGGCCATCGGAGGAAACCTGGACCTGGAGACCCTGACGTCGGAGGAGATGTACCGCGTCATGGAACTTTGCGTCGGCTGCAAAGCCTGCAAAGAGGAATGTCCGTCCAGCGTGGACATGGCACGACTGAAGTTTGAATTTCTGTGTCATTATAACGAGGAAAACGGAACGTCACTTCGCGACCGCCTGTTTGGAAAAATAGGTAATTTTATGCGGAGCGGCAGTTCCATTCCCGGATTTCGGACGATTTCTCGATTCATGTCCGGGGGCTGGCTGGAGTCCAAACTGAAATCCTGGCTGGACATCCATCCTGAACGACCGCTGCCAAGACCGTCCAGTACTTCCTTTTTTAACTGGTTCAAAAAGCGCCACGAAAACACGGAGCGGGGTGAACCGGACGTCCGTTTGTTCCTGGATACACTGTCCGTCTACATGAATGCTCCGGTTGCCATCGCGGCCGTCGAACTGCTGGAGGAACTGGGGTACACCGTCAAGATTGAAGAGCAACCCTGCTGCGGTCGACCGGCGTTTTCGCAGGGGCTGTTTGATACATGGAAACAGCAAATCGAGGGATGTTACGATGCCCTCGAACCGGACCTTGAGGCCGACCTGCCGGTGGTTGTGCTTGAACCGTCCTGCTACTCCTCCCTCGCCGGCGACGCGGGACATCACCTGTCCGACGACGACGCCGGTCAGCTGCGGGAGGGCGTGCAAACACTGGCTTCGTTCCTGTCGAACTCCGATGCCTTCCGCGAACGATGTCAGCAGCTCGACAACGATCCCGCGGAGGTGCTGGTGCACCCTCACTGTCACCAGGAAGCGATACCGGGCGTGGACAACCTGTCCGAGGTGCTCGATCAGCTCCCCGACGTTTCCGCAAATCTGCTGGACGCGGGCTGCTGCGGCATGGCGGGGTCGTTCGGATACGAGGAAGAACACTACGACGTATCCAGGCAGATGGCGAACCACCGGTTGCTACCCGCCCTTGAGGGAACCTCGTTGGACACACATGTCCTGGCCCCCGGTTTTTCCTGCCGGCATCAGATCCGCGACCTGGGTGACCGGACCGTTCACCATCCCGTCCAGTTCCTCCGCGACCGTCTTGTTGACTTGTAATTCGCCCCGTATCTTTTCCGTGAGCCGAAGGTTCCCATATCCATTCTCCCGAGCACGATAGAAATGACGGGAGGGGAAGTGGCAACGCTTGATCAGTTTTGTACACGTCTTCTTCATCGGTGTTCCGATGGCTTCCGGTGCACCCCTGCGGGACGAACCAGTTGGAGGCCTCCGCCATCTGTCGCGGAACTTCAGTTCGGGAACTTGAGGTAACCCTGCATCCCGGCAACGCCGCCGGGCCCGACCATGATAACGCTCACAGCCGAAAAGATCATGAGCGTAGTGATACATCCTGGGCCAGTGGAACAGGTGGGGGGATCGAATCACGGGGGGCATCTGACAGACGTTTGGTTCGGGCCGTGGGACATGGCCCCGGTCGAATTCTGTCGATCATTCAACCCGAACCTGAGCGAACCCGTCACTGCGTGTTGATCGGCGTCCATCGGCGGTGGTTAGCGCTCTCGGACTGACCTGCGCTAAACTCGGATTCAGGCCATCAGATAGGATGGTGCAGAGCAAAACCTGTGACTTCGAGCGTTAGAACTTTGACTAAAGCGGACATGACTTAGTTGTTGATCTTGATGGTTTGCTCGGCCGATTCGAGGTCGGGATGATTAGCGGTGATCGTATATTCGCCGGGGCCGCTGGGTGAAAAAATAAATCGGGCACGCGTGACGCCGTCAGTGACGGTCACCGTTTTGTTAACCTCGCCTCCGGAAACGGAAATCAGATCGTTGTATTGCCCGGCGGCGACCGGGTTGCCATGCTCATCCTGCACGGTGACGTAACAGATGATGCGCGACCACACCTGGCCTTCGGTCTGCTCAGCCTGAAGGGCCAGTTGCTGACCACCGGAAAACTCGATGGTGTGGGTCGCCTCACGCAGCCTCGGATGGCTGGCCCGAATGCGGTGCGCGCCGGGCTGATTCTGCCGCCAGGTGAACGAGGCGACCGCCTGCCCCGAGGGCAGATTGATCCGCTCAGGTTCCGTGGTCCCGCTTGCAACCGTGACGATGTTCTCGTAGCTGCCCTGTGTCAGCCGATGGCCCTCGGGGTTTTGCGCTTTGACAAGCAGTTCGATGGGGCTGCCCGTGCCGGCCGATGCCGGAGGCGCCTGCCAGCCCGGGCCGGTCGGCATTTCACCGTTTTCAAAACCATAGTGATAGTTGAACGTTTCCGCGCTTAGACGGATGTCGTCGAACCACATGTTCATATCGCCCGTATTGCCCGCACCGCTGTTGTTGCGAAGCGCCACGGTGGCGACGTTTTGGCCCTGTTTGAGCGGGCGCGTGCCGGTTTCGACATGTCCGCTATCCAGGTCCCTGACATGATAGGTATAGCTACGGTTGGGCCAGTCGAACTCAAATCGAACCCGGATCCATCTCTGGGTGCCATTGCCATCATAAATCTGCGCCCGGCCCTTAGCATCTTCGAGGCTCCACTCGGGGTTATCAAGAAAAAAGCCGGCCTCCTGCTGCTCATCCGCGTTCTCGAGGACGACCCCGCCGCCCCAGCTTCGGGGCGATTCGTACATATGAATCGAGAAACGGTCGATGCGATGGCCGTCTTTGAACGCATGCAGGTCAGCCATTTCATATTGAAACTGGCTCTTTTCGACGCCGATGGAATGTTCGCCGCGTGCGGGCTGGTCGTAAAGACGCACCGCGTCACTGTGAACGTCGAACTGCGCGCCTTTTCCGTAAAGCTTCAGTTGGCCCTGCTGCGCAAAAACCGGGACTGCAAGCATCAGGAACCACAGCAGTGAAAAAGATCGTTGCATGATCGAAAACGCGTTAAACATCTGCATCAATTTTCGTTTTTTATTGACGATTGGAAAATGGTTGTCCCGGCAGCCGCGGGTCGAAGTCCGCCGAATAATTCGACGCCAACCAAGCATCGCACAAGACACCTTGTCGCTGATTACAAAGTTATTCCGAGCCTTCGCCGAGGTATGGCGCCGGCCCCAGGGCCGTGTTACTGGCCGCTATCTTTGACCAGCACCCGCGCCACGCCGGTGTTGTGACCGAGCCGGAGCGACACCACGCCCTGTTGCCTGTTCCACTGCTTATCAATCAGTGCGACCTCGGGCTTCACCTCGATGTTGATCGCATCAGGATCACTGACCATCAGTTCCACGTCGGTGTACTTCACCATGTAGTTATTGGCGTGGATGAACAATTGGTCGTCCATCTGTTTGGTCAGCAGATACTGGCGATACTCCACCTTGCCACGCACCTGCTCGACCGGTCCCCTGGTGAGGTTCAGGTAATACTGTTGTGGCCGCGCCTCGGATCGCTCGTCCTGGGTATTGGTAATCACCCCCGTGTCACCGACCAACACCGAAAACGCCTCGTTGCCCTTGGGCGGGGCGGGATAGCGCTGGTCAAAATAATCCATCGCCGCCTGGGCCGATTCAAACTCATCGGGATCGACTACGTCCTGAAACAGCGCGCGCTCGGCCTGGGTCGCGTGAATGGGCAACATCGGCACGATGTAATATCGCGAGCTGTCCGCCATCCACTGCATCTGGAAAATGTTGGACAACGACTGGTTCGTCACGTCAATCCCGTGCAACGCGCCCACAATGCGGTTCGGGAATCGCGTGGTCGACTTATGGGGCGAGTGGTATGCATATTCTGGTTTGGCTTCGAGGGCCACCCTCATTTTGTTGCGCACCTGCTGGCGCGTCGGGATCATGTCGTATTTCACCAGATCGGTAAAGAACGGGCCCATTGCGCGGTGCCACATCGAGCCTTTGTTGCCCTGGCCGTCGAAGTTTCGAATGCGGCCGTTGCCCGAGGGCGTGATCCCGCCGACGGAGGTCTGCACGTAATAAGCGGAGGCTCCGCCCGCGAGGCCGAAAATAAACGGCTGCATCCAATCGATCGGGCGCGTGACCACGCGCGGCTTCCAATTGCGCTGCCAGGGCCAGTCAAGCGTTTTGTATGCGTTGCCGAACTCGGTCTCGGCGCACCATTGATCGACCCGGCCGGTCGCGTACAGGCTTGTGGCGATAATATACTTGGCCAGAGGCCGCTTGGGATTGTTGCTTTTGGCCACCGGCATGATGTAGGGCGCGTAATCCTTGAACTGCTTCGTCGCCTCCTCGGTGGTCAACCGCAACATCTGGGTGACAAACCCGCCGAGGAACCCGGACAGCCGACCGTGGTTGCCCGCGAGACGCGTGGCGCGATACATCGATTCGCCGTCGAAGCCCATTTCGCCGAACAGCGTGCCGATGATCGTTTTGTCTTTCTTATACAGCGCTTCGAGCTGAGCGACATCCACGAACTGGTGCATGCGTGGCAGGTATTGCACCTGATCCAGTTCCCATTCATCGGGATCGCCCGGCAATCGCTCGCCACCGATTTGGAACGCAAAGTACGGGCGAAGTTCAGAGGGCAGGCTTTTCCAGATGTTGCGTGATGTGCTGACCTTGTTCGCATCGCCGATGATAAACAATGGCTCATCCGGATGGACCTTCTTGACCAACGGCTTACGCTTGTTCTGTGCTTCACCCACGACGCGGAACTGCTTGACCTCGCTCCACGGCCCGGGATCGCCAGCCACGCTGATGCCCCGCGCCCGGGCGTAATACCGGCCAGCGGGATACGCCTTGTCCGGATACAGCGACTTGCGCGATGCGTTCTTCTTCCACATGTGCCAGACCACCGGGTCCATGCGCAGCGTCTCGTGAAGGCTGCCAAAGTCCGGATCGGTGCTGACCTGCACCTGGTAAGCACCGTCGGCAGTTTCCACGGTGTGCGTTTCAACGCCGAAACTGATCGCAAGGTTACTCAGCTCCGCGCCTTCGGTGGGCGCAAACAGCGTCGGTTTGGCCGGCAGCGGCCAGGCAAGCCGTAGTTGTTCCAGCGTCGCTTCGAGCGTGCCGGTGCCGTTGGTTTGCGCGCCGTCGCGCGGCATCAGTTCGAGCTGTACCAGCACACGCCGCACGCCCCGCCACGGCAATTGCTCAGAGACCGACACATTGAAATCATCGGTTGTCTCCACCAGCGTGCGCTGCTGGCCGGTGTCGAGGTCTTTCAGATGCACCTGCATTTTCGCGTTGTCCGAGATCGAGCCGATCTGCCCGCGAAGCTCGGTCAACACGCTGAAATTGCGCGTGATGGGAAACGCGATCGTGCCGCCGTCGCCGCGGGTGCGAAGCACGGCACCGCCCGCTCGATTGCTTGTTCGCACGCTCAACTCCGCATTTTCGCCGGTAAGCCAGCGGCCGGGTTCGGTAAAGTCCTCTTTCAAGAAGCCGGGCCCCGGGGCAACGGTCAGCACCTCGCCATTACCATACACGTTGACCGAGCCCATCGCCTTGACCGCATCGGCGTGGTATTGCTTGAGCGTTTGAGCCGCCGGCCCTTCGTAATATCGAAAGCTCATGCCAAAGCGGCGCATTTCGCCCGGCTCAAGGATCACCGGCTCAGGCAGCGAACTGAAATCGCGCTTCTGATGCCAGGGGTCCTGCGAGCTGCCCCAGAACTTGGAGATCTTGATGCGCGACCCGGCTTGACCGGGCGAGCCGCCGCCGCGCGAAATCCACCGCGCCCAGCCGGCCGGCTGGTGGCAGATCCAGCCCAGGGCGCGATCGTTCTGCCGGTTAAACCAGAGCTGGTGCGGCCGCTCCGACACGCGCGGGTCCGAGTGCAGCGCCATCCCGGTTGGCGTGACAACCTCCACCTCCGGCGTACCGTCGGGAATGATGTGCGAGCCGATGTGGCCGTTGGCTTGCATGTTGAGCTGTTGCTCGGCGTCGGTGCGGTTCTCCACGCGAAACACGTACTCGCTTCCGCGCGTACCGCCATACAGCATCAGCCAGCGGTGGATGCGAAATGTGTCGTTCTGGAACACATCCGCGTGCACCACGCGAACCGGGCCCTCCAGCCGTCGCGGCTGGCCCGTGTGCGTCCCCGGCCGGCTGACGCTCATGTTCTCAAGCACCGACTCGTCCTCGCGCGTCACAAGCTTCTGCGCGCGGGTATTCCATTGCAGGTATTCGTTGACCAGCACGCCATCATCGCGGACCGCCAGATTCGTGCTTGCCCGGGACGTGCGGCCGCGCCGCAACTGCACCGTCCGGGCCTGCATTGGCTTCATGTCCACCAGAAACACGACCTCGTCCGGTTTACCGTCACCGGTCAGGTCATCGACCTGCGTTGGCAGCGGCTGGCCCCGGGCATCGACCGCCTGCAACGAATCGCTTCGAAACGGGGCGGGCAGCTTCGCCATCGCCACCCGCACCGGGTGCTTCGACAGCGCGTGCTCGCTTGTGTTGACCATGCTCAGGTCGTAGCCAGGCACTGCGGGCGACACGAGCAAGGTCATAACCATCGCAACCGCAAGCGTCCATGTTTTCAAATTCAAACCAGCCAAAACGCGTAAAGCTTGAGCACGGGAATACATCAAAATAGCTGCCCCTTCATCGGGATAGGAATGTAGGAAATTCGGTTTCTGAGAAGAGAAAAGAGAGAAAGCAAGGGCGGAAGTGGTGGAGGAGGAATAATTCTCCACCACTTCATCCGGGTGTAGATTACTCCTGTAAACGATTTTTTTCAAACGGTTCTCATCCAATAAAGCCATTTTCGTTCCTTCAGCGTACAGGGTCCCCTGAGAAAGTGCTGAAAAAAGATTGGGGTTATCGAAACGCGACCTGTACGATCGAGGGCGCAAATAAAACTCCAGTGGATCCAGCGGGGTACCTTCCTGTTTGCCGTGGGGGGAGCGGTATCGGAATTTTCCGTTTCCCTGATCAATCTTGCGGATCCCGGTGCGAAAGGGGGGTTGAGCATACAGCAGATCAAACGGTTGACATCCTACGTTCGATCTAAATCAATCCTGTTTCCCGGAAAACAATCAAATACCAAATGCCGACCAGGAAGCCGTTGAAAAACCTTCGTTTCATCAGCGGTCCAGGTTCCAGGCAGGTCAAGGAACGAGGAGGAAGCAATGCCGAAAGTGCATTGTCGACGACGAATGACGCAGAGAAGCGCCGGAAATTGGGCCGTTCGAAAGAATGCGGATTTACAAGCTTATCCGCATATGATAAAGCTATATGTCGAATTTCCCGTCCTGACGGATGCGGTGCATTGACCGTCCGCTGTGTCAAAAATCCCTCGGCGATGCACTGACGGCATCGCCTCCGGTTTTTTCCGTGCGGACGGAACAAATCTCCTCGCACTGACGTTGCGAGGGTTTTTCAGCAGCCTCCCGGAAGGGTGTGCCGGCGGGCGGTTTCCGTACCCTTGCGCCATTTGCTGGGGTCCGTGGCTCACGATCCTGGCGGTTCGTACGTACGATATCCGGACGAAACGAAAAACATCTGAGGCGTTCACACAAACGGGTCAGGTACGGACTGGAACAGGATCGATGTTCAATCGCCCCGGGAGGGAGGGATCATTCCCTATCCACCGGGGAGAAGGAACATGGTCTGACGGGATGTTTACGGATCGACGTCGCACTGTCAAAATGGTTGTGACGCAATACACCCGGATGTTCAGTCGTCCCCTATACGCTGTCAGGCACCACAAACGGCTCGCGGTAGGCACGACGGAGTAGGTGGTTGGCACTCTCCGCGTGGTCGCCGTGGAACTGTTCCCGGTCCGGGGAAAACTGCAGGGTGGGGCCCATCTGGTACTCAAGGTCTTCAAGGGCCAGTCCGACCCCCGAGGATAGATTTTTCTCAATCGCCTCGAAGGTTTTTTCCTCCACATCGTGCTCGATCCGGTCGGGTTTTTCGAACGGCACCTGTTTTCCGAGACGGTAGGAAATATTACCGAGGTGACAAAGAGCACTTGAGTAGTGGCCTTCCTTGATCTCGGCGTTCAGCGTCGATCGTTTGCGACTTCGGACGGCGTTGATGAAATTCCCGAAATTCCCTCCCGGGGCGACGTTTGCCTCCACGCCTTCCAGGGGTTGCGGGTCCCCGGTTCCGTCCGGGTAAAACTTCCCGTTCTTGATCATGCCCTCGTCGGTGTAAAATTCATTGGTGATTTTACGTCCGTATCCCGTATCCTTCCCCACGAGGCCCCGAACTTCGAACACGAGCAACCGGTCGCCGTAATCGAAGACGGACATCATTGTGTTGGGGGTCTCCCCCTGATCGTAGTAG
>CAYXQY010000019.1:34665-34765 GCA_964466525.1 uncultured Planctomycetia bacterium
CCCCGGTTCCGTCCGGGTAAAATTTTCCGTCCTTAATTATGCCCTCGTCGGTGTAAAATTCATTGGTGATTTTGCGTCCGTATCCCGTATCCTTCCCCAC